>JARLGS010000636.1 GCA_031292695.1 Mycobacterium sp. | reverse complement strand
GCCCCGGGGCCGCCCCCCCGGTATCATCCGGGTGTGGGTTAGTACATCGGGGGGCGGCGCGGGTGGGGGACGGGGGGCCGCATGCCGGGCTGGCCGCATGGCCTGGGTGGGGTCGGACAACGGACCGTCGGGAGAGCTGTGGTCCGTCACGAATCAGCCGACGTAGTTACCCGGGCTCAGGCCGCGTTGTGCCAGCCACGGCACCGGGTCGATCCGCTGGGTGCCGTTCAGCAGAACCTCGAAGTGGCAGTGCGGGCCGGTGGAGTTGCCGCGGTTGCCGATGGTGGCGATCTGGTCGCCGGCGAAGACGCGCTGACCCACCGAGACCAGCCAGGAGTTGACGTGGCCGTACAGGGTCACGGTGCCGTCCGAGTGCCGGATCTTGACCCAGGCGCCGTAGCCGGCGGTCGGGCCGGCGTCGACGACCACGCCGTCGGAGACTGCGACGATCGGGGTGCCGATCGAGTTGGCGAGATCGATGCCGCCGTGCAGGGCGCCCCAGCGGTAGCCGAAGCCCGAGGTGAACACGCCCTTGGTCGGCATCACGAAGAGCGGGCGGGCCAGGCGGGCTTCGCGTTCGGCGCGTTCCTGGGCGAACGCGGCACCATTGGCCAGTTCCTGGTCGTGCACCGCATTGGTGGACGCCGCGGGCGCCACGTTGACGATCTGGATGCCATCGGACGACCCAGCTGATCCACTCGCTTGAACCTGCTCCGCGGCCAGCTTGGTGCTGGTCGGCTGGTCGGCGCCGGTCATCATGGAGTATCCGGCGGCGGCGGTGGCGCCGACTGCCATGGCAGCGGCGACCAGCCGGCCCTTGACCCCGTTGATGGGCTCGGCCTTGCGGTGGTTGCCGCGGCGCTCGCGCAGATCGATGACGTCGGTGTCGTCGAGACCATTGCTGGTATCGGTGTGGCTGTCTCGGTAGGCGCTCGCGGAAAGTCGCTGGGCGCCCTGGCGCTGCTGGAATTCGGCCGGCACAGTCAGCGTCAGGGGAGTCTGGTCGTCGGTGTCGTCCAGGTCATCAAGTTCAGGAGCCGCATTGACGCGGGAATCACGGTCGAAAGCGCTCTCCGAGAGGTCCAGATCGTGCAGGTCGCCGAACTCGTTGAACGGGATGATGTCGGTCACTTCGGCGGGATTCACAGCGTGGGAGAGCTTGATGGTGGTGCGGGCAGCGTCTTCGGTGATGCCGGCGTTCGTCGCCTCTCCAAGGGGAGTACCTGACGAATCGTGCTCAGCCAACCGAAAAATCCTTTGCTCCGTGACCATACCGTTACCGAGACCGCCAATGACGGTAACGAAAATCCGAACCCGGTGGCAACCTATCGGTGCCGTCCAACGGGAATGTGATTTGTATCACCCGCTGTCGTCGGGTGAGATGTACCACATGGGTGGTAGGCGGTGCAGGCTACTCATGCGTACGTAGCTAAAGTGCCCAGCGAGCCAGTGCGGCCCAACGCTGAAGTGAATTCGATCGTCAACGCAGACAGACAGTGAGCTCATGGATCTCTTCGAATACCAGGCGAAAGAGCTGTTCGCCAAGCACAACGTACCTACTACTCCGGGCCGGGTTACCGACTCCGCCGAAGAAGCCAGGGCCATCGCCGAAGAAATCGGCAAGCCCGTCATGATCAAGGCTCAGGTGAAGGTCGGCGGCCGCGGCAAGGCCGGTGGCGTCAAGTACGCCGCCACCCCGGACGATGCCTTCACCCACGCGCAGAACATCCTCGGTCTGGACATCAAGGGCCACATCGTCAAGAAGCTGCTCGTCGCCGAGGCCAGTGACATCGCCGAGGAGTACTACATCTCCTTCCTGCTCGATCGCGCCAACCGCACCTACCTGGCCATGTGCTCGGTTGAGGGCGGCGTGGAGATCGAAGAGGTCGCCGCCACCAACCCACAGCCCCTCGCCAAGGTCCCCGTGAACGCCGTCAAGGGTGTCGACCTGGCCTTCGCCCGTTCGATCGCCGAGCAGGGCCACCTGCCTGCCGAGGTGCTCGACGCCGCGGCCGTCACCATCCAGAAGCTGTGGGAGGTCTTCGTCGCCGAAGACGCCACCCTGGTCGAGGTCAACCCGCTGGTCCGCACCCCTGACGATCGCATCCTGGCGCTGGACGGCAAGGTCACCCTGGACGCCAACGCCGACTTCCGTCAGCCCGGCCACGCCGAGTTCGAGGACAAGGACGCGACCGATCCGCTCGAGCTCAAGGCCAAGGAGCACGACCTCAACTACGTCAAGCTGGACGGCTCGGTCGGCATCATCGGTAACGGTGCCGGTCTGGTCATGTCGACTCTGGACGTCGTCGCCTACGCCGGCGAGAACCACGGCGGCGTCAAGCCCGCCAACTTCCTGGACATCGGTGGTGGCGCGTCGGCCGAGGTGATGGCCGCCGGTCTGGACGTCATCCTGAACGACAGCCAGGTCAAGAGCGTGTTCGTGAACGTGTTCGGTGGCATCACCGCCTGTGACGCGGTGGCCAACGGCATCGTGAAGGCACTGGAGATGCTGGGCGACGAGGCCAACAAGCCGCTGGTCGTCCGTCTCGACGGCAACAACGTCGAAGAGGGCCGCCGCATCCTGGCGGAGGCCAACCACCCGCTGGTGATCCAGGCCGAGACCATGGACGCCGGTGCCGACAAAGCCGCCGAGCTGGCGAACAAGTAAAGGACCCACGACTGATGTCTATTTTCCTTAACAAAGATTCCAAGGTCATCGTCCAGGGCATCACCGGCGGCGAGGGCACCAAGCACACCAAGCTGATGCTGAAGGCCGGCACCCAGGTGGTCGGCGGCGTGAACGCCCGGAAGGCCGGCACCAAGGTGTCGCACGTCGACAAGGACGGCAACGACATCGAGCTGCCGGTGTTCGCAACGGTGGCCGAGGCCATGAAGGAAACCGGCGCCGACGTGTCGATCGCCTTTGTGCCGCCGGCCTTCTCGAAGGACGCCATCATCGAGGCCATCGACGCCGAGATCCCGCTGCTGGTGGTCATCACCGAGGGCATCCCAGTGCAGGACAGCGCCTACGCGTGGGCCTACAACGTCGACAAGGGTGAGAAGACCCGGATCATCGGGCCGAACTGCCCCGGCATCATCACGCCCGGTGAGTCGCTGGTCGGCATCACGCCGAACAACATCACCGGCAAGGGCCCGATCGGTCTGGTGTCGAAGTCCGGCACGCTGACCTACCAGATGATGTACGAGCTGCGCGATCTCGGCTTCTCCACCGCCATCGGAATCGGCGGCGACCCGGTCATCGGTACCACCCACATCGACGCCATCGAGGCGTTCGAGAAGGACCCGGAGACCAAGATCATCGTGATGATCGGCGAGATCGGCGGCGACGCCGAGGAGAAGGCCGGCGCTTACATCGAGGCCAACGTCTCCAAGCCGGTCGTGGGCTACGTCGCGGGCTTCACCGCTCCCGAGGGCAAGACCATGGGCCACGCCGGCGCCATCGTGTCGGACGGTGCCGGTACCGCCCAGGGTAAGAAGGAGGCCCTGGAGGCCGCTGGCGTGAAGGTCGGCAAGACCCCGTCCGAGACCGCCAAGCTGGCTCGCGAGATCCTGCAGTCGCTGTAAATCAGTAGCTTCGGCAATGCCCCGCACCGGTTTTGGTGCGGGGCATTGTCATTTGCGGGGGTTCCATCGAATGTGCAGCGGTGCCACGAGCGTGTGCACAGATCGCGGATCTCGAATTTTCATGATCTGATGGCATATTCGTGGCGTCACGGCGCTCGCCGCTCGCGGTGGTGCAGGTAGTGGCGGAGCAGCGGGTCGTTCAGGTCGTACCAGGTGGCCCGACGATCGCCGGAGTCCGACTTGGCGGCGTGTACCCAGCCGCCTGATGTCATGCGGCCCAATGCCGCCGACGCTGATTGATTCGAAATGCCCACGGCGGCAGCGAGATCGGTCACGGTACGTGGTCCGTTGGCGCGGGCCAGTTCGACGACCAGGCGTTGCTCGCCGGCCGGCAGCTGCCACAGCAATTGTTGATAGTGCGGCGTCAGCTGCTCCAGCACCGCGTCAGCGGCCGGAGCCACTGCCTGTAGTGCGGTCCGGTCGACGGTGGCGGCGACGATCTGCCACACTCGCGGTGACCCGCCGACGATCTGGGCGACCTCACCGATCCGGTTCAGTCCGTCGGAAGTCTGTGCATACGAAGCCAATTCGCGATCCCGTGCGTACTGCGCGATCAGCTGTGCGATGTCAGCGCTGGTGAGATCAGGTAGTTCTTCGACGATGAACGAGCCGTACCACGGGTGAGCGCGGGACGCGACGGCTGGAAACAGTGCCGGCGCGGTGGCGAAAACCAGCACGGCGGTGGATGTTTCGACCCAGGCGCGGAAGCTACCCTGACCAGCCTCGCCGATCGCGTCGAAGATTCGGTCCGCGTTTTCGATCGCGACCAGTACCATCCGGCCGGCCGCCAGATCGAGGATCTCGCGTTCGAGTTCCAGTGCATCGCCGCGTAGCCCGCGGGCACGCTCGGCGCTGTCGGCGCCCTGCGTGCGGAGCAGCTCGACCAGTAGATCGGGGTAGCTGCCGATGGCCAGGGAGTCCTCTGGAAGTACCAGCGGCAGTGTGGCTTTGGCGGTCCTGGGCTGGTTCAGTGCGCGATGGAGCGCCACCTGCAGGGTGTGGGTCTTACCTGCACCCCGGGCTGCGACCAGCAGGGTGTGTGGCCGGGAACCGTCCCGCGCGGAGGTGACGATGCGGGCGGTCAGCCGGTTCAGCAGCGGTTCACGGCCGATGGTTTGGGCATCGAGTTCGGCCGGGTCGACGGTGCCGGGGGAGAAGGCGGGGTGGTTCATGGGGGTCACCGCCGCATGGCCCGCCACGCCGATTGCACCAGGCCGGACGCGAAGCAGTCGTCGTCGCCCACCCGGCGCAGGTAGTGGTCCTGCTCGAGGCGTTCGATGAAGGACACCAATTGGTCGCGCTCGCGGATGGGTGAGCCTTCGGTCTGCAGGAATTGCATCGCTGCGTCGACGCTCAATGGTGTTGGGGCGTAAGCGTATATGTCGAGCAGGGCGGCGATCGCCGGGGCGTCGTCGCCGTAGTAGTTGCGCAACCGATCGCGGTAGTGCCGCAGGTCCCAGGGATCGTGCGGATCGGTGATGGCCGCCGCGAGCAGCTCGGTGATTCGGCCCGGCTGGACGGAGCCTTCCCTGGCGGCGGCCGCTACCAGGTGCTGAATGTAGTAGGGCACGTTCTCTGTCGCGGCTGCAATGGATTCGGCGACCAGGTGGCGGTCGGTGGTCGGGACGTTCACGCCGAGCAGCAGGCACTCGGCCAGGTAGGTGGCGTGGTCGTGGCGGATCGGTCCTACGGTGACCTTGCGGATGTCGTTGACCGAGCTGAGGGCGTCTTCCGAAACATGATGAAAGCCAATGGAACCGGACAGGACTGTGGCCAGTCGGCCGGCGTTGTCCTGGCGGAACCGGCGCAACAGGTGCAGGAATGCGTCTCCACCGCCGGGCCTTTCGCGTTCAAGATTGCGGGCCAGCACGGTGACCTCATCGATGAACAGGACCAGCGGACCGTTCTTGGTGCGAGCGACAGCACGCTGAAGTAGGTCGTCGAGGGCGGCATCGGCGCGGACTCGTTCGAAGCGGAACGGTCCGGTGCCGACGGCCACCTTCCAGCGGTCGACCTCTTGGCGCAGAGCGTTGTCGATGCGGCCGAGTTCGGCGGCGAGGGCGGTGACGAACTCGGCGTAGGTCTGCCGCTCGGCGCTGACCGAGACCACCGTGAGGCCCTGTAGCCGCGCGGTGTGCGCGACGAGGCGGGCCAGTGAGGTCTTGCCGTGGCGGCGGTCGCCGACCAGAGCCGCGCCACCGTCGGGCAGGCTGGCCAGGATTTCCTGCTGCTCACGGACGCGACCCACCACGTTCTCGGGTGGGACGACGCCGCCGACCACCAGGGACATCGGTCGGATCGGCCAGTTCATGCCGCAATTGTACGTCGGAATAGATGTACGTCTAGATAGTTGTACATCGGAATTGTTGTGGGTTAGCCCGCCCGGCTGCCACGCCATCCCACCCACGCACCTTGCAGGTGTACCCGTGGTGTGATCCGCCTGCCCCGATCGATTAGCCTATCGAATTAACGCATGTCTGGAGGTCTGTAATGGGTGTCGATCCGCGTACGCCGGTGATCGTGGGCGTCGGCCAATTCACTGAACGCCTGGAGGACCTCGACTACCGGGGGATGTCTTCGGTCGACCTCGCCACCGAGGCTGCACGGGCCGCGCTGCAGGACACCGGGGCAGACGCTGCCGCGGTGGCCGCTGCGATCGACACCGTCGCCGGCACCCGGCAGTTCGAGATCTCCGGACGCACACCGGCGCCGCTGGGCAAGTCGAACAACTATCCGCGATCGGTGGCCGGCCGCATCGGTGCTGACCCGGTCCGCGCCGTGCTGGAAGTTATCGGCGGACAAAGCCCGCAACACCTCATCACCGAATTTGCCGGCGAAATCGCAGCGGGCCGGGCCGACGTGGTCATGGTCATCGGATCGGAAAACACTTCCAGCCTCAGGTATTTCGACGGCCGCGACGACAAACCCGATCACTCCGAGACCGTCGACGGCCAGCTCGAAGACCGCGGCTACGGCTACGACGGTCTCTTCAACGAATACACCATCCGGCACGGGCTGATCGGGGCTCCGGTGCAGTATGGCCTGCTCGACAATGCCCGCCGCGCCCGAGCCCGCCTGTCGGTCCAGGAGTATCGACAGGCCATGGGTGAGCTGTTCGCCCCGATGTCGAAAGTCGCTGCGAAGAACCCGTATTCGTCGGCGCCGGTGGAACGCACAGTCGAAGAGCTGGTCACCGTCACCGACAAGAATCGGATGATCTGCGACCCCTACCCGCGGCTGATGGTGGCCCGCGATCAGGTCAACATGGGGGCCGCAGCGCTGCTGATGTCAGTGGAGGCGGCACGCAAACTCGGTGTGCCCGAATCCAAATGGGTGTACTTGCGTGGGCACGCCGACATGAAAGAGCAGAAGCTGCTCGACCGTCCCGACGTCGGCGTCAGCCCCGCGTCCGTGCTGGCGGTGCAGGAAGCCCTGCGGGTGGCCGGAATTGGGCTCGACGACGTCTCGGCCTTCGACCTGTACAGCTGCTTCCCGTTCCCGGTGTTCAACATCTGCGACGGTGTCGGCCTGACTTCTGACGACCCGCGCGGCCTGACGCTCACCGGCGGGCTGCCGTACTTCGGCGGTCCCGGAAACAACTACTCGCTGCACGGGATTGCCGAGGCAGTCGCTCGAGTGCGCGAAAACCCGGGCGAATTCGCGCTGGTCGGCGCGAACGGCGGTATCGCCAGCAAGTTCTCGGTCGGCATCTACTCGACAACGCCCGCCGACTGGGTGCCGGACAACAGTGCCGCGCTGTGCGCCGAGGTGCTGTCGTGGCCGACCGTCGCGGTCACCGAGCACGCCACCGGGCCGGCGACCATCGAGACCTATACCGTGCGTCACGACTGGACACCGAGCACCGGCATCATCATCGGCCGTCTCGACGCAGATAACAGCCGCTTCCTGGCCACCACCACCGATGCCGACCTGATGGCTCTGCTGTGCGGCGGCGAACCGCTGGGCGCGAAGATCGTCGTCACCGCAACCGACGAGGGCAATCGGGCCGCACTCGCCTGATCAGTCCTGCGGGGGATTGCGGAATCGCCTGTGCAGCACCTGTCTTGACACACCCAATATCCGGCCGATCTCGGCCCAACTCCAACCGTTGGCGCGAGCCTGCCGTACCGCTTGTTCGTATTGCGTGGTGGCGCCGGAAAGATTGTCGCGCGCTTCGGCCAATGCGCGTCGGCTGATTCCGCCGAAGACGTCGGCGACTATCGGGTCGGGCTTTGGTGGCTCGTCATCGAACGACCAGTCGTCGTCCTCGTCGTCGAAGCCGTTGGCCAGTCGGAAGGCTCTGCCGGCCGCATCGATCTCGCCGCGAGTCGGCCGGCGTTCTTGGCGTTCGAACCACAAGCGCTCGGCTCGGTTCGCCATGGCGGTGTTCCTTCCGGAGTCGACGACTGCGGACAGTATGCGTAGTAGGACCGACAGGTCTGATCGTTCGTGGCCGTCAGACCTGCCTCGGGTCTAGTTCGGGCTGGGCGCCGTCAGCATGTGTTGACATTGTCATCACATGCTGACGGCCGTGGGTCGAAGGGTGCCCACACAGAGGCTGTCCCGCGGAGAAACCGTGGCACGCCGAAGTGAGCCCGCGCGCCTGCACCAGCCCCTCAGATCGCGAAGTCGCGAAGCTTCCCGGCCAACCGCTCGACGTACGCCGACACCATGGCCTCGTCCTTGTCCGGCAACCCGAACAGCACCTCGGTGACGCCGAGCTTTTTCCAGCGCGCAAGCTTGTCGGCGTCGGGCTTGAAGTCCAACGCAACGATCTGCGGTGCTCCAGAACGGTCGGCCGCCGCCCAGGTGTCCTGCAGCAGCTTGACCGGCTCGTCGATGTCGAAGTCCCGCGGCGTGGTGATCCAGCCGTCGGCCGACTTGGCGATCCACTTGAAGTTCTTCTCGGTACCGGCCGCCCCGACCAGGATGGGGATGTGGGATTGCACCGGCTTCGGCCACGCCCACGACGGACTGAACTTCACGAACTCGCCGTCGTATTCGGCCTCTTCCTCGGTCCAGAGCGCGCGCATCGCTTCGAGGTACTCCCGGAGCATCGTGCGACGCCGGCCCGGCGGTACGTTGTGATCTTCGAGTTCGTCTGTGTTCCAACCGAATCCGACGCCGACCGACACCCGGCCACCGGACAGGTGATCCAGGGTGGCAATGGATTTGGCCAGGGTGATCGGGTCGTGCTCGACCGGCAGTGCCACCGCGGTGGACAGCCGCACGCGCGAGGTGACCGCGGCGGCCGAACCGAGCGACACCCACGGATCCAGCGTGCGCATGTAGCGGTCGTCGGGCAGGGACTCGTCACCGGTGGTGGGATGTGCCGCCTGACGCTTGATCGGGATATGCGTGTGTTCGGGCACGTAGAACGTGGTGAAGCCGTGGTCGTCGGCCAATTTGGCGGCGGCGGCCGGCGCAATGCCGCGGTCGCTGGTGAAAAGTACGAGCCCATAGTCCATACCGAGAATTAGAACGTGTTTCAGTATCGGGGCGCAAGGGTAGGTCGAAAGAGCCCCGAATAAGCTGGATCACCTGGGATTTTGCCGCGGAGTTGAGGCCGTGAACCGGCTGTGAACCGATCTGGAGATAACTTCACCCCGAACGTTATCCACGACGGTCGGCCGTGCACTTGCTGATATGGGCGCATGACGACCGAACGCATCTCCGACAACGTCAAGTTCGCCTATTGGGTGCCCAACGTCAGCGGCGGCCTGGTGACCAGCGACATCGAACAACGCACCGACTGGAGCATCGACTACAACACCAAACTGGCCCAGACCGCCGAGAACAACGGCTTCGAATACGCCCTTACCCAGGTGCGTTACGAGGCCAGCTACGGTGCCGAATACCAACACGAGTCAACGAGTTTCAGTCTCGCGTTGCTACTGGCCACCCAACGGCTCAAGGTCATCGCGGCCGTTCACCCCGGCCTCTGGCAGCCGGCCGTGCTGGCCAAGTTGGGCGCGACTGCAGATCACCTGTCCAACGGCCGGTTCGCGGTCAACGTAGTTTCCGGCTGGTTCAAGGACGAGTTCACCCATCTGGGCGAGCCGTGGCTGGAGCACGACGAGCGGTACCGGCGCAGCGCGGAATTCCTTCAGGTGCTGCGGAAAATCTGGACGACCGACAGTGTCGATTTCCGCGGCGACTTCTACCGAATCCACGACTTCACACCGAAGCCCAAGCCGCTCAACACGCCGGCCCGCCCCAATCCGGAACTGTTCCAGGGCGGCAACTCGACCGCGGCGCGGCGCAATGGCGGCTACTACGCCGACTGGTACTTCTCCAACGGCAAGGACTTCGACGGTGTCACCGAACAGCTCGTCGAAGTTCGCGACCACGCCCGCCGAACCGCTCGCGAGGTCCGCTTCGGGCTCAATGGATTCATCATTGCGCGCGACACCGAGAAAGAGGCGAAGGAAGTCCTCAAGGAGATCGTCGCGAAGGCCAACCGGCCGGCAGTCGAAGGCTTCCGTGCCGCGGTGCAGCAGGCCGGCAACTCCACTGGCGACAAGAAGGGTATGTGGGCGGATTCGAGCTTCGATGACCTGGTGCAGTACAACGACGGTTTTCGTACCAAGCTGATCGGAACTCCGGAACAGATCGCCGAACGCATTGCTGCTTACCGCAAACGCGGCGTCGATCTGATTCTCGGCGGCTTCCTGCATTTCCAGGAAGAGATCGAGTACTTCGGCGCCAAGGTGCTGCCGTTGGTGCGGGAAATCGAGGAGGCGGAACGGGGCGCGGTGCCGGCTCAGATCCGGGTCCCGGCCTGACGCGTCGGCAAGTTTGCTCCCGCTGGCCGGCCGCGACGGTGCCGGTCAGGCGGGTGCGCTGCGCACTCATCTTGCGCACGGCGCCCCCAGCCAGGTGCGCTAGCGTGGTTGGTCGAGTCGACCAGTACAGGAGAGGTCATGACGTACCAGCCCGGTAATCCCGGCTACCCGCCCCAGCCCCAGCCGAGCCAATTCGGCGGTCCGGCCCAGCAGTTCAGTCGCCTGCCTGAGCAGATCCCCGCGGGGCCCGTCGCGCCCGCCGGTCCGAGCAAGTTGCCGCTCTATCTGACCGCCGCGGTCGCGGGCCTGGGCCTGCTGATCTTCGGTTTCAACTTCGCCCCGCAGCTGGGTGTCGGAGGCTTGGATCAGACCACGGGCGGCGTCCTCACTCAGGCCCCGATCGTGATCGCCATCCTGGCCGCGCTGTTGGCGGGCGTCGGCCTGCTGCCCAAGCAGAAGAGCTTCAAGGCGTGGGTCGCCATCCTGGCGGTGCTGGCCTTTCTGTTGGTGACCAACGAAATCATCCAGGCGCCCAAGGGCATCGAAATCCAGTGGGGCCTCTACGTCGTCCTGGCGCTCTCAGTGCTGCAGGCCGGCAGCGCCGTCGCGGCGTTGCTGCTCGAAGCCGGCGTCATTCAGCCTACGGCGCCGCGCCCGCAGCCCGATCCGTACGCGTACGCCGCGCCCGGCCAGGGCTTCGGCCCGCAGGGGCACTACTACGGCCAGCAGCCTCAGCAGCGCCCGGATTACGGACAGCAGCCCGGCCAGCACTTCGGTCAGCAGGGTGGCTACGCGGGACTAGGACAGCACCCCTTGGGTGGCGGCTACGCCGACCGCACGCAGGGTCTCGACAGAATGCCGGGCGCACAACAGCACAGCGTCGACTCGGGCCCGCCGACCCCGCCGACCGGATTCCCCGCGTTCGGGCAGCCGCAGGCGTCGGCCGCGCAGAGCCCGTCGGCCAGCCAGGGCCCGTCGGCAGCTGAGGCGGTCGCCGGATCGTCGTCGTACCAGGCGACGCAGGCCATGCCGAGCGCCGCGGAACCGACCGCGACTTTCCAGCAACAGCAGGCTCCGCAGCAATCGGGTCCGGCTTCGTCATAATCGCTAGGGCACTCGCGACCGGCGGGTGACACCTGCGCGAGGAGTGACCCAGCTAGTGGATAACCGACCAGTCGGTACGCGTCAGGCCCGTGACCTGCTCCGGGTGGCGTTCGCCCCGTCGGCCATCGCTCTGGCGATCATCGCTGCGCTGACGCTGATCCAGCTGATCATCGCCAACAGCGTTCTGACCGGCGCGTTCGGTGCCATGGCCAGCATGTGGCTGGCCGTGCACGGCGTGCCGGTGTCGGACGGCGGCGCCGAACTGGGCCTGATGCCGCTGGCGCCGCTGCTGGCGATGGTCTGGGGCACTGCGCGCACCACGGCGGCGGCGACCCGGCCGGGTGCTTCGTGGTTCGTGGTCAGGTGGGTCGTCGCGTCGGCGCTCGGCGGACCCCTGCTGATCGCGGCTATCTGTGTGGCGGTGATCCACGATGCGTCCTCGGTGCTCACCGAACTTCAGACGCCCAGTGCGTTGCAGGCATTCGGCTGTGTCCTCGCGGTTCATGCGGTCGGTGCGGCACTCGGCGTCGGTTCGCGCTTGCAGGGACGCCTGGTGACTGAAGCTCACCTGCCGCAATGGTTGCCCGAGGCTTTCCGAGCGGCCGTGTCCGGGGTGTTGGCGCTGCTCGGCCTGTCCGGCGCGGTCGCGGCAATGTCGATGGTCGTGCACTGGGCGACCATGCACGACCTGTTCTCTGTCACTGATTCGGTGTTCGGCCAGTTGAGCCTGACGCTGCTGTCGATCCTCTACCTGCCGAACGTCATGGTCGGTGCTGCCGCCGTGGCGACCGGATCGAGTGTGCACATCGGGTTGGCAACGTTCAGCGCGTTCACGGTGCTCGGCGGCGACGTGCCCGCGGTGCCGGTGCTGGCCGCGGTGCCCTCGCCGCCGTTGGGGCCGGTATGGGTGGCGCTGTTGATCGTCGCGGCGGCCTCGGCTGTGGCGGTGGGGCAGCAGTGCGCCCGGCGACCTGCACCATGGCCCGTCGCGGCCGCGAAACTGGTGGTGGCGTCGGTGCTGGCCGCGGTGATCATGGTGGTGCTCGCCTTCGCCGGCAGCGGACGGTTGGGCAACTTCGGCGAAATCGGGGTCGACCAGACCACGTTCGGTCCGTCGGTGTTCCTGTGGTTCGTGTCGATCGGTGGCCTCACCGTGGCGATGGCCGGCGGTCTGACGCGGCGGCCGCCGAAGCCGGCTCCGGTCGCCGCACCGGTCGCCGCACCGGTCGTCGCACCGGTCGG
>JARLGS010000007.1 GCA_031292695.1 Mycobacterium sp. | reverse complement strand
TCCTGCCCGCCGAGCGGCTGGCCCGGTGGCTGCCGCAGCGTGGGGGCACCGCGATCGTGGCCGCGGCCGCCGGCGGCGCGCTGATCCCCGGATGTGAGTGCGGCTCGGTTCCGGTCGCCCGCCGACTGTTCGGCGATGGAACACTGGGCGCCGCCGCGCTGACGTTCATGCTGGCCGCGCCGGCGATCAACCCCGTCGTGCTGGCGTCGACGGCGGTCGCCTTTCCGGGGCAGCCCGAAATGGTGGCCGCCCGCGGCGGAGCGTCACTGCTCACCGCGCTGACCATGGGCGTGTTGTGGTCCCGGCTGGGTCGTCCCGAATGGGTCACCCGGCGGCTCGAATCTGCTGCAGCCGAGCATGATTCACCACGCTGGGTGCTGTTCGTCGAAGCCGCCCGCCACGACTTCCTGCAGGCTGCCGCCTATCTGACGCTGGGTGCCGCCTCGGCCGCAGCCCTGCACGTGCTGGTGCCGCCCTGGGTCTACGCCGGGCTCGCCGGCCATGCGGTGTTGGGCATCCTGACGATGGCACTGCTGGCCTTCACCCTGGCGCTGTGCTCGGAGGCCGACGCGTTCGTCGCGTCCAGCCTGACCATGGTGCCGCTGGTACCCCGGCTGGTGTTCCTGGTGGTAGGGCCGGTCGTAGACATCAAGCTGGTCGCGATGCAGGTCGGCATGTTCGGCCGGCCGTTCGCGGTGCGTTTCGCCCCGGTGGCATTCGTCGTCGCGATGGCCAGTGCGACGGTGGTCGGCGGGGCACTTCTGGGTGGTGTCCATTGAGTCGTGAAACAGAGAACGCATTGCTGCTGATGGTGGGCATCAGCACCGCGTTGGTTGCGGCCAGCGGCACCTTCACCCGCTACGTAAAACCCGGACTGCTGCCCTGGCTGGTCATATCCGCCGCGGCTCTCATCGCACTGGCTGTGGTCTCGATCGTGCGCGAACTTCGTCATCCCCGACCGAACGACCACGCGGGCCACGATGGCCACTCGCATGGAGGTGGCGTGGTGTGGGCGCTGGGCCTGCCGGTGGTTGTACTGAGCTTCGTCGTACCGCCGGCGCTGTCCCCGAGGGCGGCCACCGCCACGGTACTAAACGTGTCGAATGATGTTTTGCGCCATGCCTATCCACCATTGTCGGCCGGCGCCGCACCGGAACTGTCGCTACCGGCCACCGTCACCCGGGCAACCTACGACAGTGCCGGATCACTCAATGGGCGGACCATCACGGTCGTCGGCTTCACCTACAAGGACGGGCCGACGACCGATCTCGCGCGAGTCACCATCACCTGTTGCGCAGCCGATGCGCGGCTGTACCGATTGCAGCTGACCGGCCCAGCGGCTGTCCATGTCTCAGCGCTCCCGGAGAACACCTGGGTGCGGGTGCAGGGCATGGCTTCGCCACCGAAACAGGATGATCCGCAATCGGTTCCGACTCTCGAAGTATCGTCGGCCGATCAGATCAGCGTGCCTGCCGACCAATACGCCTACCTGACCCAGTAGCCAACGGCCGGGTTCGACAGCCAACCGGACCCAGTCCGCTCGTAGTTGAGGCGTGACCCGCCGGCAGTGGTAGCTTTGGCGCTAATGGAAATTGTTTTCATTTGTGGCTGCACTCCGGCTCGACGCCCGCACGAACGGTGAGTTCATGACGGCGACCCCCCGGACTTCACGCGACACTCCGAACCGGCGCGCGGTGCTGAATCAGCTCGGCAATGACGCGCGGTTCCGCAGCGCGCGCGAGCTTCACCTGGCATTGCGGCAGAGCGAAAACCCCCACTTGGCACTTTCGACCGTGTACCGCATTCTGCACGCGCTCGCCGAGGACGACCTCGCTGAAACGCAGCGCACGGAGGACGGCGAGATTCTGTACCGGCTCCGCCAGAACACCGAACATCGTCACTACCTACTCTGCCGAAAGTGTGGCGACGCAGTCGGATTCGTCGTCGATGGCGTCGAACAACTGGCTGCCGAACTAGGGCGCTGGCACGATTTCACGGACCTGGCGCACTCCGTCGACATCTACGGCATCTGCGCCCAGTGCTCTTCGGACCACTGATTGCCGCAGGGCGACCAACAGGCGCCGGCCGTTCCTGAGGGCTGACTGGGAGTTGCGGAGCACGGGTTTCGCAACTCTCGACACCCTGTTACGGTCCATACGCAAATGACAATCATTTTCACTCGGCGAAGCGAGGCGTGACGATGCAAGGTCCACGAATCTACGGACGAGGCGTGCTGGCATTGGCCGGGACCGCGGCTCTGGCGATCAGCCTCTCGGCGTGTGGCGGTGGGGGCGGAAGCTCGGCAAGCCCCACCTCCAGCCCCAGCGGCTCCACCTCGTCCAGTCACACGAAAATTCCTGTGGTGTCCTCGATTAACGCCTGGGGCAGCATCGCAGCGCAGCTCGGTGGCGACCACATCCAAGCGACCAGCATCATCACCAACCCGGCCACCGACCCCCACGATTACGAGCCGTCAGCCGCCGACGGACGATCCGTCGCCGACGCCAAGGTGGTGATCGACAACGGCATCGGATACGACGCCTGGGCCGACAAACTCCTCGCAGCCAACCCCAACCCGGAGCGCACCGTCGTCACCGTGGGCAGCGTCGTCGGCGTCGCCGACGGCGGCAACCCGCATCAGTGGTACTCGCCGGATTCGGTGGCCAAGGTGGTCGACGCAATCACCGCGGCCTACAAGAAGGCCGACCCGGATGACGCCGCCTACTTCGATCAGCAACACGACCAGTTCCTCAACCAGGCACTCACCAACTACCACAACGAGATTGCGACGATCAAGGCCAAGTACAGTGGCACGCCGGTCGGCGCCAGCGAGTCGATTTTCGCTCCGCTGTCAGAAGCGTTGGGCCTCAACCTGATCACTCCACCTGAGTTCCTGAAGGCAATCAGTGAGGGCACTGACCCCTCGCCCGCGGACAAGGCCACAGTGGATCAACAGATCTCCGGCAAGGCGATCAAGGTGTACGTCTACAACACGCAGAACAGCACACCGGATGTCGCCGCCCAAGTCGATGCTGCGCACAAGCAGAACATCCCGGTCGCGTCCGTGACCGAGACGCTGTCGCCGGCCACCGCCAGCTTCCAGGACTGGCAGACCGCACAACTGACCGGGCTCGCCGACGCCTTGCACACCGCCACGGGTAAGTAGGTGACGAAAGCCGTGCCCGTCGCGGTACGGACATGCGGCGCGGCTGCGGTTCTCGGCGGACGGACCGTCTGGTCGAACGTCGATATCGACGTCGCAGCTGGTGAATTCGTCGCGGTATTGGGACCGAACGGGTCAGGCAAATCGACTCTGCTGAAAGTGATCCTGGGCCTGGTCCCGGCCCAGGGCAGCGTTGAGGTGCTCGGCGAGCGCCCTGGCCGGGCCAACCGCCGAATCGCCTACGTGGCACAACGCCGCGCGTTCGACGCGAACCTGCGCATCCGCGGCATCGATGTGGTCCGGCTCGGACTCGACGGAACCCGCTGGGGTGTCCCACTTCCCTGGCTGACCCGGCTGCTGATGCCTGGCCGGTTTCGTGAGCGGCAACGGCGCGTCAACGAGGTCATCGAACGGGTGGGTGCTGTCGAATACGCCCGCCGGCCGATCGGGCACTGCTCGGGCGGGCAGCAACAACGACTGCTGATTGCGCAGGCGCTGCTGCGTCAACCGCAACTGCTGCTGCTCGATGAGCCGTTGGACAGCCTTGACGTGCCGAGCCAGGCCGGCATCAGTGCGCTGGTGCGCGACATCTGCCGCAACGAGGGCGCCGCGGTGGTGATGGTCGCCCACGACGTGAACCCGATCCTGCCGTACCTGGACCGGGTCATCTACTTCGCCGGCGGAACCGCGGTGAGCGGCACCCCGGAGGCGGTGATCACCGCCGACCAGCTGACTTCGCTCTACGGCATTCCGATCGAGGTGCTGCGCGACAGCGCCGGGCGTTTGTTCGTCGTCGGACAACCCGACGTGCCGCCGGAGCACCGGGAGACGCTTCCGTGAGCACAGTCCAACCCTCCTGGAATCTGGTCGCTGACCTGCAGCAGATGCTCGCCTATCCCTTCATCGTGACCGCTCTGCGCGCCGGCACCGTGGTCGCCGTGCTGGCCGGGGTGGTGGGTTGGATGATGGTGCTCCGGCGCGAGAGCTTCGCCGGACACACGTTGGCCGTCGTCGGCTTTCCCGGCGCGGCAGCCGCGGCGTGGCTCGGGATGTCCACCGGATACGGGTATTTCGCGACGTGCCTGGCCGCCGCGGTGGCGATCGCGCTATTGCCGCCGATGAAGCAGGCCGGCGGACCTGGCGGATTCGCTGAGGAATCAGCCGTGATCGGCACTCTGCAGGCCTTGGCCCTGGCCACGGGGCTGCTGTTCGTCAGCCTCTATCACGGCTTCCTGACGGGCCTCACCAGCCTGTTGTTCGGCACCATCGCCGGAGTCAGCAATTCGCAGCTCTACGTGTTGATCGCCGCGGCGGCGACGTGTCTGGTGACCATGGCCGCGATCGGACGACCACTGCTGTGGACCTCCATCGACCCGGATGCCGCCGCGGCCAACGGCATTCCAGCCCGCCTACTGTCGGCAGTGTTTCTGCTGGTGCTCGGCATCGCCGCCGCCGGTGCCAGTCAGATAACCGGCAGTCTGCTGGTCTTCGCGCTGCTGGTGGCGCCCCCGGCGGCGGCCTTCGCACTGACCGCCCACCCCGGCTACGGCATCGCCATTTCGGTGATCATCGCGGTGGCGGTCACCTGGGCCGGAATCGGATGTGCGTTCTTCTCTCCCTATCCGATCGGATTCTGGGTTGCCACTTTTGGATTCGGGACCTACCTGACGGCGACCGGATATCGGGCCGGCATCGATCGTCTGCGCCGGAGGATCGCGTCCACGCCGACGCCCGTAGCTGCCGCGGCGGTAGCCCGATGACTCTGACTGCGCAGCAGGCCATTGCGGACGAGCCCGGCCACTGGCTCACCGACATGCTCAGCCATCCGTTCATCGTCCACGCCTTGGTCGCCGGGACGGCCGTCGCTGCGGTGTGCGGATTGACCGGATATTTCCTGGTTCTACGTGGCCAGGTGTTCGCCGGCGACGCGCTCGGTCATGTCTCCTACACCGGCGCAATGGCCGCGCTGGCCTTCGGAGCCGACCTCCGCGTCGGGCTGTTCGTAGCAACCATCGCGGCCGGATTCGCGCTCGGTGTCGGCGGCGCCCGCGGCGCGGACGACGTCGCGATCGGATCGTTTTTCTCCTGGACCCTGGGCCTGGGCGTGCTGTTCTTGACCTACTACACCACGCACGCCAGCACCGGAAACGGCGCTGCGAACGTAAACGTGTTGTTCGGCAGCATCTTTGGCATCAGCGAGCGGACCACAAGGACAGCCGTGATCATCGCGCTGGTGCTGGCTGCGCTGCTGATCGCGGTCGCACGGCCGCTATTGTTTGCCACCGTCGATCCTGCGATCGCCCGCGCCGCGGGTCTGCCCACCCGGACGTTGGGCGCGCTTTTCCTCGCCATTGTCGGGGCCACCGTCGCCGAGGCCACCCAGGTGATCGGGGCCCTGTTGGTGCTGGGATTGCTGGCGGCGCCGGCGGCCGCGGCAGCACGATTGACGACGCGGCCCTGGCCAGGCTTCTGGCTCGCCGCGGCCTTGTCGGTCGGGTCGATCTGGGTCGGCATCGGCCTGGCCTACGCAATTCCGAAGGCACCGGCCAGTTTCACCATCATGGCGACCGCAGCCGCGGTGTATGCGAGCGCAGCGGTGATCGGCGGCCGGCTAACCGGAACAACGCGATACCGCGCTCATCGCGTCCTGAGCGAGCAACCTTGAGGGCCGCCGCGATGCGCACAGCCGGGCCGCCGCGCCAGCATCATCGACGAACCACCAAGCGGGACGCCGTGGTGCAGCAGCTGGCCCGATCCACCCATTTCCGAAGCGCACAACAACTCCACCACGACATGTGGCACTGCCAGACCGTAAAGACCGGCCTCACAACGACTTATCGTATTCTGCGGGCCCTGACCGACGAGAACATCGCGGAGACCCAACGTGCCGAGGACGGCGAGATCCTCTACCGGCTCCGCCGGACAACCAAGCCTCGCCATCACCTGATCTGCCGGAAATGCGGCCGCGCAATCGATTTCACCGCCGGCGAACTTGAAATCGCTGCCAACCGGTTGGCGCAACAGCACCGATACACCGCTGTCTCGCACCACCTTGACCTCTATGGCACCTGCCCACAATGCCGGTCAATCGCGGACCAAACAGCGGCCGCAGACCTACGCTGAGATGGCCAATCCGTCAACTGCCGACCAACGCATCACAACAATCGAATCGAAGGGGATACAGATGGCTTTGCACCCGCTGCTGATCAAGGCGGCCAGCCTCGTCGTCACCGGCGTCGTCGGAGTGACCGCGTACGAGGCGTTGCGCAAATCTCTGCCCAAACTGCCCGTCCACGAGGCCAGCGTCACCACGGCATCGTTGGCGCTGCGCGGTGCCCGCAAGGCCGAAGAGGCAGCGGAAAACGCCCGCTTGAAAGTCGCCGATGTCATGGCGGAAGCCCGCGAGCGCATCGGGGAAGAGGTGCCCCCGCCCGCAGTGGCTGACCCCGAGCACGCCCACGACCACGACCACTGACGCCATGCACGTCCTGTCCGACGCAGGCGGGCGGCTCCGCGTGCAGGTGCCCTGGGTGCGCGCCGATCCGGTCCGCGCAGTAGCGGTCGAGGACGCTCTCGACCAGGTCCCCGGGGTGCGCGCTGTGCACGCCTACCCGCGTACCGCGTCGGTGGTGGTCTGGTATGCGCCCCGGCGCTGCGATAGCGATGAACTGCTGTCGGCGATCGCTGCCGCCCAACATGTTCCGAAGAACTTGATCCCGGCCCGCACACCTCGGTCCGCCGATATCCGCAACGCCGACGTGGTGCGCATGGGTATCGGAGCCCTGGCGCTGGCGCTCTTGGGCCTCCGTCGCTACGGGCTTTCCCGGGCACCATTGCTCGGACCCACAAGTCGGCTCTTCGCCACGGGCGCGACGATCATCACCGGCTACCCGTTCCTACGCGGCGCATTGCGTACGCTGCGCGGCGGCAAATCCCCCGGCACCGACATGCTGGTATCGGCCGCCACCATCGCCAGCCTTATTCTGCGCGAGAACGTGGTGGCTCTGACAGTGCTGTGGCTGTTGAATATCGGTGAGTATCTTCAGGATCTGACCCTGCGACGTACCCGCCGGGCCATCGCGGACCTCCTGCGCGGCGCACAGGACACCGCCTGGATTCAACTGGAGGACGGAAACGAGGTGCAGGTCAGCACCGCGTCGTTGCGTATCGACGACCTGGTCGTGGTGCACGAGCACGTGGCAATACCGGTGGACGGCAACGTGGTGTCCGGCGACGCCATCGTCGATCAGTCGGCGATCACCGGCGAGACACTTCCAGTCACCGTTACTACCGGCGCTGCGGTGCACGCCGGGTCGGTGGTGGTGCGGGGCCGGATCGTGGTACGTGCACGGGCCGTCGGCAGCCACACCGTCCTCGGCCGAGTTGTAGCCAGAGTCGAAGAGGCACAACGAGATCGAGCCCCCATCCAAACCGTCGGCGAGAACTTCTCCCGTCGCTTCGTCCCAGCCTCGTTCGTGCTGTCAGCGGCGACATTCCTGTTCACCGGCGACGTTCGGCGGGCCATGACCATGCTGCTGGTGGCGTGCCCCTGCGCGGTCGGTCTGGCCACTCCCACAGCGATCAGCGCGGCCATCGGTAACGGCGCGCGACGCGGCATCCTGATCAAGGGCGGGTCTCATCTAGAGGCGGCGGGACGGGTCGACGCTGTGGTCTTCGACAAGACCGGAACGCTGACGCTCGGCCGGCACGTGGTGACGAACATCGTTTCCTTCCATGATAATTGGCCCGCAGAGCGGGTGTTGGCCTATGCCGCGAGCGCGGAGATTCACTCCCGGCACCCCTTGGCCGAGGCAGTGATCCGCTCCACCGAGGACAAACACATCGTCATCCCGCCGCATGAAGAATGCGAGGTGCTGGTCGGTCTGGGCATGCGGACCCGCGCGGACGGCCGGACCTTGCTGCTCGGCAGTCCGTCGCTGCTGGAACGAGAAGACGTCGTCGTCGGTGCCGATGCCGGTGACTGGGTCCAACGCCTGCGGGCGCAGGCCGAGACCCCGCTGCTCCTCGCAGTCGACGGAGAACTGGCCGGGCTGATCAGTCTGCGTGATGAAGTGCGTCCGGAAGCCGCAGCCGTGCTGGATGCGCTCCGTGCCTCCGGGGTGCGCAGGATAGTCATGCTGACCGGCGATCACCGCGAGACCGCTTCTGCCATAGCCAAAGAGCTCGGCATCACCGAGTGGAAAGCCGAAGCGCTGCCGGAAGACAAGCTGGCCGTCGTCGGTGCCCTGCACGAAGAGGGTTACACCGTCGCGGTGGTCGGTGACGGGGTGAACGACGCGCCTGCCCTGGCCGCCGCCGATATCGGTATCGCGATGGGCCTGGCGGGTACCGACGTGGCCGTGGAAACCGCTGATGTCGCGCTGGCCACCGACGACCTACGCCGTCTACTCGATATCCGACAGCTGGGCGAGCATGCCGTTGACGTCATCCAGCAGAACTACGCGATGTCGATCGCGGTGAACGCGTTCGGACTGCTACTCGGCGCCGTCGGCGGACTGTCGCCGGTGCTGGCCGCCGTGCTACACAACGCATCATCGGTGGCCGTCGTGACCAACAGCTCCCGCCTGATCCGGTATCAGCTCACCTAGGCCACTTGCCGCACTAGCTCTGCTGTAGATACGCGACGATGCCCTGGGTCACGGCATTGGCAATCACCTGCTGACCTTGCGCCGACGACAGCGTCGCCGCATCCTGCGGGTTCCGCATGTTGCCGCACTCGACCAGAATCGACGGGTATTCGGCGAGGTTCAGTCCAGCCAGGTCCGACCGGCCATAGAGGCCGTTGTTGCCCATGTAAGTCGACGGTGTCAGCCCCGCACCCGCCATCTGATCGCGCATCACCTGAGCGAACCGGACGGCCGGGCCGGCCTGCGCCGCATTCAGTGGTGGCGCGGAATAGTTGACATGGAAGCCATGGCCGCCCGCAGGCCCGCCGTCGGCGTGAATCGATACGATGGCATTGGGCCGCAACGCATTCGCCATCGCCGCCCGCTGGTCCACGCACGGTCCCAGCGCATTGTCGTCGCCCCGGGACATGGCCGTCCGGACCCCGAGATTGCTGAGCTGCTGGCGGATGCGCAATACCACGTCCCAGTTGAAGGTGTGCTCAGGAAAGCCTGCGTCGGTGGTGGTTCCGCTGGTCTGGCAGTCCTTGGTACCGCCGCGGCCGGTCGGCACCTGCTTGAAGATCGACGAATCGTTGGCCCCGTTGTGTCCCGGGTCGAGAAAAACGATGGCTCCGGCGACACCGGCCGCACTGGCGACCGGAGTGGTCAGCGACGAGACCACGGCGGGCATACCGACGAGGACCGGTGCTGCCGCAGCCATTCTCAGCATGCGGCGGCGCGAGATGCACCCGATGCCACTGTCTTTTTCACACGGACTGCTGGTCACTAACCGGATGCTACGGACTCAACCTTAGGAGAACCCTGACCGCGGTGACACAGTTCCGTTACGAAGCAATAACTTCCGCACGAATGCTCGTCGCCGCCCGGGTTTCCGTCCTATCGCCAGCGCGCGTTTTCGGCGTACGGTCAGCACGTGGAGATGAATGCCGGGCAGGACTCAGCGGCAGGGGTCCGCGCCCGCGTCAAGGCGGTCGCCGGTCGGGCTGCCGCGCGCACCCGTAAGACCAGTCCATCGCCACTGTTGCCGCCCTGGGAACCCGGCCCGGCGCAGTACGCCATCGGTGTCCGGCACAACGTGGCGGTGCCGATGAGTGACGGCATCTCGCTGCGGGCGGATGTGCACTATCCAACAGACCCGGCCACCGGTGAGCCGGCGCCCGGACCCTTTCCGGTGTTGCTGTCGATCACGCCATATGGCAAGAAGGCGCCTCCCCCGGCGGCCCAGATCGGCGGCGGCGCAACGCCGTATCTGATCCGGCGCGGCTACATCGAGGTGATGGCCGACGTCCGGGGCACCGGCGTGTCGGGCGGCTCGTTCGAGATGCTTGGGGCCGACCAGGTTCAGGACGGCGTCGACCTGGTGAATTGGGCTGCTGCCCTGCCTAATTCGAACGGCCGGGTCGGCATGTTCGGCATCTCGTATCTGGCGATCAATCAATTGTTCACCGCAGCTGCCGTGGGACCTGATTCGCCGTTGAAGGCGATCTTCCCGGTGATGGCGGCCAACGACTTCTACCGCGACGTCGTCACCATGGGTGGGGTCCCACACATGCGCACGGTACGTGCCTACGGCGCCACGTATTCGCTACTCAACGTGATCAATCCGGCGCTGGAGTTCGCCCACCGCGGTGAACACGAGCGCCCCAGGGCCGGCGGCGTCTCCGCAGTTCGGCAGCGCGGCCGCGACCAGCGCACCTACTTCAAGAACCTGATCGCCGACGCCGCCGGCGGCGGTGATACCGCATTCGACGGCCAGTTCTGGGCCACCATGCGCCCGGCGGATGTGGTGCCGAAGATCGTCGAAAACGGCGTCGCGGTGTTCCTGGTGGCCGGGTGGCATGACGCGTTCCAGCGTGGCGCGCCATTGAATTACGCGTTGCTGCAGAACGCCTTCGCCGGTCGGCCGGCAGGCGCGCCGATGGTGGCCGATCAGGCCGTCTCGGACCGGTTCCAGCTGATGGCCGGTCCGTGGTATCACGTATCGGATCTCGACGGCCTGCACCTGCAGGCACTGCAACTGCGCTGGTTCGATCGCTGGCTCAAGGACGACGACACCGCAGCCGTCTCCGGTCCGCCGGTGCGGTTCCAAGCGATCGGCAGTCCAAAGTGGTTCCGCACCAACGCCTATCCGGTCCCAGAGGCCACACCGACCCGGCTCTACCTGAGCCTAGGCGGCGGCCTCTTCTCCGAGCCGTCGACAAATGAGTCCACGGCCACGCTGCAATATGCCGCGCGTGGACCGGTGTCCGGGCGCAGCCTGGAGCAGTGGAGCTTGGGCATGGGCAGTTTCGTGGTCTCGCAGACGGGCCGGAACATCCGCTACGACCGGGACAACACGCGGCTGCAGCGGCAGGCTCTGACCTACACCACCGAGGCGTTCGACGGCGACCGACTGCTCGCCGGCCCAGTCGCGCTCACCGTCTACGCCACGGCCGACAGCACCGAAACCCTTTGGGTGGCACACCTCGACGATGTCTCCCCCGAAGGAGCCAGTCGGCCGTTGACGCAAGGGGCGTTACTCGGTTCGCACCGCGCCCTCGACCCTGACACCAGCTGGTACCTGCCCGACGGCAGCGTGTTGCGGCCGCAGCACGTCAGCACTCGCGCTGCCGCGCAGCCGGTGGTTCCCGGCGAGCTGACCCGCTACGACATCGAGGTGTTTCCGACCGCGGCGCTGATCACCCCGGGCCACCGGCTACGGCTCACATTGACGACCTACGACTTCCCGCACCTGGTGCCGACGCGACCACAACGAGTCGCACTGACTGGCGGGACGTACCGGATCTCTCAGGGCGGCGTTCATGCGTCCAGTTTGTTGGTGCCACTGGCAGATCCGGCGTCGATGGAACAGTCCTAGTCCGAGCGAACTAAGCCAGAAACCGTTGCACGTAGGGCGCAAACCGGGTGTTCAGGTCATCCAGGTCGAGCCCGAACATCTCGCATGACGTCTCAACCCGGCCCAGTCGGCCGCGCCGATGGCCGGCCAGATAGTCGGCCATGGCGCCACGCTCGACGTCCGAAAGCGGTTCCTCGGCAACGGCAAACACCCTCTCCGCAGTGCCGAGATCGTCGGCCATGAAGTCGTCGAAGCGGACATCGATGGACCGATCGCGGCCGATGATCTCCCGGTCGCGGACCAGTCCGGTGAGCATGTGTTCCAGCCGCTCCACCCAGTACGCCGCGATGTGCTCGACCGGCACCGGACTACGATGCATGCGCGCCGAGTAGGTGATCATCGCGATCATGGACAGCACCACCGGAACCGGGTCCCGATGGGTGAAAACTCCTACCACACCGGGCAATACCGCATTGAGCGCCGGGACTTGCTCGAGGTGTTGCGGCGATTTCAGCAGCCAGCGCCGGCCACCACGCAGGTACTGCAGCGCCTTGAGCTGGGTCACCATGTGCCGGTAGTGCGGGGTCTGGTCGTGCGCTTCGTAATAGTCGCGCCAGACCGGGACATCGGCCAGCGTCTCGAAGTACATCGTGGAAAAGTCGTTGGCCAGCAACTGAATCTCTTCGTGGACGTGCTCAGTGGTCATCTCGTGCATCAGCGGGAAGTAGGGCATCACAATGTTCATGACATTGACCGCTACGTCCATCCGGGCCATCCGAGGATCCGGCTCGATCCCCGTTTCGGCCGGCAGCGGGAAAGGCTCTGTCGCCTCCCAGTAGGGCAGGGTCCGGAAGGTCCCGGCCGCCGCGAGGAGGTTGTGCAGGTGCGTGGTTCCGGTCCGAGGCAGACCGACGATGGCCACCGGGGGCAGCAGCTCGATGTCATGAATCTCGGGATGCCGCGTCAATAGATCGGTGAGTAGCAACCGGTTCTTCAGCAGCTGGAGCAGCTGGCCGTGGAAATTCACCACGCCGAGCCCAGTCATGCAATCAATGTCCCGCACCGCGGCAAGCAATACATCGAGCCGTTCTCGGTAGTCGGCGGGGCCAAAGTCATCGAGGCCGGTATCAGCACAGGCCTTCGCGTGCAGTGCAGCTGCGTCCAGCGGACAGTCGGCCGCCATCGTCGCCATCACGTCGCAGAACTGCTGGGCTTCGGTGCTGAATCTGGGCTCGGCCAAATCATCGAGCCGGACAACGCCTGTGGTGTCGGTCATAGCAATTATGTTACTATGAGTTTCGTAATGATGAAAGAACTTGGCCGCCCCCGTGATCGGCGCATCGACGATGCGGTACTCAAAGCCACCGTGGCACTGCTCGGCGAGGCCGGCTATGCCGCACTGTCGGTGGACGCGATCGCGAAACAAGCCGGCACCAGCAAGCCAGCCATCTACCGACGCTGGCCGAGCAAGGCCCACCTGGTCCACGAGGCCGTGTTCCCGGCCGATATCGCGACCGACCTACCGGACACCGGGTCCCTGGCAGGCGATGTCCGAGAGATGGTGCGCGGCACCGTGGCCGTGTTCAGCACGCCC
>JARLGS010000635.1 GCA_031292695.1 Mycobacterium sp. | reverse complement strand
TGATCGAACTCCAAGAGCGCGGGGTCACGGGCATGTCGTTCACCGACGTGCTGGCCAGGAGCGGCGCAGCCCGCGGTGCGATCTATCACCACTTCCCCGATGGGAAGGCGCAACTGGTTGCCGAAGCCGCCGAGGCATTCGGCCACCAGGTCCGTGATCAGATCGCCATCCTGCCGGTCGCCAGCCCGACCGCCGTCGTCCAGGCATTCGTCGAGGCGATCCGTCCGGTTGTTGCTGCGTCCTCGCGGGGAGCCGGCTGTGCCGTCGCGGCGGTCGCCGTAGGTGCGAACGTCGACCAGGACCGTCTCCGCCGGGCGGCTGCCAGCGCATTCAGCTCCTGGACCGACCAACTCGCCGAACGCCTTCAACTCGCTGGGATGGATCGCCGTGCGGCCAGCAATCTTGCTCAGATGATGATCATGATCCTCGAAGGCGCGCACGTGCTGTGTCGAGCCACCGGAAACACCGAGCCCTTCGAGCACGCCGCGCGCTCGCTCACCGCCCTGATGCGCAACGGTCGATCCCGGTAGGTTCGGACTTCGTCCCCTGACCGCCTACTTGGGAGCCTTGACCCACGCCTGGGCACCCATCTGCACGGCGTCCCACGGACTGATTCGCCCTGGGTCTGATGGAGGCTCGGCTATTGGATTCCAACCAGTTGCTGGTCGGTCTGTTGGGCAGCGTAGGCCGCCTCGAACTCGACGGGCGGCACGTCGTTGAGATAGCCGTGCAGACGCTCGTTGTTGTGCCAGTGGACCCACCCGAGCGTGGCGAGTTCCACGTCCTCGACCGTCTTCCATGGCCCCTGGGCGGGCCCCCGGATGAGCTCGGTCTTGTAGAGGGCGTTGACCGCCTCGGCGAGGGCGTTGTCGTAGGAATCGCCGACCGTTCCGATGGACGGGACCGCCCCGATCTCGGCCAACCGCTCGCCGAAGCGAATTGACGTGAATTGGGATCCGGCGTCCGAGTGTGCCACCAGTCCCTGGAGGTTGGTGCCCCTCGACCACCGGGCCATCTCCAGGGCATCGAGGACCATCTCGGTGCGCATGGTGGAAGCCACCCGCCAGCCGACGATCATCCGGCTGAAGGCGTCCACGATGAAGCAGGTGTAGGCCACCCCTGACCATGTCGGAACGTAGGTCAGGTCGGTGACCCACAACTGGTTCGGCCCCGTGGCGGTGAAGTTGCGCTTCACCAAATCAGGCGAGCGCGGAGCTGCGTCATCGCGTCGGGTGGTGACCACCCGACGTCCTCGTTTCACGCCCCGGATGCCCAGCTCACGCATCAATCGGCCCACCTGGTCACGGCCGATGTCGTGTCCCGCTCGTCGTGCCGCCTTCCACAGTTTGTGGGCCCCGTAGACGGAGTAGTTGGTCTTCCACAGTGCCAGCAGGATCGGCAGCAGCACCGCGTCCCGGACGGCACGGGCCGATGGTGGC
>JARLGS010000634.1 GCA_031292695.1 Mycobacterium sp. | reverse complement strand
TTGTCGGCACCGCCGACGGGGGCTGTCTTGTCGGCACCGCCGACGGGGGCTGTCTTGTGGGTTCCGCGTGTGGTGGACATCAGTACTCCCTGCTGGTGGTGGTTCGGTCTGGTATCTAGACCGTCGGCAGCGGGGAAATCCGTCGCGGGTCAGCTGAGCAGCGGATCGGCCGTCAACAGTGCGGTGACCTCTGCCGGGGTGGGCGCATAGGCGCCGGCCCGGCTGACCGTCAGCGCGCTGGTGGCCGTGGCGCGGTGCAAGGCGGGTTGGACGTCGGGCCAGCCGGCACGCGAAAGACGTTGGCGCGCCCGCTGTGAACCGAGCAACCCGGCATCGAACAGCCCTGAGATCAGCCCAGCCATAAATGAGTCACCGGCGCCGACGGTGTCGGCGACCGGCACCGGCAGGCCGTCCAGGTGCAGGACGTCGCGGTCGGCGGCGAGCAGCGCGTCCGCGCCTGAGGCGCCTCGGGTGATCGCCACCAGCACCGGCCCGGCGGCGATCCAGCGCCGCATGGTGTCTGTGACCGGTACCCCCGGATACAGCCAGGACAGGTCCTCATCGCTGGCCTTCACCACGTCGGCCAGCGTCACCAGCTGTTCGACCCGGGCGGCCACCGCTTCGGGCGTGTGCATCAGCGCCGGCCGGATGTTCGGGTCGTAGGACACCGTGCCGCCGGCGCGCATGCGGGTGACTGCGTCCACCACGTCCGAGCCGCCGGGTTCCAGCACGGCCGCGATGCTGCCGGTGTGCAGATGCCCGAAACCGGCCAGGTCCGGAAGCCTCGACACCGCCCAGGTCAGGTCGAATTCGTAAGTGGCGTGCCCGTGTTGATCGATGCGGGCATAGGCGACCGACGTGTGGTCTGCGTCGTCGGTGCCGTCGACGATGTCGACACCAGCGCCCCGGGCCCACTGCTGCAGAAGGTCGCCCCGTGCATCTCGGCCCCAGTGCGAACAAAGGCTCGTCGGCCGGCCGAGTGTGGCCAGGCCGACCGCTACGTTGAGCAGGCTGCCGCCGACGTGCTCGGTCTCCGAACCGTTCCGGATGACGACGTCGATCAGCGCCTCGCCGAGGCTCAGGACTCGGTCGGTCATCGGACGTGGTGCGCGGCTAGCTGAATCGGCATGCGAATCATCTTGCCGCAGAACGGGCTACTCCCCGTTGACGTACAAGGCCAGGCAGCCTGGCTTGTCGTGGCAGGCGATGATGGCGCCCGCGTCGGGCGCCGCGCCGCGCACCTTGGGGATGGTGCGGGCCGGCAGGTTGCAGTTCACCACGTACGGGTTCCAGGGCACGATGCCGTTGACGCACGGGTCCGCCCGAATTGTCGTGATTGGCGTACGCAGTGACGTCGGCACCACCGCGAACGTGATCGCAATGGCACCCGCCAGTGCCGGCCGCAGCAAGTGCAGTCTTCGTGTGGTCATGGTCATCACCACCAAATGTGCTTCCGCCTACGTCAACGGTAGCACCGCGAGCACCCGGAATCACGTGCCTGAGCGCTGTCAGACCTGCGGTTACGGGTCGCGGGGGAGGCCCAACAGCCGTTCGGCGATGATGTTCAGCTGCACCTCGGAAGTGCCGCCGTAGATGGTCGTGGCGCGGCCGGCCAGCAGGTACTCGTCCCAGCGGCCCGAGGGCTGCTGCGGGTCGCCGATCGCGGCGTCGGTGCCGAAGGACGCGACGCCGAACTCGGCATAGCCCTGACCGGTCTTCATGGACAGCAGCTTCGAGATCGCAGCGGCCGGCATCGGGTCGCCGCCGGCCAGCGTCAGCAGCGTCGACCGCATGTTCAGCAGCTTCGCCGCGTGGCCCTCGGCGATCAGCCGGCCGGCCTCGTGGCGCTGCAGCTCGTCGAACTCGCCACCGCGCAGGAACTCGACGAACTGATCCAGGCTGGCCAGGAAAGGCGTCTCACTGCTGCCGATCGACACGCGCTCATTGGTCAGGGTGTTGCGGCTGACCTCCCAGCCGCGGTTCACCTCACCCAGCACCATGTCGTCGGGCACGAACACGTCGTCGATGAAGACGGTGTTGAACATGGCATTGCCGGTGAGTTCGCGCAGCGGTTTGACCTCGACGCCAGGGCTCTTCATATCCAGCAGGAAGTACGTGATGCCCTGATGTTTGGGGACGTTCGAGTCGGTCCGCGCCAGCAGCGCACCCCAGGCGGAGAACTGGGCGCCGGTGGTCCAGATCTTCTGGCCGGTGATGCGCCAGCCGCCGCCCACCTTGACGGCCTTGGTGGTCAGGCCGGCCAGGTCGCTGCCAGCACCTGGCTCGGAGAACAACTGGCACCAGATCATGTCGCCGCGGAAGGTCGGTGGCAGGAAGTCCTGCTGCTGCCGTTCGGTGCCGAACGCCACGATCGACGGGATGATCCAGGCCGCAATGCCCATCTGCGGGCGCCGCACTTTGCCGGTACTGAACTCCTGGGCGATGATGATCTGCTCGATCGGGGCGGCCGCCCGGCCCCACGGCGTGGGCAGGTGGGGCTGTACCCAACCGCCCTCGGCGATTGCTGTGTTGCGTTCCGGCCCGCTCGGAATCGCCTTGAGCGCAGCGACTTCCGCGCGGATCTCGGCGCGCACCTGCTCGGTCTCGGGGTCCAGGTCGATGTCGATGGAGCGCATGCCGGAGCTGGTCGCCAGGTCCGTCACTTGCAGTGAGTGGTCTGCGGCGCGGCCGAAGCCGGCGACCAGCGCGATGGCGCGCCGGTAGTAGACGTTGGTGTCGTGCTCCCAGGTGAAGCCGATACCGCCGTGCACCTGGATGCAGTCCTGCGTGCAGTGCTGGGCGGCGACGGGCGCCAGCGTAGCGGCCACCGCGGCGGCGAACAGGTAGCCGGATTCGGTGTCGCCCGAGGCGTGTTCATCCAGGGCCCGGGCCGCGTCCCAGACCGCGCCGGTGGCGCGTTAGGTCTCGGCGATCATGTTGGCGCACTTGTGCTTTATGGCCTGGAACTGGCCGATGGGCCGGCCGAACTGCTCCCGGATCTTGGCGTATTCGGCAGCGGTGTCGGTGGCCCACCGCGCGACGCCGACGCACTCGGCCGACAACAGGGTGGTGATCAGTGCCCCGGCATGCCGGTTGCTCAGACCCGACAGCACCCGGTTGGCGCCGACGGTCACGCCGTCGGCCCGCACATGCGCAACCGGATGCAGCGGGTCGACGCTCTGGACGGGTTCGATCTGCAACGCCGAGGTGTCCAGCGCCACCCAGTGCGAGCCGCCGTCGACCGGCAGTACCAGCAGCGCGGCCTGGGCGGCGGCGGGCACGGCGCGGACCTCGCCGCTGACGACCAGTGCGTCGCCCTGGCGATTCGCGGTCAGCCCGGACTGGATTGCGTAGGCGGCGATGGTCTCGCCGGAGGCCAGCCCAGGGAGCAGCTCCGACTTGGCGTCGTGCGCGGCGATCAGTGCGCTGGCGATCGCCGACGCGACGAATGGTCCGGGGACAGCGCCGTAGCCGAACTCGGCCAGGGCGATCGCGAGTTCGAGAACACCGAATCCTTGTCCGCCAACGGATTCCGACAGGTGCAGGCCTTGAAGTCCCTGATCGGCGGCGGCCCTCCAGTAGGGCGGCGGGTTGCTGACCGGGGACTCGAGGGCTTCATGCAGGACCTCGGACGGCGCGACCCGCGCCACCAGGGACTGGACCGAGTCGGCCAGATCGTTGTGCTCGGACGTGATCGCGATGGGCATCGTTGCCTCCTGTGACCGGCGGTGGGTTCTGTGGCGCGCGTTCCGACCAAGTAACCGGTCGGTTGGTTTCGAGCCTACCTAACTTCAGCCGGCTAGAGGTTAACTTCGTTGACTACGTTGACTGGCGGCTGCCCAGACGCCAGCCGCTCGCAGTTGGCCACCGCTTCGGTCAGGTAACGGCGCATGGTGTCGGCGGTGAACCAGGTGACGTGGGGACTGACCACGACGTTGTCGAGGGCCAGCAGTGGATTGTCGGGCTCGACGGGTTCGGTCGCGAAGACGTCCAGGCCGGCCGCCTGCAGCGGCCCGTCGCGCAGCGCGGCGACCAGTGCGGGTTCGTCGATGACCCTGCCCCGGGAAGTGTTGACCAGCACCGCGCCGGGTTTCATCCCGGCCAGCGCGGCGGCATCCAGTAGGCCCGCGGTGTGTTCGGTGAGCGGTAGGTGCAGGGACACGATGTCGCTTTCGGCGAGCAATTCGGGCAGCGGCCGCCAGCCGGGATGCCCTTGCGCACCACGGGAATTGGTGTGCACAACGGCAGCACCCATGGCGGTGACGATGGTTTCGACCCGCTTGGCGATATTGCCGTAGCCGATCAGCCCGACGGTGCAGCTGCCGATGTCCCGCACCGTCTCGCCCAGTGCGGCGTCGGTCGGCCAGCCGGCGCCGGCGCGGGTGACCCGGTCGAGTTCCGGCAGCCGGCGGAGCGCGGCCAGCATCAGCATCACGGCGCCCTCGGCGACCGACGGCGCATTCGCGCCCGGCATGTTGGCCACCGCGATGCCGAGGCGGGTGGCCGCGTCGACATCGATGGTGTTGACGCCCGCGCCCAGTTTGTGTACCAGTCGCAGTCGTTTTCCGACTTCCAGGTCATGCGCGCTGAGCGGTCGCAGCACGTGCCAGATCACCTCGGCCTCGGGCACTTCGCGGTAGAACGTGACGTCGTCGTCCGCGGCGCAGTACCGGATGTCGACCAGATGGCGCAGTGGTGCAAGGAATTCGGTGACCCGTGGGCTGGGCGCGAGGTGCGCAAGCACCCGCAGCGGCGGGTTCACCGCCATCGCTTGGCGATCCACTTGGCGATCACGTCCGCCTGCTCGCTGCGGGCGCCGGGGGTGGTGAAGTAGTGATCCGAGTCGATGGGATGCAGCGTCTTGTCCGTGGTGGCCAGGGCGTTGAAGATGCGCTGCGCGTCCGATGGATACACGCCGGAGTCCTGCTCGGCATTGATGACCAGGGCCGGGTTGCCGATGAGTGCCAGGTGCGGCTCGGCGCGGGTCTGGGCGTGCCGCAGGCTCCACATGGACAGCCAGTTGCGCAGTGTGCACGCCGCGGCGATGCCGTTCGCCGACCGGTTGGCCTGGAGGGGTGGGCCCGCGTAGCACTGGTTGGCCGGGCGTTTGGTGGGTTCCAGATTGGGGTCGATCATCCGCAGGTCCGCCCAGGTCCGCACGACGGTGAACGGGCGATCCCGGAAACCGGCGGCCCGGACCCGTTGGAATTCGGCTACTACCCAGTCGGTGATCGCGTGGTTACGGGCGACCTGAGCGGCGCGGTAGCGCTGGACAAAGTCGTCGGAGAACGGCGGGCCGTTGTTCGGGTCGAACGGGTCGAGTGTGGGATCAGTTGCCAGCACATCGGTTTCGTCGACCACAGAGCCGTCCATCCAATTGGTCAGGACGTCCGGCCGCCCAGGGTGGGCGGCGCTGGAGATGTAGCCGTCGGCCGGCGGCAGGTCATTGATGCCGGCGGCCGGGCGCATGCCGTCCAGCGGGGTGACGTGTGGGCTCAGGGCCTGGGCCTGATAGGCGGCCATCAGTGAACCGCCACCTGAATTACCCAACAGGATAACGGTTTCCACCCCGGCGACGTTGCGAAGCCAGCGCACTCCGACGCCGATGTCCACCAGGGCATGATCGAGCAGGAAGCTGGTTTCATAGCCCCGGAACCGGGTGTTCCAGCCCAGGAATCCGATACCGCGGGTGGCCAGGTAATCGGCGAGGTAGTGCTCGGAGAAGTCGATCTGGTAGTGCGCGGCGATCATCGCCACCTTCGGCTTGCGGCCCATGCCCCGGTGGTAGATGCCCTGGCAGGGGTGTCCACCGGAACCCGCGCGCAGTGCGGTGGGCGAGTCCATCCCGATAAATTCCCGGGTGACTCCTGCGGCGGCCGAACTCCCCGGCTTGCTCATGTCCGCGGATCCTCCTCGTGGTAGATGGTCCGGAAGAAGATGTTGGCCAGGGTGGTGACGCAGGCATCGTCGTCTGCGGTCGTGGCGCCCTCGCCGGATAATTGGGTATAGCAGAACTGGTTCAGCATGGATACCAACGCCACGGCTACCAGGCGGGGTTCGTCGTCGGGGCAGAAACCTTGGTGTTGGGCATGTTTGACCATCGAGGTGATCAGGCTGATGGGCACTTCACAGATCTCGGCCCAACATTGCGCGAAATCGTCGTTGACCATTGCGAGCTGCGAGATGCCGATGACCTCGGCCAATCGGTGCCGGTAGGTGTCCCAGTGGGCGGCGGCGGCGCGGTGGGACCGTTCCCAATTGCTCAGCTCGGGTCCGGTTGCGGCGAGTGCCCGGTCGCGGGCTTCGTCGCGGAAGCGTTGCGCCCATTCGCGGACCATCGCTTCTTTGGAGTCGTAATAGTTGTAGAACGACGCCGTGGACCGGCCCGCCTCGGCCGCGATGTCCGAAATCGTGGTCGCCAGAATGCCTTTGCGGGTGATCACGGTGCGGGCCGCGCTGTCGATGGCGGCCTGCGTCTGGCGGCCCCGCACGGTAGGGAGCTGCTCGCGAGGCGCGACAGTCACGAAGATGTCCTCTCGGGGAACGTCGTTGATCGAAACTGAACCTGATGTTAGATTCAGATTCGCTGGTTGACCAGACCCTGTCGTCAGGAGTGGCACGATGATCAAGCCCGACAATCGCAATGCCGAATTCGAGCTGGGCGGCATCAACCATGTCGCCCTGGTGTGTGCGGACATGGCCAGGACCGTCGACTTCTACACCAACGTCCTCGGCATGCCGCTGGTGAAATCGGTCGATCTGCCGGGTGGCATGGGCCAGCACTTCTTCTTCGACGCCGGTAACGGCGACTGCGTGGCGTTCTTCTGGTTCACGCAGGCGCCGGACGGCGTACCAGGCATCTCTCAGCCCGTGACGCTGCCGGGGATCGGCGAGTTCATCAGCGCCGTCGGTTCGTTGAACCACTTGGCCTTTCATGTGCCGGCCGAGAAGTTCGACGAGTACCGGCGGCGGTTGAAGGACAAGGGCGTTCGGGTGGGGCCCGTGCTCAACCATGACGAGAGCCCCATGCAGGCGTCGGCGACCGTGCATCCCGGCGTCTACGTGCGCTCCTTCTACTTCCAGGACCCGGACGGCATCACGTTGGAGTTCGCCTGCTGGACCAAGGAATTCACCGCGGCGGACGTGGTGACGCAGCCCCGGACCGCGGCCGACCGACGGCCGGCGGAAGCGGCGGCCCACTGATCGTGGACTGGGTGGCTCAGGCTATTTCGTGGCTTCGACGAAGTATCCGCGCGGCACGTCGGGCACGTCCAGCGGTACCGCAGGGGTGAACCACCGGTGCCAGGCATTGCCGGGCACGGCCACGTCGGTGACCACCGACGACCAGCCGTGCCTCTCGGCCAGCTCGCCCGGCTGATCGGTGCCGAACAGCCAGGGCGCCCCGTTTTGCGCCATCGACTGACGTACCGCCGCCATGAGCTGCGCATCCAGCAGGGTCTTGCCGACGACGTCGTACAGCAGCACCGAGCCCGCTGCCGACAGCGCATCGATGCGCTCGAACAGGGTGCGGACCGCGGGTTCATCGAGGTACTGCAGCAGCCCCTCGATCAACCACACCGTGGGATCATCGGCGGTAAAACCGTTGGACCGCAGGGCGGCCGGCCAGTCGCCGGCCAGGTCGACGCCGATCGCCACCCGTTCGCACCGAGGCTCCTCGCCCGTCAATGCCGCGGCCTTGGCCGCAATCACCGCCGCCTGGTCCAACTCGAAGACCGTGGTGCCGTCGGGCCAGGCCAGCCGGTACGCGCGCGCGTCCATGCCGGCGGCCAGAACCACCACCTGCCGGACCGACTGCACCGCGCGCAGCAGGGCCTCGTCCCAAAACCGGGTGCGGACCACGATCTGCCGGGTCGGCCGGTCCCCGGCTGTAGCGACCGCATCCGCGAGCAGCTGACGGCCCGTGTCGCCGGCGAGCCGCGCCGCGAACGGATCGGTGAAAAGCCGGTCGGGGCGCCGGGATTCCTGTTCCCGGATGGCGGCCACCAGAAGCCCGGTGTTCGCCACCGCCTGCGCTGCGTTGTCCATGCGTCCATGGTGCTGGCCCGCGGCCGGAGATGATTGGATATTTATGCCGGCCCGACATGGCTGGGCAGCCAGCTCCGCCGTTGTCGGTACTGCGTCGGGGTCAGAGCCGTGAACCCGCGGAACTCCCGGACGAAATGCGGCTGATCGAAGTACCCGAGCCGGGCGGCGATGCCGGCACCGTCGGCGACGTCTGCGTCGAGCATTCGCAGTGCGGCCTGCAACCGGCGCACCCGCAGATACGCCTTGGGAGTCAACCCGATCTCGCTGCGGAATGTCGCGATGAGTCGCTTGGGGGTCATGCCGGTCAGTTGGACAGCCTCGGAAACCCGCAGTGACGGTTGGTGTTCGGCGACGGCCAGCACCGGCCCGAGCGCGCCAGTGCGGGCTTGTAGCCGGGCCAGTAGGAATTCGTGCAACAGGTCGACACGTTGCGTCGCCGCCGGCGCCGCCACCAATTGCTCGCGCAGGATGGCACCGGCCCCGCCCCAGAGGTCGGTCAGGCTGACGCACGTATTTTCCAACTCGTGCAACGGGATTCCGAGAAACGGCAGTGCACCGCCGGGGTGGAAGTGGATGGTCAGCACCGCTTGGCCTGGATCCATCCGGGTCAGATACGACTGGGTGCCCGGGCCGGCGATGAACGCCGGGGCCACCGACGCCAAGGCGCCATCGGCGGCGTAGAAGTCCATCCGGTCCCGGCCACCGATATCGATGACGGCGGTGGCCGCGCCGCGGGGCAGGGCCCGGCTGTGGTCCGGCTCGCCGCCGTCATGCGCCCAGTAGCCGAAGAAGTCGATGTGCCGGTCCAGCGGCGGCCGGGGCCGGCGCAGCTGCGGCCCGGGTCCGGTCATCGGCGGACCGCCCGCATGCCGAGCGCATTCAGCAGGAACGCCAGGTGATCCACCAATTCATCTGGAGTGAAGGCGATTTCGCCGGACAGCCAGGCGCTCAGGGTCTGTGCCACCCCGCCGACCGCGAAATGCGTGCTGGCCCGCCGGCGGTCGTCCGCGGGCAACTGCAGGGCGTCGCCGGCGTGCTGGCCGAGCAGCATCGCGAAGAACGCCGTCGACTCGGTGCGCTTGCGCGCCAGCACCTCGTTGGAGAGTTGGACGCTGAACAGCAGCCGACCGACTCTCGGATCATCGGCGATGGCGTGCACGATGTTGGCCATGCCCGCCCGGCTCTGCTCGAGCAGGGGTGCCGCGGCCACGGCGGCCTGCGTGGTGGCGGCCAGCGCGGCGATCACGTTGTCGAAGACTGCTTCGACGAAAACGTCCTTGTCGGCAAAGCTTTCGTAGAAATAGCGCATCGCGACGCCGGCTCGGCCACAGATGGTGCGGACCGTGAGTTCCGGCGCCGGCGGCGCGGCCCCCAGCAGATCCAGGCCAGCGTCGATCAACCGGGCCCGACGCTGGGCCAGGCGTTCTGCCGCGTCGATTCCGCGGTACGGCCGCACCTGAGGCACAGAGCCATCTTGACACCCGCATCCGGCGCAGGCAATATCAGGAATCATTCGTTCTCACTTTTGCGAGGAGTGACCAATGCCGGTGGATCTGGTGGAACTTCCGGTCAACGCCTGCGCGCCGGGCCGTCGGGTGCGTCGCGAGGTCGACTACGCGGACGGACTGATCGGTGCCGCGCTGTTGGCCGGCCCGGCCAACGTGATCATGCAGCTGGCGCGGCCGGGGGTCGGCTATGGCGTCGTCGAGAGCAGGGTGGAACGCGGCCGGACGGACCTGCACCCCATCAAGCGGGCCCGGACCACGTTCACCTACCTCGCCGTGGCGATCCTCGGATCCGACGAGCAGAAAGCGGCGTACCGGAGCGCGGTGAACACGGCGCACCGGCAGGTCTACTCCACCGGGGACAGCCCGGTGAAGTACAGCGCCATGGACAAGAATCTGCAGCTCTGGGTGGCGGCGTGTCTGTTCAAGGGCGCACTCGATGTGTATCGCCTCGTGGTCGGGGAGTTGGACGACGACAGCGCCGAGGAGTTCTACCGGCAGGGCATGACGATGGGCACCACCTTGCAGGTCACGCCGGACATGTGGCCGGCGGACAGGGCCGCCTTCGACACGTATTGGCAGGAATCGCTGGACCAGGTGCACATCGACGACACGGTGCGCGACTACCTGCATCCGATCGCCGCGGTGCG
>JARLGS010000633.1 GCA_031292695.1 Mycobacterium sp. | reverse complement strand
GGGATAGAACGACGCCAGCTGTGCCATGTCCTCGTCGGTGGTGCAAACGAACCGGGCGGTGTAGGCCGACTCGGACACCAGCACGTGCGAACAGTCGACGCCGTGCGACGTCAGCCACGTGCGGTATTCGTCGAAGTCCTTGCCGACGGCGCCGACCAGCGCCGGGCTGCCGCCCAGGATGCCCATGGCGTAGGCGATGTTGCCCGCGACGCCACCGCGGTGCACCACCAGGTCGTCGACCAGGAAGCTCAGCGACACCTTCTGGAGGTGCTCAGCCAGCAACTGGTCGGCGAACCGGCCGGGGAAGCGCATCAGATGGTCGGTTGCGATCGATCCAGTCACGGCGATGGTCACGAAGCGTCATCCTTCTGGTCTGCGGGCCCGGCCGGCAGTGCTCGCGGCGGGTGATCAGGTCGATCTGATTGGCCGAGCTTACCCAGGCTGACGTCCCGGTCGTCGGACCCGGGTGCGCTAGCCTGGGGACAACATGGACGGCGCATATCCGTACCCGGAATCGATCCCCCCGCAGCCGGGTTCGGGGACCTCACCGCAGCCGATACCCGGTGGCCCACCGCCCGGTGGCGCCTACGGTGCCCCGTATGGCGGCCCGCCGCTGGCTTATCCCGGGCAGTCGGCGCCGGCTTACCCTGGGGCGCTCCCGCCGCCGGTGACGTATCCGCCGGCCGGCAGCCGCAGAGGCAAGCGCGTACTGCTCATCGTCGCCGCGCTGGCAGTGGCAGCCGCGGTGGTCGGCGGCATCGTCTTCGCGGTAGCCGGTTTCGGCAGTGATGGGCTGACCGACAACAAAGCCAAGTCCACGATCCAGGGGTACCTGGATGCGCTGCTGCACCAGGACAGGCAGACCGTGGCCCGGCACGCGTTATGCGGGTTGTACGACGGCGTCAAGGACCACAGCACGGACCTGGCCGTGGCGAATCTGGCCAGCGACGCCTTCCGCAAGCAGTTCAGCCAAGCCGAGGTGACCTCGATCGACCAGGTCGTGATGCTGTCACCGAATCAGGCACAGGTGCTGTTCACCATGAAGGTGGCGCCATCTGGCCGGTTGCCGCGGGGTTCGGCACCCAAGAACAACGAGGTCCAAGCCGTCGCGCAGCTTCTGGTACAGCCGCGCGAGACCCTGGTCTGCTCGTATCTGCCGCGTCCGTCGGACTCCCTGTAGGAATCCGACGGACGGGCTACACCTTTACGTCAGTTGAACGAGTCGCCGCAGGCGCACGAGCCGGTGGCGTTCGGGTTGTCGATGGTGAAGCCCTGCTTCTCGATGGTGTCGACGAAGTCGATGGTGGCGCCCTGCACGTAGGGGGCACTCATCCGGTCGACGGTGAGGTTGACGCCACCGACCTGGGTGGTCAGATCACCGTCGAGGGTGCGGTCATCGAAGAACAGGTTGTACTTCAGGCCGGCACAGCCGCCCGGTTGCACGGCGATACGCAGGGCCAGGTCGTCGCGGCCTTCCTGATCCAGCAGAGCCTTGGCCTTGGCGGCCGCGGCGTCGCTCAGGCTCACGCCGTGGGTCTCGGTCGAGGTACCGGTGCTGGTCGCGTCCTCAACAGTCATTGCATCTCCCTGGTACGCACTCGATTGCCTGGCACTATCCAGGCAACCTCAACGGTACCTTGTCCGGCCGTTATTCCCGACTCCAGCTGTCTGACTGCTGCGCGGCCGAAGCCGCCAGACCGGTCAGCTGGTTGGCCGCGTCTGTGATGGCCAGTGCCACCGAGCCGGCGTGATCGGCAATCGCGTACGCCGCAGCGATCCCGGCGGCCGCCAGCACGGCCGGGTCAAGGGTCACTTGGCCGGCCAGCACCAGGACCGGGGTGCCGTGAGCTCGCGCCCCGGCGGCGAGGGCGCTGATCACCTTGCCGTGCAGCGACTGGTCGTCGAGCCGGCCCTCGCCGGTGATGATCAGGTCGGCGCCGGCGAGGTCGTCGGCCAAGCCGGTGTGGACGGCGATCACGGCCGCTCCCGATTCCCGGCGCGCGCCCAGCGCCAGCAGTGCCGCCCCGAGGCCGCCGGCGGCACCGGCACCAGGCTCGATGGCGATATCCCGCCCGGCCGCCGCGTCCAACTCCCGGGCCCAGTGCGTGAGTCGCTGTTCCAGCAGCGTGACGGTGGCCACGTCGGCGCCCTTCTGCGGTCCGAAGACCGCGGCCGCGCCCATCGGCCCCAGCAGCGGATGCTCGACGTCTGAGGCGACGACCAGGTCGATGCCGGTCAGCCTGCTTTGCGCGGCGGCCAGTCCGCCGAACGCATCGACGAACCCACGGCCACCGTCGGTGCAGGCACTGCCGCCGAGGCCGACGACCACCCGCCGGGCACCGGCGGCCAGCGCGCGGTCCACCAGCTGCCCCACCCCGGCGCTGTGGGCCGCCAACGCCGTCTGCGCTGTGGGCGGCCCGCCGAGCAGGGCCAATCCGCAGGCCTGCGCGCATTCGATATAGGCAGTGTCCCCGTGCAGCACCCAGTGCGCGGTGACGTCGCGGTCCAAAGGTCCGCGCACCCGAGTCGTCTGCCGACCGCCCAGCCGGCCGGCGAGCACGTCGACGAAACCGGGGCCGCCGTCGGACTGCGGGGCGAGCGTCAGGATGTCGTCCGGGCGGGCCGCTCCCCAGCCGGCGGCGATCGCCCGGGCGGCCTGCACCGCGGTGAGGCTGTCGCCGTAGCTGTCGGGCGCGATCAGGACCCTGCGGACGTGAGGAGCGATCGGGCCCCTGCGGACATGGGACTGCTCGGCGCCGGTCATTCGAGCAGGTTAGGCCGCCACTGGCTCGGGTGCATGACGGACGACCCCAGCCCCCGAAGTAACCTGGCAGGTGTGAATCTGCTGGGCCGCAAGAAGGACAACCCCGACTCTGGCGACGAGGGCGCGCAGGGCGAAGAGGGCACTGCCGCCGTCCCCGAGGCCGGTGACTTCGACGTTGATACCGGGCTCGGCACCACCGCCCCCAAGGGCCGCGCCACGCCGAAACGCAGCGCGTCCACCCGTAAGCGCGGCCCGGTCGCGCCGGCGCCGATGACCTCGTCGGAGGCGCGCAAGCGGCGCAAGGAACTCCGTGAGTCCAAGACCAAGGAAGAGCGCAAGGCCGACCGCCTCGCCCGCCGGGCCGACATGGATTCGCGGCGGGCGAAGATGATGGCCGGCGACGAGGCGTACCTGCTGCCGCGCGACAAGGGCCCGGTGAAGCGGTATGTCCGTGACATCGTCGATGCCCGGCGCAACGTGCTTGGGCTGTTCATGCCGTCCGCCCTGATACTGGTGTTCTTCATGATGGCGCTGCCCCCGGTGCAGACCCAGGGTCTGCTGTCGATCGCGATGCTGGCCCTGATGGTCGTGATGGCCATCGACGGCGTCCTGATCGGCCGGCGGGTCAACAAGCTGGTCGACGCGAAGTTCCCGGAGAACATCGAAAGCAGTTGGAAGCTGGGCCTTTACGCGGCCAGCCGGGCCTCCCAGCTGCGCCGGATGCGGGTGCCCAAGCCGCAGGTCAACCGCGGCGACCCGATCACCTGAGCCCGGTGCGCACCCTGGTGCTCGGCGGTATCCGATCGGGCAAGTCACAGTGGGCTGAGGACTGGATCTGCGGTGCGGTCGGTCCGGGCGCACCGGTCCGCTATCTCGCCACTGGCGTGATCGGCGCGGACGCCGACTTCGCGGCCCGGGTGTCGGCCCACCGCAGTCGTCGGCCGGCGCACTGGTCGACGGTCGAATCCGCTGATGTGGCAGGCAGCTTGCGTGGTTGCGGTACTGCCACCCTGGTCGACGATGTCGGCGGCTGGCTGGTCGCGGCCATGGACCGGTGCGGCGCCTGGAGTGGCGCCTCTGTTCAGCCCGATGTCGACGAATTGGCCGGCGCAGTCGGTGAATTCGACGCGCCGCTGGCCCTGGTCAGCCCTGAGGTAGGGCTGACGGTGGTGCCGGCCACCGAATCGGGCCGCCGGTTCGCCGACGAATTGGGCACGCTCAACCAGCGACTGGCTGCCGTCTGCGACCGGGTGGTGCTGGTGGTGGCGGGCCAGCCTCTCACCGTCAAGGAGTCTCGATGACCGATCCGCGCGTCCAGTTTCCCGATCTGTCCAAGCCGGATGCCGACGTCCGGGCGGCCGCGGTCGCCCGGCAGGGCACCCTGACCAAGCCGCCCGGGTCGCTGGGCCGCCTAGAGGAGTTGTCGGTCTGGGTGTCGGCCTGCCAAGGCGTCTGTCCCCCAAAGCAATTCGACCGCGCTCGGGTAGTGGTCTTCGCCGGTGACCACGGGGTCACCGCATCCGGAGTCTCCGCGTTTCCCTCCGAGGTCACCGGGCAGATGGTGGAGAACTTCGAGGCGGGCGGCGCGGCCATCAATGTGCTGGCCGAGGTGGCGGGCGCCACCGTGCGGGTGGCCGACATCGCGGTCGACGGCGATCCCATCACCTCCGCGATCGGTGCACACAAGGTGCGACGTGGCAGCGGCAACATCGCGGTCGAGGACGCACTGTCCACCGCGGAAGCAGTCGCGGCCATCGCAGCCG
>JARLGS010000076.1 GCA_031292695.1 Mycobacterium sp. | reverse complement strand
GCGCCACCGGTACTGCCACTCTCGTCGGTCAGGCCGGCGTCAGTGTCTCGTCGCCGATCGGTGCCACCCTCCAGGCCGGCACCGGCCAGCTGCTCGTGCAGGGATCCGCCACGGGACCGGCGGCGGTCGCCATCACGGCCGATAATGCGTCGGGTACCGTCGCCATCCGAGGTCAGGCCGGCGTCAGCGCCACCGCCACCACCGGCTCTCTGTCGCTGGAGGCCAGCGCCGGACCGATGTCGCTGGCGGCGCTCGGTGGGTCGATGACCTTGGCGGGATCGACTTCTCTCAGCGCGTCGACTCTCGCCGGTCCGGTCTCTCTCGCGACCTACTCCGGCTCCGTTGCTATCACCGCCACGAAGGTGAATGCCGGCGAGGGTCAGTTGACCCTGACTGCTGGTGACACTGCCCACCTGAACGCCGCCTCTGACTTGGGCCTCCTCAGCACCAGTGGCGATGTCTCGGTTCAGGCTTCCACGGGCAACCTCAAGCTCTCCGCGTCCAGTACCACCACTAACGGTCGCGTGGAAGTCGACGCGAATGGCGCGGACGCCAGCGGTGTGTCGGCGCTCTTGCTGCAGTCGACTTCGGGCTCGGCCACCCTCAGCGCCAACACCGGCGTGAATGTCCAGGCGACCAATGGGAAGTTCGTCCTGCAGGCGACTGGCACGGGCGGCGTGGCCACTGGTCAAATCATCGCGGACGACAAGTTGTCTCTGGTGTCCAACAAGATGGCTGCTGGCGCCATCAATCTCAACGCAGTCGGCGTGGGCGGCACCGTCGTCATCACCGGTAACGCCGGCGTGACGGTGGTCGGCGTCACTTCGATCACGGGCGACACGACCATCAGCGGGAAGACGACGGCCAACGGCGACGCGCACATCACCGGCGCCACCACCCTCACCGGCGACGTGACGATCGACTCGACCGCCAGCACCACCACCATCAACGGGAAGATGGTCGGCTCCTTCACCGGCGGAGTCAACGTCAACGGCAAGCTGACGATCGACGAGACGAAGGGCGACGCTTGGACGGCTGGCCAGGTGTCAGTCGGCGGCACCAACGCGGCGAGTGCGAAGCTGACGATCGACCCGTCGACCGGCACGGTGACCACCACGGGCTCGGCTCTCCTGAACACGGCCAGCGGCCTCGCGCTGAATGTCAACACGGGCAAGCTGACGGTGTCGGCGGCCGGCGTCACCTACATCGACGGCACGCTGACCACCAACGACAAGCTGACGGTCCAGCAGAACGGAGCGCGCATCGTCGGACTGGCGGTCCTCGACAACACCAACACGATCAGCCTGACGGCGACGGGCCTCATCCAAGGCAGCGCCGGCATCAAGGCAACCGGCGGCGACCTGACGGTCGTCACCGGCAATGCCGAACTGACGGCCGGGTCGCTCTACGTCGGCGCGGCCGCCTCGCGCCAGATCTCGCTGAATGCCGATGGTTCCATCCTGACGACGGGCCCGGCGACCATCGGCGGCCTGATCACGGCCAGTGGCGGCATCGATGCGACGGGCCAGAACATCCAGGCGGCGACCCTGGTCACGACCGGTTCGGTGACGGTCGGCGGCGGCGCCTCGGTCACCGGTGCCACCACGATCGCTGGTGCGACCACGGTCACCGGCACCGTGACGCTGCAGAACTCGGCGACGCCGACGTCGTCGGTGGTGGTGGGACCGACGGCCACCACGGTGACGGGACCGACCAACATCGTCGGCGTGACGCACATCACCGGCGCCACCACCCTCACCGGCGACGTGACGATCGACTCGACCGCCAGCACCACCACCATCAACGGGAAGATGGTCGGACAGTTCAATGGCGGCGTGTCGATCAACAACAAGTTGACTGTCAGCGAGCTGTCGGGCAATGTCTGGACTGGTGGCGACCTGACTGCCGGCGGCACGAAAGCCGCTGATGCGACCTTCGCCGTGACCGGTCTGACCGGCGCCGTCAGCATCAACGGTCCTCTCTCGGGCACGTTCGGCGGTGTTGGCTCGGGCATCAAGGTCGGCGCCAATCTCTTCACGGTGAGTGCCGCCACCGGCGCCGTCACCACCAGCGATCAGCTGACTGTCGCCAAGGCGCTCAGCGTCGGCGGCGATACCACCCTGGCGAAGCTGTCGACCTCGAGCTCGATCTTCATGAACGACTTGACGGCGGGCGCGGAGATCTACAGCGCCGGCGCCATCTACGCCAGTACCAGCATCACGGCCATGAACGGCCTCAAGGTGAACGCCGGCCTGCTGCAGGCATCCGGCGGCGTCGCCGTCACGGGCGGACTCACGACGGATGCGCTGCAGACGACGGCCTTGATTAATGCCGTCGGTGGTCTGACCGCTGGTTCGACCTTGACGGCTTCGACTGGCATGGTCGTGTCGGGCATCGGCATCGCAGTGACGGCCGGCGATATTCTCATCGGCACCACCAAGATCGCCCAGGACGGCAGCGCCACCGTCGGCAATGGACTCACCGTCAAGGGCGCCATGCTGACGGCCCAGGCCGGCATCACCAGCTTGACTTCGCTGACGGGCGCGACCCTCGCGGTCACCACCGGGCCGAGCACGTTCAACGGCGCGGTGACGATGGGCATCCCGACGTCGATGGACATTGTGACGATCAACGGCGGCCTGGCCGGCAAGTTCAACAGCGACTTGAACGTCAACTCGGGCCAGTTCGTGGTGAAGTCGACCGGCGATGTCACCAACGCCGGCACGATCCTCTCGACGGGCTCGATGCTGGCCACGACCGGCGGCCTGCAGGTGGGCGGCATCACCTCCGCCACTGCCAAGTTCGAAGTGATCGGCGCGACCGGCGCGACTCGCATCGACGGCGCCCTCACCGGCCTGTTCGCGGGCGGCGTCAGCATCAACGGCGGCAAGGTCGTGATCTCGGAGGTGACCGGCTCCACGACCCTGGCGTCGAACGCCATCCTCACCGCGGACAATGTGTTCGGCGTGAAGGAGTTTCGCTACCTCGCCAGCCAGGTGACGGCCACCAGTGTGTCGCCCGGGCCTCTCCTGACGACGACCGTCGCCCAGCTCGACGTGCCGTCGCCGTCGGGAACGACCTACTACGCGCTGCTGCCCCAGGCGAATCGCATCGGACAGATACAAGAGATCGTCGTCACCAGTGCGACGCTCAACGGGTGGAACTTGATGGCGACCGGCAGCGACACGATCAACACCGTCTCGACGGTCGGCATACCGTATCCGTTCGATACTGCGCGCGTCTCCTGTATCGCGTACGAGGTCAGCCGATGGTCGTGCGCGAGTACGGCGCGCAATGGCGCCACCAGTCCGGCGGTCGGCGCTGCCCTGGCGGCCACCACCTGCCCGGGTGGCGTCGGCGGACCGGCCGTGCTGATGGGCTCCACCACCTCCGTCATCGTGAGCGCCAGTGGACAGTGCATCCAGCTGCCGGCGGCTTCGGCCGGTGGACAGGTGCACTTCGTCGTGGCGACCTCCGCCATCCTCGCCGGCACCAACTTCCCGTGGACGCTCACCGCGCACTCCACCGGCGAGTTCATCAACACGCCGACTCACTCCACGCTGCTGATCGACAAGACGACGGCGCGCGTCACCTGCTCGGCGCTCGACTCGACCTACTGGACGTGCGCCGTCTCGCAGATCGACCCGACCGTCGTCGCCACTCTGCAGCCGACCAACTTCCAGTTCAAGACCGGCACCCTCAGCGCCAATGCGGCGACTGCGGGCACCGCCAATACCGTGTCGGCGTCTCAGTCGACGATGATCGCGATTGGCACTGGTTCGGCCAATAAGGCCTTCCTGCCGTCGACGGTGGCGGGCGCTCGCTATGAGATCCTCGTGCCGTTCGTCCTGACCGCGAGTCTGACCGCGACCGCCAGCTCGTGGGTGCTCGCCACCACCGACGGCACACTCAACAACGGACAGACGTCGATCACATTCGGCGGCGGAGTCAACCACGTCTTCTGCGTGGCGATCGACTCGGCACACTGGGAGTGCAACACCGACGACTTCGCACAGCTGAATGCATACTCGCTGGTGACCACCGGCACGTGCACGACTCTCTCGGCATCGATGACGACGCTGACCATCCAGGCCGTCGGCCAGTGCGTCAAGCTGCCGACGCCTCAGGTCGGCGCCATCTACACGATGACCGTCGCGCAAGGCAACGCCAACTCCTGGCACCTGCAGCCGCAGTCGGCCGGCACCTTCATCAACACGAATCTCGCCTCGATGCCGATCGGCGCGCTGATCTCGGTCGTGCGATGCACGTGCGTCGCGGCCAACTATTGGGTGTGCGCCGAGACGGACGGCCTCGCTCGCGTCAACATCATGGCCGAGAGTCGCGCCGTGCTGAGCGACCTGAACAAGCTCGCCGACGTCGTCGCCACCGCGACCGAACTCAACTCGCTCGTCGGCATCGTGCAGACGTCGTCGGTCGAGTTCAATCGCCTCTACGGGTACGCCGGCGTGCAGACCGGCACCGCCAACGAGTTGAACTATCTCGTCGGCGCGAAGGAGGGCGCGCCGACCAAGCAGAAGGCCGTCCTGACCAACCTCAACGGCGCCGTCAGCTACCTCTTCACCGACGCCCAGCCGTTCACCACCGGCAGCACCATGTCGCCGACGGCTCAGGTGGTGTCGCTCTCCGTCGTCACGCCGTCGAACATCCTCACGCTGCCGGCCATCCCGGCGAGCTCGACCGGCCATCGGTACACGATCATCGTGCCGCCGACGAATGCATTCAGCTGGCGGATACAGGCGAACGGCGCGACGGTCAACTCGGTGCCGCCGACTGGCACACTGTCGACCATCGACATTCCGGTGACGGCTCAGACCGTCACCTGCACCATCGTCAGCAGCAGCGCGTGGACCTGCGTCCAGCTCGACCAATACGGCTCCTACTCGCAGTCGGCGCCGACTGGCGTCATCACGACGTCGATCGCGACGCCGCCGGTCTCGATCGAGGGCTCCACCGCGGTCATCGTGTCGGCCGCTGGCTCCGCTGTCCAGCTGCCGACCGCCACGGTCGGCTCCGTCCAGGACCTGTATGTCCGCATGCCGAACGCCTTCCAGTGGTTCCTCACGCCGACCACCGGCACCATCAACGGAGTCGCCGGCAACCTGCAGATCGCACCGTCCACGGCCGTCGTCAACTGCATCGCAACTGAGAACGACAAGTGGATCTGCCGCACGCAGGACACAGACGCCGGCGCCATCATTGCGGTGGCGGGAGCCACGCTGCAGTCGACCACTGGAACAGCCGCCATCACCAGTCTGGGCGCTGCGTCGATCACTTCGACCGGCGCGGCTGCGACTGTCGCCGGTGCCACCGGCCTCACTCTGTCGAGCACGACCGGTCCGATCGCCCTGACGACCGACACTTCCGCCGGCAGCACGATCGAGCTGACGGGCCTCGCGGTCAACCTGAATAGCCCGACCAACGCCAAGAGCGGCGTCACCGTCAGTGGCGCGGTGCTCCAG
>JARLGS010000632.1 GCA_031292695.1 Mycobacterium sp. | reverse complement strand
CGTGCCGACATAGTGCCGTACCGGCGCTGGCGCGGCCCGGCCGAATCGTAGTCCACGCAGGCGCGTCAGGCCTCCGATCCCGGCCGTCCGCCCAACAGTACCCCCGGCCTGGTTACGGCCTCCCCACGACCTCCCAGTACCCATTTGGTGCTGGAGGGCAACGACATCTCACCGGCTGGTGCGGTCGAGTGCGGTTCAGAGCGCCATCGGTACGCCCGAAGTACTAGACCGCGACGATGCGCCCGAGCACACTTGCGTGTGCAATCAGGGCCTAGAAGTCATGGTGATTTATGCCATTCGGCCCGGTCGCATCGGCGTCATCCGCGGCAGCTCTGCCGCATGCATGGGGACAGGAGATCGATGGAAACAACTACCCCGCGCCGAAGGCGCGCCACAGCGTTCCGCCGGGCCGGCTGGCTCGGCGTTGTCCTCATGGCGAGCCTGTCGCTCGCTGGCCCGGGCGCGGCCGGAGCCGCGGCGACCGTTGTGGTCCCCGGAACGATGACACCAGGAGCATTCACAGCCGCCACGGCCTGCGGGACCACCCCGCTCGATGTCGAGCTGATCATCGACACGTCGGGGAGCATGGGCTCGAACTCCTCGGGTACTCCGGCCCACAGCCGCCTGTACTGGGCGCAGCAGGCCGCGACGCAGCTGGTCAACCAGTTGAACCTGCCCGCCAACGGTGGTGTGGGTGGCACGACAGGCCTGCACCACGTGGGACTGACGTACTTCTCCGGAACCAGCGCCCATACCTCAATCGCCCTTGCCTCGGCCGCCTCCGCGTCAGCGGTCGACTCGGCGATCAACGGTCTCTCGGCGAACGGCAACACGCCGTTCCTCCTGGGCATGACCACCGGCCAGACTGACATGACCGCCGGAGCGCGCTCAGGCGCCACGCAGGTGTATGTGTTCCTGTCCGACGGGAGCCCCAACCCGGCGAACACGCAGACCCCGACCTCGGGCCAGATCGCCACGTTCCAGGGGACGGCTGATGTCGTGTGGTCGGTCGCTATCGGAGCAGGCGGCAGCGGTACGAACGGAGTCAACCTGCCGCTTATGCAGAGCCTTGCCAATCCCTCCGCCGATTTTGCCCACGCCACCGACGCGAGCACATTGCCTGATGTCTTCACCGCCATCTACAACTCGATCGCGTGCATGCCCAGCTTCACCATCACCAAGGGCGTCAGCCTGACGCAGGGCTCCTACGGCCCGAGCGTGACCACCACGGACGGCACGCAGGTCTACTACGAAATCGTCGTCACCAACACCGGCAATGTCGCGCTCGACGGCGTGACCCTCGTGGACGATCACACTACGCTGAGCGAGGTCTGCACGATCCCGACCACCCTGGCGATCGGCGCCAGCTTCCCCTGCGACTATTCGTCCACCGCAGCGGACGGCACCACCGTCAACACGGCCACCGCCAGTGCCGCGGGGCTCGACTCCCAGAGTGCCTCGGCCAGCGTGACCGGGACGCCAGCGGCCGCTCCCAGCTTCACCATCACCAAGGGCGTCAGCCTGACGCAGGGCTCCTACGGCCCGAGCGTGACCACCACGGACGGCACGCAGGTCTACTACGAAATCGTCGTCACCAACACCGGCAATGT
>JARLGS010000631.1 GCA_031292695.1 Mycobacterium sp. | reverse complement strand
GCAGACCAGCGCGCCCGCCGAGCAGCTCCGGCCGATTCTTGATGAGACCGAACCCGTCGCGCTGTTCGCGGACGTCAACTTCCTGGACGATGCGGTCGAGCTGGCGTTGGGCCGCGTCTCTTCTGGGGCCGCCCCGAAGCGGGTCGTGGTGTTCGAGTACCGCGCCCAGGTGGACGACGACCGCGAGGCTGTCGAGCGGGCCGCGGCGCGCCTGGCCGTGCACGGTATCGCGGTGCAGACGTACTCCGAACTGGTCGCGCAGGGCGCGACGCTACCGGCCGTTACCCCCCACACCTTTGAAGACCCCGACCCGCTGCTGGTGCTGATCTACACCTCGGGTAGCACCGGCACGCCCAAGGGCGCTATGTACCCCGAGCGTCTGGTCACCAACGGCTGGCGGACCTCGGTTCGCGCCGGATGGGGCCGGCAGTCGGTGGTGCCGGCGATCGTCCTGAGCTTCCTGCCGATGAGCCACATGATGGGCCGTGGCGTCGTCTACCGTGCCCTGGCCGGCGGCGGCACCGTGTATTTCGCGGCCAAGAGCGACCTGTCCACTCTGCTTGAGGACATCGCGCTGGTCCGGCCGACGCAGATGAATTTCGTGCCGCGCGTCTGGGAGATGATCCACCAGGAAGTGCAGAGCGAGGTCGACCGCCGGGCTGCCGACGGTGTTCCGGAGCGGCAGGTGCTGGACGAGCGGCGGCAACGCTTGTTCGGTGGCCGGCAGGTCGCGGCGATGACCGGATCTGCACCGATCTCGCCGGAGCTCAAGGCCTGGGTGCAGAAGTTCATCGGGCTGGAGCTGCTGGAAGGCTATGGCTCGACTGAGGCCGGTGGCGTCATGGTCAGCGGCCACGTGCAGCGTCCGCCGGTCACCGACTACAAGTTGGTCGATGTGCCCGAGCTGGGTTACCTGCTGACCGACCGGCCGTACCCGCGCGGTGAATTGCTCTTGAAGTCAACGGATCTGATTCCCGGCTACTACAAGCGGCCCGAGGTCACCGCGGACGTGTTCGACGAGGACGGCTTCTATCGCACCGGCGACATCGTGGCCGAGCTGGGCCCCGATCATCTGCAGTACCTGGACCGCCGCAACAACGTGCTGAAGCTGGCGCAGGGCGAGTTCGTCACCGTGTCCAAGCTCGAAGCCGCCTTCGGTACCAGCCCGCTGATCCGGCAGATCTACGTGTACGGCAACAGTTCTCGCTCCTACCTGCTGGCCGTGATCGTGCCGAGCTCAGAGGCACTGCGGCGCTGGCCGTCCGAAGAGGCACTGCGGCCCGCGTTGGTTGACGCGCTGCAGACGGTGGCCCGTGAGACCGGGTTGCAATCCTATGAGATTCCCCGCGACTTTCTGTTGGAGACAATGCCTTTCACGTTGGAGAACGGCCTGCTCACCGGCGTGCGCAAGCTGGCCTGGCCGCAGCTGAAGGCTCGCTACGGCGCCGAGTTGGAGCTGCTGTACGCGGATCTGGCTGAGGGGCAGGCGGCTGAGCTGCGCGCGCTGCGGGCCCTGGGCGCGGACGCGCCGGTGCTCGGCACCGTAGTGCGCGCGGCCGGCGCCATGCTGGGTGCCGCGGGCGAGGTTGCCGCCGATGCCCACTTCACCGATCTGGGTGGAGACTCGTTGTCCGCGTTGACCTTCGGCAATCTGCTGGAGGAGATCTTCGGCGTCGAGGTGCCGGTCGGCATCATCGTCAGCCCGGCCAACGACTTGGCCGGGGTGGCCGCCTACATCGAGGTTGAGCGTCAGCCCGGTGCCAAGCGCCCGACCTTCTCCACGGTGCACGGCAAGGGCGCCACCGTTGCTCGCGCGGCGGACCTGACCTTGGACAAGTTCATCGATGCCGCCACGCTGGCCGCGGCGCCGGGCCTGCCCGGTCCGGTGTCCGAGGTGCGGACCGTATTGCTCACCGGCGCAACCGGATTCCTGGGCCGCTACCTGGCCCTGGAATGGCTGGAGCGCATGGACCTGGTCGACGGCAAGGTGATCGCCCTGGTGCGTGGCAAGTCCGACGAACAGGCCCGGGCCCGGCTGGACGCGACCTTCGACAGCGGTGACCCGAAGCTGCTGGCGCACTACCAGCAGCTGGCCGCCGACCACCTTGAGGTCATCGCCGGCGACAAGGGCGACGAGAATCTCGGTCTGTCACAAGAGGTTTGGCAGCGTCTGGCGGACACCGTCGACGTCATCGTGGACCCGGCGGCGCTGGTGAACCACGTG
>JARLGS010000630.1 GCA_031292695.1 Mycobacterium sp. | reverse complement strand
GGCCGGGAAGGCGACTCCGGTGCACAGGTCCAGCAGCACCGGATGGATCGGCTCGCTACCGAGCTGTTCGGCCAGTTCGTCGCCGATGGCGACGTCGCCAACCGCCTCACCGTCCCCGGCCCACAGCGATTTGAGCGACGTGGACCAGGTGGGGCCCCAGGTGAGTTCCATGTCGGCGAAGGTGTCGAACAACTGCTGCGGACGCATCCGGCCCAACCGCTCGCATGCGGCATCGATGGACTCCGCCGGCTCCAGTGCCGGCTCGTCGTCCAGACCGGTGACGATCCGGCCGTCGGCGTTCAACGACCACTCGGCGTCGCGGTCACCGTACGGGCGGCTGTGGACCTGGAAGGTCCAGCCCACCCCGTCCTGCAAGCCGTCCTCCAGCGGATGCAAGGTCAGCTGCACCTCGCGAGAAGCCTTCTCGGGCAGGATGATCGGCTCGTAGAAGAAGACGTCGCGCGCCTGCGCCGGCGTGCCGGCCGCGGCAAGGGCCATCGCCGCGTACGTCGCACCGGGAACGACGACGGTCCCGTAGATGACGTGATGCGACAGCCACGGCTGCGATTTGACCGACCACCGGCTGGTGTAGACGGCGTCGCCGGAGGCGAGATCCTTGACGTTCCCGAGGATTCCGGGGACGGCAGTACCACCTCCGGTGATGCCGGTGGCGCCCGATGTCTTGGGCCAGATGCGACGACGCTGGAACGGATAGGTGGGCAGTTCGAGCCTGCGGCGCAACCGATGATGCAACGCGGCGAAGTCGGGCCGATGCCCGGCGACATAGGCCGCGCCCAACGCTTCTGCCATCTGACGGCGCGCATCGGCGTCCTTGCGCAGGGAAACGATCGCACGTGGGGCGACCGAGGATTCCGGCCAAGACTGCAGCGCAGCGTTGGTCAGAACCGGTTGCGGACCGATCTCCATCACCACCGAGCAACCGAGCGCCGCCACGGTGCGCACACTCTCGGCGAACTGCACCGGCTGGCGCGAATGCCGCCGCCAATATTGGGCGTCCAGCGGGGTTTCCGCGGTGAGGACCGCGCCAGTGCGGTTGCACACGAGGGGCAGGGTCGGGACGGCGAACTCGAATCCTCGTGCGTACGACTCGAAATCGTCGAGCACCGGCTCCAACAGCTCGGAATGGAAGGCATGGCTGGTGTCC
>JARLGS010000629.1 GCA_031292695.1 Mycobacterium sp. | reverse complement strand
GACCACCCGTTACCAGAACGACCTTGCCTGTTACATCGGTCATGTCTCGTGCCTCTCAGTTTGACTAATGATCTCGTTACTTAGGCACAACCACCGAAGCTGATGAATGTGACCGTTAGTCATGTGTGGCGTTGGTGACACACAAGTGCGGAATAGTCGCGAGATGTGCAGCGTTCCCGCGCGGGTGCATGGCTCGACAAGGCGAACACGGGATCGCGCTGTCTCGACCGCAGGCATCGACCGGCGGCCGTCCGGCTCAGCGTCCCGCCGACTCCTTCGGATTCACGCTATCGACGGCCAACACCGTAATGGTCATGGTTCGCTTGGATTCTGTTTCATACGTACGGGTTTCGCCGACATGGGCGCCGTGCAGCGCCTTACCGAGCGGACGGTCGATCGAACAGGTGTCACCCTGTGCCTTGGCGTCGGCCGGGAGCACGAGCTGGAACACATCGGTGTCAGTGGGGTCGCCGTTGAACGACACGGTGACCCACGCGCCGGGTTCGGCCTGGCCGCTGACAATCAGCTGACGGCGCGCATCGAGCTCGGCCTGACGCTGCAGCGACACGGACGGGGGCCGCCGGTCGACCGCTCCGATACCGGCCTGCACGCACAACTGGCCGCCGATGTCGACCACTGCGCGGCGTGATGGCGGCGCACCGTGCCCGAAATGGGCGTAGCACCGCAGGCGTTCGCGGGCCGCGTGCGACTCGCTCTCGATGAAGGCGACGCCCAGGGCCTCGTGGATCCACGCGGCGTAACCGCTGTGGACGCGGCCGTCGGGCAGTGCACACAGCGCAGGCAGAATCGGCTCATTCAGCGCGAGGCACTGGTCAGCGACCGCGCTTACGAGGGTGGTGGTCGGCGGCATCCCTGCAGCCCCTGCAGTGTGCTCGACCAGGTCGCGGAGGTATCGGTCACCGATGACCGCACCGTATTCTTCAGCAGCCTTCAGGAACACCGTGCGTGCGTGTGGAACCCACGACGCGGTGTCCGGGTGATTTGCGACGGACACGTGGTCAGTATGCGACGGGTCACCGCCCCGCCGCCCCGCTGACGCGGCCTTGTTTGCCGTGATGTCACGCGATGTACGCCCGCTTGTCAGCGAGATGGCCTACCCGTCAACCTCGCTGTCGGCAACGTGATACCGCAAGTCACGCAGCGGCTTTCATTGTTGGGCGCGAACATGGCTGGAATCCGACGGTGCGCTTGGTGGCGAACGACGTGCCGCGACTGGCCGCGTATTCATAGCTCCGCCCTATCGCAATCAGGGCGGTGACCTAGGAAGAGGCCGAACCATAGTGCATGACTACAAATATCGGGGATCGATTCAACGTTCGTGACGTGAGCGCGGCCGTTCGTGCCAGGCGCCGAGTGCAACTGCGG
>JARLGS010000628.1 GCA_031292695.1 Mycobacterium sp. | reverse complement strand
GACTTCACCCGGATGTGGTTGAGCCAGTTGACCGAAGAGACGCAAGCCGGTCCTGACATGACGAATGCGTTGCCGGTGCAGGTCCTCGACCCGGAGGACATCGCAAACGCCGTGGCATGGCTGGTGTCGGATGCCGCGCGGTACGTCACCGGCGTGACGCTGCCGGTCGACGCGGGCTTCGTCAACAAGCGCTGACCGTGGCGCGGAATGCGGCAGCGCAGACGGCCTTCGGGCCGATGGTGCTCGCCGCGATCGAGCAGCACGAGCCGCCGGGCCGCCGGCTGGTCGACGACGATCTCGCGGCGTCGTTCCTGCCACGCAGCCTGCGGGCCCTGGTCGCGGCGACGCGGTGGTCGCCGGCACGGCGCGCCATGATCGCGGCGTCGGACCGGTCAGCCCACGGTATGTGGGCGACCATGGCCAGCCGCAAGCGTTACGCCGACGACAATCTTTTCGCCGCGCTCGACGCCATCGATGCCGTGGTGGTGCTGGGCGCCGGGCTGGACACCCGGGGCTGCCGGCTGTCGCGGCGCAGTGACATCCCGGTGTTCGAAGTCGACCAGCCGGTCAACATCGGGCGCAAACGCGCAGTTCTGGCAAGGGTCTTCGGCACTCCCCCGCCGTCAGTGCACCTGGTGGCCGTCGATTTCGAGCGCGATCACCTGATGACCACGCTGGCCGCACACGGGTATCGGCGCGACGCCCGCACGTTCTTCATCTGGGAGGGCGTCACTCAGTACCTCACTGCCGAAGCCGTGGACGCCACGTTCGAGCAGCTGCGGTCCGCACCGATCGGCAGCCGGCTCGACTTCACCTATGTGCAGCGCGATTTCATCGACGGGGTGGACATCTCCGCCGCGCCGTCGCTATATCGCGGGTTCCGCGAGCGCAGTCAGGTCTGGAAGTTCGGGCTGCGGCCCGACGAGGTTGAACAGTTCCTCGACGGCCACGGCTGGCGACTGCTCGACCAGCTGGGCCCGGACCAGGTGCACGGCCGGTACGTCCACCCCACCGGCCGCACCCTGCCCGCGTCGAATCTGGAGTGGTCGGCGCTGGCCGAAAAGGCCCGGCCCGACTAAATCTCGAGCACCGTCGGCACGATCATCGGCTGCCGCCGGTAGGTCTCGCCGACCCACTTGCCGACCGCGCGCCGCACCGCCTGGGCGATCCGCGCTGCGTCGGTGACCTGTTCGGAGACCAGGGTGTCCAGCGCCGCCTGCGCCTTCTCCACGGCGGGCTCGAGAGCCTTCGGGTCCTCGGAGAACCCGCGCGAATGCAGATGCACCGGAGCCACCGGCTTACCCGTAGCGCGGTTGACGGCAACCGTGATCGCGATGAAACCCGAAGACAGCGTGAGCCTTTCACCCAGGGTCGCATCGCCGACGTCGCCCAGCACCAAGCCGTCGACGAACACCTTGCCGACCGGCACGGCACCGGCGATCCGGGCCTGGCCGCCCACCAGGTCGACGCTCACCCCGTTCTCGGCGAGCACAACGTTCTCTTCCGGCACACCGGTGCGGACGGCCAGTTTCGCGTTGGCCCGCAGGTGCCGCCAGGTGCCGTGCACCGGCATCACGTTGCGCGGCCGGACGCCGCGGTAGAGGAACAGCAGCTCACCGGCGTAGGCGTGGCCCGATACATGCACGCGCGCTTGCTGATTGGTGACCACCCGGGCACCGATCTTGGCCAGCGCGTCGATCACCCCGTAGACGGCTTCCTCGTTGCCGGGGATCAGCGAGCTGGACAGGATGATCAGGTCGCCGGCGGTCAACGTGATGCTACGGTGCTCACCGCGCGACATCCGCGACAGCGCGGCCATCGGCTCACCCTGGGTGCCGGTGGTGATCAGCACCACCCGGTCGGCCGGCAACAGTTCGGCGGCGCCGATGTCGATCACGTCGTCGTCGGCGACGTTCAGGAAGCCCAGTTCCTTGGCGATGCCCATGTTCCGCACCATCGAGCGGCCGACAAAGGACACCTTGCGTCCCAGGGCGACTGCCGCGTCGATGATCTGCTGCACCCGGTCCACGTTGGAGGCGAAGCACGCCACGATGACCCGGCCATCGGCGCCGCGGATCAGCCGGTGCAGATTGGGGCCGACCTCGCTCTCCGACGGACCGACCCCGGGAATCTCGGCGTTGGTCGAGTCGCAGAGGAACAGGTCGACGCCGGCATCACCGAGGCGCGACATGCCGGGCAGGTCAGTGGGCCGGCCGTCGGGCGGCAACTGATCCAGCTTGATGTCCCCGGTGTGCAGCACCGTGCCGGCGCCAGTGTGGATGGCGATGGCCAGCGCATCCGGGATCGAGTGGTTGACCGCGAAGTACTGGCACTCGAACACCCCGTGGGTGCTGCGCTGGCCTTCCGCGACGATCTGCATGTTCGGCTTGAGCCGGTGCTCACGGCACTTGGCGGCGACCAGCGCCAGAGTGAAGCGCGAACCCACGACAGGGAGGTCTGGTCGCATCTTCAGCAGATACGGGATGGCCCCGATGTGGTCCTCGTGCGCGTGGGTGATCACCAGCGCCTCGACGTCGGCCAATCGGTCTTCGACGTGCCGGATGTGCGGCAGGATCAGATCGACGGCGGGCTCGTCATGAGTCGGGAACAGCACGCCACAGTCGATGACGAGCAACCGGCCCAGATGCTCGAAAACGGTCATGTTGCGGCCGATTTCGCCGATGCCGCCCAGCGCGGTGACGCGCAGACCGCCCGGCGCCAAAGGGCCGGGCGGTGCGAAGTCGGGTCTGGTCACGCAAGCACCGACGCCGCGCGCAGGTCCGCCACAAGTTGCTCGACCTGGTCAGTGGTGGCGGGCACCTGCGGCAGTCGCGGGTTGCCGACCTCGATCCCCAGCAGCCGCAGGCTTTCCTTGCTCATGGTCACGCCGCCCAGGCGGTTCTGCGCATCACCGAGTGGGTAGAGGCCTACGTGAATCTTGCGCGCCGTGGCGATATCGCCGGAGTTGAACGCGGACAACAGGTTCCGCAGTTGGCCGGCCGCCACGTGGCCCCAGACGCTGATGAATCCGGTAGCGCCCATCGCCAGCCACGGCAGATTCAACGTGTCGTCGCCTGAGTAGTAGGCCAGCCCGGTCTCGGCCATGATCGCGGCGCCTCCGTTCAGATCGCCCTTGGCGTCCTTGACCGCGACGATGTTCGGGTGCGACGCCAGTGCCCGAATGGTGTCCCACTCGATCGGCACCGATGACCGCGGCGGAATGTCATAGAGGATCACCGGCGCGTCGGTGGCGTCGGCGACCGCAGTGAAGTGCGCGACCAGACCGGCCTGCGGCGGCTTCGAGTAATACGGCGTTACCACCAGGAGAGCGTGCGCGCCTGCCGCAGCGCTGGCCTTGGCCAGGCGCACGCTGTGTGCGGTGTCGTAGCTGCCGGCGCCGGCGATGACACGAGCGCGATCGCCGACCTCTTCAAGAACCGCCTCAAGCAGGGCGATCTTCTCGTCGTCGGTGGTGGTCGGCGACTCTCCGGTGGTGCCTGAAACGACCAGGCCATCGCAACCGGAGTCGACCAGATGCTTGGCTACCTTCTTCGCACCAGCCAGATCAAGCGAGCCGTCCGGGCCGAACGGCGTCACCATGGCAGTCAGCACGGTGCCCATGCGTGCGCTGACGTCGATTCCGGTGGTGGTCACGGGCGTCTAGGTTACCCGTTGGTTCGAGGAGATTTGAACCGCCGCCCACTGTGGGCGGTGCGCTCCGCCACGTGCGGGTTTCCGACACGCCGCTCGCAGGCACGACGGGTGCCATTCGATTCGGATCGGGCTCGGCCATCCCGGCGTCAACGTGCCCGAGCTCGCGAAGGCGAAGAATTACTTTCTGCTATCCGGCCGGCGAGGACGGCTCGATACTCGCGCCACCGCACCGGTCTGCAACACCTTGCCTTTATGGTCACGACGCGAGCGGCCGTTGCCAGGGTTCATCGGTTCGTTCAACGGGTCGGTGGTGAGGTGTCGCACGAGCCGCTGTCGTTCCCGCGATATCCGCCGCCCTACTTCGCAACGTTCTGGCTGGACCCTTTCGGGGTGATGTTGGAGGCGGTCTGTCATTACGACCGCGACTGAACCACTGCCGCCACCGGATATAATCGGATACCGTCGAATCACATTGGTGCCGTGGCAATTACGGCGTTCAATGAATTTGGGCATACGGCCCACGCGGGCCCCGAATTGCCAATCCGTTTTCCGATTCCGCCCCGGTGGGACGGTGATGATGTGCTACCTGCAGCTTTTATCGTTACACTGCCGCCGACCCCCGACAAAAGGAGCATATTCGTGGCCGAGCGCGTTGTCGTTCAACTAGTCGACGATATCAACGGCGCCGAGATCACCGAGGATTCCGGCGAACGGATTCATTTCTCGGTGCGCGGGACCGATTACCTGATCGACCTTTCCTCGACGAACGTCGCGAAATTCGAAAAGGCCCTGGCGCCGTATCTCGACGCCGCGACCAAGGTCGGTGGCGGTCGCACCCGCACCGCGAAAGACGGTGCTCCGCGGCGCCGGTCCGCCAAGGGCGGCGCGCCCCGCGGCCGCGCCGCAAAGGCATCGGCCGAGGTGAGCTCGAAGGAACAACTCGCCGCCATTCGTGAGTGGGCGCAGAAGCAGGGCTACCAGGTGGCCGCCCGCGGACGCATCAAGACGGAAGTCATCGAAGCGTTCAACGCAGCGCACTAGCTGCGGCGCAGCTCGGCGATCAGATCCCCGCGGTCGCCGAACGTCACGTCGTCGACCCCGAGCCACGACGCCATCGACCGCAGCTCCGGAAGCAGCGCCGCCGCCACCCTCGCGCGGTCCTGACCGTCCTCGGCGAATGCACCGACCACGTGCAGCGACTCGCTGGTGCGCTTCAGGTCGACCCGGCCGACCAACTGGCCGTCGAGCAGAAACGGCCAGACGTAGTAACCGAATTGACGTTTGGCCGCCGGGGTGTAAATCTCGATGCGGTAGTGGAAACCGAACAGCCGTTCCACCCTGGGCCGGAAGAAGATCAGCGGGTCGAACGGACACAGCAGTGCAGTCCCCCGGTCCAGCCGGGGCACTGTCTGTCCGGCGCGTAGATACGCCGCGGTGCCGTCGATCGTGACAGGCTCCAACTCCCCCTCGGCCACGAGTGCGGCCAGCGCCGGCTTGACCTGCCGGGCACCGAGCCGAAAATAGTCGCGGAGGTCGGCCTCAGTGCCCACCCCCAGTGCACCGGCGGCCTTGAGCACCAACAGCCGGATCGCCTCGTCGTCGGATACCTCGCGGGCCAGCACCTCGGCCGGCAACACCCGCTCGACCAGGTCGTAGTGCCGGGCGAACCCCACCCGGGTGGCGGTGGTCAGTACCCCGGACGACCAGAGGGCTTCGGCCACCCATTTGGTGTCGCTGCGTCCCCACCACGGCCCCTTCGCACCCCGCGGTTCGGCCTCCAGATGCGCCTCGATCTGCCCAGCAGTCGACGGCCCGAGCGCCGCGACCGCCGCGACCATCTTCTCGGCCAAGTCACCATTGCGCCGGACGATTTCGGTGCCCCAGCGGCCGTGGGTGTATTCGCGCATACGCCAGCGCAACAGCGGCCAGTCGTCAACCGCGAGGAGCGCGGCCTCGTGCGCCCAGTATTCGATGAACTGGCGCGGCGCGCGTGCACTGTGACTCCAGGCGGTGCCGTCGAGCACGTCCCGGTCATAGAATCCAAGGCGGCTGAACACCGGCGCGTAGTGCGCCCGCACCGCAACCGACACCGAATCCAGTTGCAGCACCTGGATTCTGGACATCAAACGTTTCAGATGCGCGCGGGTGACCGGCCCGGACGGCTTCGTCTCATGAAAACCCTGGGCGGCGACGGCGATGCGACGGGCCTGCGCGAAGGTGAGTGATGCCACTGTGACATCGTGGCGCAGCCCACCGACAAACACGCACACTGATTGGCAAAGTTG
>JARLGS010000627.1 GCA_031292695.1 Mycobacterium sp. | reverse complement strand
GAACTACACCGCCAACGAGGTGTCGCTCGCGATGGACGAGATGAATGCCGGCATCGAGCAGGCGGCGGCGCAACTGAAGTCGGGCGAAGGCTGGACGAGCAGGAACCCGAACGCCGACAGGCGCTGACGATATGGGTCAGGTCGACGATCTGTGGCGCTACGACGGCCGGCGGGTCGTCGTCACGGGGTGCGCGTCGGGCATCGGCGAGCACGCCGCCCGACAACTCACCGAGTTGGGCGCCGAGGTCGTCGGGCTGGATGTCCACCCACCGGCCACGGGGCTCAACGAGTTTCACCACGTCGACCTCTCGGATCCGGCGTCGGTCAGCGCGGCTGTGGAGGCAGTGGGCGGCAGCGTCGATGCGCTTTTCAACGTGGCGGGGGTGTCGTCGGGCATCGGGGATCCCTTGCGTGTCGTCACCATCAACTTCCTCGGTACCCGGGCGCTGACGGAGGAGCTGCTGCCCTCGATGTCGGCCGGGTCGTCGATCGTGTCGGTGTCGTCGCTGGCCGCCGCGTCCTATCTCGAACACGCCGGTGAGGTCGCCGGGTTGTTGAACACGGACTCGTTCGACGATGGAATGCGTTGGTGTCGAGCGCATCCCGAGTCGCTCGCAGACGGCGGCTACCGGTTGTCGAAAGAGGCCGTCGTCCTGTACACCATGAAAAGTGCGGTGGCGCTGGGTGCCCGGGGCATCCGGATCAACTGCACGGGGCCTGGTGTGACCGAGACGCCGATCCTCGATCAATTGCGCACCGCGTACGGCCAAGGCTTCCTCGATGACATTCCCAAGCCACTCGGCCGTGTTTCGGACCCGGCGGAGCAGGCGGCTGTGCTTGTCTTTCTGAACAGCCGGGCCGCCGGCTACATCACGGGGCAGGTCCTGTGGGTCGACGGCGGAAACCTCGCCGGCCGCATTGCGACAACGCTGGAAGGGGTCCAATGACCGCGCCGATGAGCGAGTTTCGTCGAGTCGCCGATGACGTCCGCAACTGGGGCCGGTGGGGAGACGCCGACGAGCTCGGCACACTGAATTTCATCACCGCAGACAAGGTCACCGAGGCCGCTTCGCTGGTGCGGCAGGGCAAGGTTTTTGCGCTCGGCGGTGATTTCAGCTCGGCCGGACCGCAGGGCGCATTCAAGTTCCGGCACAACCCGGTCCACGTGATGACGGTGGACGGTGGTGACGCGAACACTCTGGCTCAGTACGGCCCACAGTGGTTGAAGAACTCGGTGGCCGCAGAGGTCAGTGGCTACTTCGTGGACAACCCGTTTCGGTTCAACGACGACATGATCGTCATGCCGCTGCAGGCCGCCACGCAATGGGATGCGCTCGCGCACGTGTACTACGAGGACAAGCTGTACAACGGCTTTCCCGCCGACTCGGTGACCAGTTTCGGCGCGTTCCACTGCGGCATCGACAAGGTGGACGGCAAGGGCATCACGTCGCGCGGAGTACTGCTGGACCTCGTCCGACACCGCGGCGCCGACGTGTTCCTGCGACCCGGAAATCCGATCACGCCGGCCGAACTCGACGCTGTCGCGGCGGCTCAGGGCGTCAGCATCCGGCGCGGCGACATCGTGGTCGTCCACACCGGTTGGTGGACGCGCTTCTTGTCCACCGGAGACGGCGCCGAAGCCGGATGCGGCCTGCACTGGCGGTGCGCATCGTGGCTGCACGACCACGAAGTGGCCGCTGTCGCGGCCGACAACCTCATGGTCGAAGACCCCGACCCTGCGTCCGGCGTCGAGGGCACGTTCCTGCCACTGCACATGCTCACGCTGCGGGACATGGGGCTGATGCTCGGTGAGTACTGGGATCTGACGGCGTTGGCGGCCGACTGCGCCACCGACGGGGTGTACGAGTTCCAGCTCATCGCGCCGCCGCTGCGGGTGACCGGCGCGGTCGGTTCTCCCGTCAATCCCATTGCCATCAAATAGGTGTCGACGATGACCAGGGTTCGGAACACCGTCGAGGTAGACGGTCTCGTCACCAGCTATCTGGCCGCGGGGGACGGGGATCCCGTCGTGCTGTTGCACGGCGGCGAATTCGGTGCCAGCGCGGAGTTGGGTTGGGAACGCACTATCGGTGCGCTCGCCGAGCGGTACCGCGTCCTGGCTCCGGACATGCTGGGCTTCGGTGAGTCGGCCAAGGTCATCGATTTCGTCAACGGACGCGCGATGCGGATCCGCCACATCGCCCGGTTCTGCTCGGTTCTGGGCATCAGCTCCGCACATTTCGTCGGAAACTCGATGGGCGCCGTCAATCTGTTGACCGACTTGACCGCGGAATCGCCGGAGTTGCCGGTGCGCAGTCTGGTCGCGATCTGCGGCGGCGGAGAGATTCAGCGCAACGAACACACGTCGGCCTTATACGACTACGACGCTACGGAGCCGGCGATGCGTCGCATTGTCGAGGCGCTGTTCTTCGACCCCGCGTACCCGGCCGACGATACCTACGTACGTCGCCGCTACGAATCGAGTCTTGTGCCGGGCGCGTGGGAATCGTTGGCGGCGGCGCGGTTTCGGCGCCCCGGGCTCGATGCTCCGGCGCTGCCCGCGAGTAGCCGGGCTTATGGCCGGATCAGCGTGCCCGCGCTCATTGTGGAAGGCGCGGGAGACAAGCTGCTGCCTGCGGGGTGGGCTGGCGGGATCGCCGGCCAGATCGCCGGTGGCCGATCGGCGATCATCGAAGCGGCCGGTCATTGTCCGCAGATCGAACAGCCGACGGCGGTCAACGCCGTGCTGCTGGAGTTTCTCGACACGGTTGGCGAAAGGACAACGGACTGATGGTTGACGAATTGGCGGGCAAGGTTGCGGTCGTCACGGGCGGCGCATCGGGTATCGGTCGAGGCGTTGTCGAACGATTCCTCGACGAAGGCGCTCGCGTCGTCATCGCGGATGTGCAGCGCGAACTCGGCGCGGCGCTGGCCACGGAGGCCGGCCCTGATGCGCTGTTCCGATACACCGACGTCGGCGACCAGGCCGAGATAGCCGGCCTCATCGCGGACACAGTGGCGGCCTTCGGGCGTCTGGATGTGATGGTGAACAACGCCGGAATCGCCAGCCCCATCAAGCGGGAGTTGCTGGACGAGGGGTTCGAGGAGTTCGACCGGGTGATGCGGGTGAACCTGCTCGGAGTCATGGCGGGCACCCGGGATGCCGCCCGGCAGATGGCGACCACAGGAGGCGGGTCGATCATCAACATCTCTTCGATCGGCGGAGTCCAACCCGGGGGCGGGGTCTCGGTCTACCGGGCATCCAAAGCTGCCGTCATCCACTTCACCAAGTGTGCGGCAATCGACTTGGCGCACTACGAGGTTCGGGTCAACTGCATTGCGCCCGGCAACATTCCAACCCCGCTGTTGCAGACCGCGGCCAGTGCGGAGGACCGGCAGCGCCGCGAGCAATTCGAGACCAGGATCCGCCAACAGATGCGTAACGATCGTCCCCTGAAACGGGAGGGCACCGCCGCGGATGTGGCGGAGGCGGTCCTGTACTTCGCCGGCGAGCGGTCCCGCTATGTGACGGGAACGCTGCTGCCGGTGGACGGCGGGACCGTCGCGGGCAAGGTGATCACCAGGGCGGCCACGGAGTGACTGAATCCGGACACTTTTAAATCAATCACTTGACTTAAATGCATCGGTGGTGTTGTGTAGACCACATGACGGCAGCAGGTTCCGTGCGCACCGAGCGAGCCACCGAGACGCGCGAAGCGATACTGAACGCCGCTGAGCGCCTGTTCGCCGAACACGGGGTCTACGCCGTATCCAATCGGCAGGTGAGTGAGGCTGCGGGGCAGGGCAACAACGCGGCCGTCGGCTATCACTTCGGCACCAAGACCGACTTGGTGCGGGCCATCGAGCAGAAGCACCGCGGTCCGATCGAAGCGCTGCTGGAAACCATGGTGGCGCGAGCCGCGGGCTCCACCGATCTTCGTGACTGGGTGACCTGTCTGGTGCGCTCGCTCACCGAACACCTTGCTGAACTCGGTAATCCGACCTGGTATGCCCGCTTCGCCGCGCAGGTGCTGGCCGACCCGGCCTATCAGAAGGTTGTCGTGAAGGACGCGCTGGGCTCCCCGTCGCTGGTGCAGGTGGTCGATGGGATCACCCGCTCGGTGTCGGGGCTGCCCAAAATGGTTGTCGCTGAGCGCAACATCATGGCCCGTAACTTGATGATTCACACCTGTGCCGATTTCGAGCGGGCCTTCGCGGACGGGTCAGCGACCCCTCGGGCCAGCTGGGACGCGGTCGCGACCGGACTGATCGACGCGATCGTCGGGCTGTGGCTGGCCCCCGTCACAGAGGTGCGCTGACATGAAAGTGATTGTCGACCAAGACAAGTGCGTGTCATCCGGCCAATGTGTGCGCAACGCCATCGCGGTGTTCGACCAACGTGATGATGACGGCGTCGTCATCTTGCTCAACGACAGCCCGCCCGCGGACCAATTCGACAACGTCCGCAGGGCCGCTGCTGATTGTCCGGCGGCGGCCATCGAGATCAAGGAGTAACCGACCCGCATGTCCGAGGCATTGGCGCAGACCGAGATCCCCGAATACCCGATGGAACGGGACGCGCGGTGCCCGTTCGCGCCACCGCCCCGAGCGCTGGAACTCGGTGTGGACAAGCCGCTCTACCGGGTGCAGATCTGGGACGGCACTACGCCGTGGCTGGTCGTCGGCTTCGAAGAGGCCTGCGCCCTGTTCTCCGACCCGCGGGTGAGTGTCGATGACCGGCGTCCCGGTTTCCCGCACTGGAACGAAGGCATGCTCTCGACGGTGCACAAACGTCCGCGCTCTGTCTTCACCGCCGATGCTGAAGAGCACACCCGGTTCCGCCGAATGCTGTCCAAGCCCTTCACATTCAAGCGCGTCGAAGGCCTGCGGCCATACATCCAGCAGGTCACCGACGACCACATCGACGCGATGCTGGCCGGTCCTCAGCCGGCCGACATCGTCACGGCGCTGGCACTTCCCGTGCCGTCGTTTGTGATCAGCGAAATGTTGGGTGTGCCGTACGAAGACGCCGAATTCTTCCAGCACCACGCCAATGTCGGGTTGGCGCGTTACGCGACGGCCGAGGACAACGCCAAGGGCGCAATGGGGCTGGCCAAGTATCTGTCCGATCTGGTGCAGGCCAAGATGGACAACCCTGCCGAGGACGCGGTGTCCGATCTTGCCGAGCGCGTGAAAGCCGGTGAGATCACGGTCAAGGAGGCCGCTCAGCTGGGCACCGGGTTGTTGATCGCCGGACACGAGACGACCGCGAACATGATCGGGCTCGGCGTGCTCGCGCTCCTCGAACATCCCGACCAGTTGGCTCTGGTCCGTGCTGCCGATGACCCGAAGGCCGTCGCGAACGCAGTCGAAGAGTTGTTGCGCTATCTGTCCATCATCCAGAACGGTCAGCGCCGGATCGCGGTCGACGACATCGAGATCGGGGGCGAGACCATCCGCGCAGGCGACGGCATCATCATCGACCTCGCCCCGGCGAACTGGGATGCCAGGGAGTTCGATGAACCCGACATGCTCTATGTGAGCCGGAACAACGCCGCGCAGAACGTCGCCTTCGGCTACGGGCGTCACCAGTGCGTAGGGCAACAGTTGGCCCGCGCGGAAATGCAGATCGTGTTCCACACGTTGTTCCGCCGCATTCCGACGCTGCAATTGGCCAAGCCGATCGACGAGATCCCGTTCAAGCACGACCGACTCGCGTACGGCGTGTACGAACTACCCGTCACCTGGTGATGCCCACCTACCGACGAAGTCCTCACCGCCCGTGATTGGAGTACCAAGGATGTCCGCCCCAACTTCCACTCTGTATCCCGCCGAAGGGTGGGGTGCGCCGAAGGATCGCAAAGGCCACGCCGTCGGCGTCAACGTCGGGCTGCCCGCGGGCACCGAGATCTTCTCGGCCGACAACCACATCTCTGTCGCCGACGACATCTTCTTCGAGCGCTTTCCCGACGACCTCAAAGGCCAGGCGCCGCGCATCTGGTACGAGGACGGCGCCTACATGGTCGGCATGCAGGGCAAGTCATGGGTGGGCGGTGACTTCGGCCGGGTACTCATGCAGTACGACGACCTGGCGGGGGCCGCGTCCAACAACATCGCGGCTCGCATCCGCGAACTGGGCGAGGACGGCATCGACAAGGAGTTGGCCTTCCCGAATGCGGTGCTGGCGCTGTTCCACTACCCGGACAAAGCGTTGCGCGAAAGGGTTTTCCGGATCTACAACGAGTACCTGGCCGAGCTGCAGGAGCGCTCGGGCGGCCATTTCTATGGTGTGGGCCTGATCAACTGGTGGGATCCGAAGGGCGCCCGGTCCACGCTGGCAGAGCTGAAATCCCTGGGGCTCAAGACCTTCCTGTTGCCGCTGAACCCCGGCAAAGACGATGACGGGAATATCTACGATTACGGCAGCACGGCCATGGACGCGGTGTGGGACGAGATCGAGGAGGCCGGGCTGCCGGTCACTCACCACATCGGCGAAACCCCACCGAAGACGCCGTGCCAGCACAACAGTGTCGTCGTGGGAATGATGGTCAACGTCGACTCGTTCCGCGAACAGTTCGCCAAGTACCTCTTCTCGGGCATTCTGGACCGCCATCCGCAGCTGCGTATCGGGTGGTTCGAGGGTGGAATCGCTTGGGTACCAACGGCTCTGCAGGATGCCGAGCACCTGTTGGCCTCCTACCAGCACATGTTCAACCACCGACTCGAACATGGAATTCAGTACTACTGGGACAAGCACATGTGGGCGTCGTTCATGGTGGATCCGCTCGGACTCCAGCTCATCGATCGGATCGGCGTGGGCAAGGTCATGTGGTCGTCGGATTACCCGCACAACGAGAGCACGTTCGGCTATTCGGAACGCTCACTGGCGGCGGTGGTCGACGCGGTCGGCCCGGAGAATGCCGTCCGCATCGTCGGCGGAAACATCAAGGAATTCCTCGGAATTCAGGCTGGCCGCTGACGTGACCGGAATGTTGACTGTGGTTTCCTCCCTCGCTGACATCCCTGCCGAGCCCGACCGGTCCCGACTGCGCCGAGAAACGGGCGCCCGACTGCGGGCCGCCATGGCTGAGCGTGGCGTCGGCGCGTTGGTTCTGTTGGGCAACAGTGCCGTCACCTATGCCACCGGGACCAGTTGGCCGCTGGGCGATGCCGGTCTCTCGCACGTCGAGAGACCGGTCGCGGTGGTGCTCGCCGACGACGAATGGCCGCACCTGTTTCTGCCGTTCCGTGAAGGCGCGGCCGCCGAGACGGAACTGCCTGCCGACCACGTCCACCCTCCGGTGTACCTCGAGTTCGACGAGGGCGTCGAGCATTTCGCGCGCGTCCTGTCCGGCTTGATCCCGCCGCAGACGACGGTCGGAGTCGACGAACTCACCGGCGCGATGCGCCGGGCCAAGCTGTTTCACGAGGCGCCGGCCGATGCCGCGGTGATTGTCGGAGCCGCCAAGTCGGTCAAGACCATCGACGAAATCGCGTGTATCCGGACAGCGGCACGCATCACGGATCAGGCAATGGTCGATGTGCAGGCGAAACTGGCCCCCGGCATCAGGCAGATAGACCTGTCGGCCGAATTCCTTGCGCGCGCTTTCGAGTTGGGCGCGGTGGCCAGCATGCTGGAGCCGATCTGGCAGGTGATGCCAGACACCAAGGCCGCCGGCGTGTGGACCACGCACGGCGACTTGGCGTTGCCGCTGTTGTCCACCGAACGCGAGCTTGTCGCCGGTGACGTGTTGTGGACCGATGTGAGCATCACCTATGGCGGATACTGTTCGGACTTCGGCAGGACCTGGGTGGTCGGGCAGGACCCGACACCGCGGCAGCAGGCGAACTTCCGGCGCTGGCACGACATCTTCACCGCGGTGGTCGACGTGACGCGCGCCGGGGCCAGTTGTGCCGATCTGGGCCGCGCCGCGATCGAGGCGAACGACGGCGTCCCGCCCTGGCTGCCACACTTCTACCTCGGACACGGTATTGGCGTGAATGCCGCCGAAATGCCCATGATCGGAACCGATCTCGGCGAGCAGTTCGACGACGACTTCGTGTTCCCGGCCGGCATGTTGCTGGTGCTCGAACCCGTCGTGTGGGAGGACGGCACCGGCGGGT
>JARLGS010000075.1 GCA_031292695.1 Mycobacterium sp. | reverse complement strand
CTGCCGCTGCTTGTGGCGCGGGTTGTCACAGATCACCCGCACCACGCCGCGGCGCCGGATGACCTTGCACTTCTCACAGATCGGCTTCACGCTCGGCCGAACCTTCACTTGACTCCCCGTCCTACTTGTACCGATAGGTGATCCGACCCCGGTTGAGGTCGTACGGAGTGATCTCCACCTGGACCTTGTCCCCCGGCAAGATGCGGATGCGGTGCATCCGCATCTTCCCCGAGCTGTGCGCCAGCACCTTGTGTCCGTTCTCCAACTCGACGCGGAACATGGCATTGGGCAGTGGCTCGACCACCGTGCCTTCGAGCACGATGGCATCTTCCTTGGGCTTGGGCAGGTGACTCTCTCCTGGTTGCGTTCTGATGTGCTGCCCCGAGCGCACCGCTGGCGCGAGGCCGGAACGGGGCGGAATCGGGCATGGCCGAGGGGGAGCCCGTCCCCTTGGGGACGGACGGGGGCCCAGAGCCAGCGAATAAGTCTACCGCATCCGCCGCCGAAATCCAGCCCGAGGCCCGGTTCTGGCTGGTGGGAGGGCCGGATCGGGTTCCCGGCTCCTCCCCGACCCCCGGGGTGCGACCTCGTCGTTGGGCCCTCAGCTGTCGATGGCCGCCCGGAGCTGGGCCAGGCGGTCACGGTCCAGCGAATACCAGACCCACTTGCCGCGGCGGTCGCCCTGGACCAGACCGGCCTCGCTCAGGATCTTGAGGTGGTGCGACACGGTGGGCTGGCTCTTGGCCAAGGGCTCGACGAAGTCACAGACGCAGACCTCGCCCTCGGGTGAGGCAGCCAGGATGCTCAACACCCGCAGCCGGACCGGGTCAGCCAGCGCGCTGAACCCTCTGGCCAGCTCGGCGGCGTCGGTGGTGTCGAGGGGTGCGGCGAGCACCGAGGCGCAGCATTCCGTCACCCGGACCTTCGTCGCCGCTGGCTTGTCCACGAGTCACCTCTTCCGAAATATTGACACCTATCAATGTATCAGCCATACTGAATGCATCGACCGAGATCGATACTACAGGGAGGTCACCATGTCGAGGGTCCAACTCGCGCTGAACGTCTGCGACATCGACGAAGCCGCCGAGTTCTACTCCAAGCTCTTCGGGACCGAGCCGGCCAAGCGCCGGCCGGGCTACGCCAACTTCGCCGTCGCCGACCCGCCGCTCAAGCTCGTCCTGTTCGAGAATCCCGCGCAGGCCGGCACATTGAATCACCTTGGCGTGGAGGTCTCGTCAACCGCCGAGGTCG
>JARLGS010000074.1 GCA_031292695.1 Mycobacterium sp. | reverse complement strand
GCGGCAGTTCTACACCCCTATTGATGGCGGTCGGTGCGGCGGGGCCGGTTGGCGGCTGTGCGGACGATGACGACGGCCTACAACGACTAATCAGTCTGCTTTCTTCGCGGCGCGCTTAGGGGCTTTCTTTGCGGCGCGCTTAGCAGCTGGCTGTGCGGCGCGCTTAGCAGCTGGCTGTGCGGCGCGCTTGTTCAGCGTCCCGATCGCGCTGCGCACCATATTGGCCGCGAACTCGTTCGTCGTAGTGGCGAGCTGCTCGTAGTAGTCCACGATGGCGTCGATGACCTTCTTGCGCACCGACGGGTCGTCGCCGAGGTTGGGCATCGCGTCGTCGAGGCGGTCAACGAACTTGCGCAGAGCCTCGATCGCGGTACGCTGCCTGGCTTCGACCCGTTGCAGCACCTCGTCGGACAGGTTCTCCGCTCGTTCTGCCATAGCCTTCTTCTCGGTGCTCTCTGCCACGATCGCGCTCCTTAGGGTTGAATGCAGAAACGAGTCTTGAATGGCTCGGCATCAGAATGCGCTCCGACCCCGGCGTTCTATAAGGGCCGATGGTCCTTGCGCCGCCTGATGTCATGCCCGGGGCCAGTGCTGGTCGGCCGCCGATCGGCGAGGTAATCAGCTTGCGTGCGTGCAGATCAGGTTTCCGGTGTCGAGGCACGTCCAGCCGTGCTCGTCGTCGGTGATCCACACCGCCGCGCAGCACGGGCAGCGCCCCGTGCTGCGCTGCCTGCCGACCAGTATTGCCGTCCCCGGCTGCAGCCGCTCGGTGCCGGGGCAGGCGGGGCAGTGGCCTTCGGCGAGCAGGCTTTCGCGGGTGCTGTCCCATGAGGTAGCTGCGGCCCATTCGCGGATGAACGCGACTTCCTCGGCTGAGTCGTTGGCGGCGTGATTGGCGGGGCAGCGCATTACGCCCACGACAGCCATCCTCCCAGCCTGGCGTCGGTTCTTTGTATTGGAAGAATCTCCAAATATCGGCGCTCTCACCGGCGGCAGTGGCAGCCGAGGGCGGGCATCCGGTGGGCCTTTCGGTGGCGTCGGCCCCACCTCAATCGTCTTGATATTGTCTTCAGGTTTTTGCTGAGAGCCTAAATATATGCCCTGAGCTGCAGTTATAGTGGTGCACGATACGGGGATTGAATCAGTCGGTGCGAGGAAACCAAAAGTGCCGCCATTGGCTGTCGCGTCGCGACGGTGATGGTGGTTGTCTGGTGTGCAGTGTGTGGCTCCCGGTCGGAGCGGATCGTCGGGCGATATGGCACACGTCGGCTGACCAGCGGTGACACGATATTCACGTGAGCGATGCTCGGGACGGCAGCGGGATCGCGGCTGCGTGGATGCGTACCACGCGATCGCCAGATTGCCGAAGTTTCAAGGGGCACAGCGCGATGTCCGTGGCGATGACATGACCGCAACAGGGTTGGCGTGCGGGTCGTGCGGTACCGGACTGCGAGCGGGCGACAAGTTCTGCCACGAGTGCGCTGCGCCAGTGGTCGGGGCCAGCAAACCGGCGGAGTACAAGCAGGTGACGGTGGGCGAGAACGCTTGGCTTCGAGGCACACATGGAGTGGGCCGAGGCAATGGCATGACAGCGGTCGTTCTGCACCCGTACTGATACATGGGTTCGATCGTCATGCCGTTGTCGACCACCATCGCGACGTGACCGTCCCACACCGCGAGGTCGCCGGGCTGCAGCGCGCCGGGCAGGGCTTCACCGTTACATCGCACCTGGGTGGGCGGAGCCCTCGGGGTTATGAGGCGAGATGCTCTCAGGCGGGGGTACCGCCGACCCTGGGAGGCGCGCAGAATCGGAACAGGAGTGCAGGAAGGAGTCGGCGATGAAAGCCAACGTAGGCGACTGGTTGGTGATCAAGGGCACGACAACCGAGCGCTCGGACCAGCGGGGGCTTATTACGGAGGTGCACTCCGCGGACGGCTCGCCTCCCTACGTGGTGCGGTGGCTCGCCACCGGCCATGTGACGACGGTGGTTCCCGGCCCTGACGCCATTGTGGTGACACCAGAGGAGCAGGAAGCAGCGGACGAGCGGGCACAGGAACGGGCCGCACACCGCGGCACCAACGACTAGGTGCTGCGGCTCGCCGTTATCCCCGCAGGCTTGCTGGCGGGCTGGTTGGGCCATCACGTGATGGGCTCTCGCGCGCGCGGGCAGACGGGACTGAGTTGGATGCCGGTCGGTCTAACCTGACATCGCCATGTCCCACGCCCTGATGTGGAAACGGCCTCAGGGAGAGGCGACGCGAAGCCTGAGCAGCGTCGCTCAGCGTTGAAGCCTCCCACCCCGTCTAGCTGCTGGTTTGCCCCAAATCGGGTGAAATCGCGTG
>JARLGS010000073.1 GCA_031292695.1 Mycobacterium sp. | reverse complement strand
TCGTCGAACACCAGAGCACGTAGCGCGGTGGCTTGATGGGTTCGGCCGAAGTGCTCGTACTCGTAGTCGAGTGCGGCCAGCAGACTGATGGCCATCGGGTCATCGATGATCCCATCGGGCCGAGCGGCCTCCGACGCGCGCTGATACAAGGTAAGCAGTGCGGTCTCTGATACTCCGTCGAGGTGGCGGGCGTCGATGACTGGCATGGCACCACCGTACGTCCACGGATCGAGTCGATGTCAGCGGCCTCAGCGCTGGGTTGGCAAGTAGTAGTGAGGTTTCCGGCAGCGTCGTAAATCCTTTCGGCTCTGGCGCCGAACGGGGAACTTTCATGGTGCGCCGCCCGACTAGGACACATATGCGGGTGCCGTGTGGGCATCCCGAGCCGTCGCGCCCTCGACGGCCAGCGAGGAGACTTGGCAGTGACTGCACCGATTTGGATGGCGCTACCGCCGGAAGTGCACTCGGCATTGTTGAGCGCCGGCGCGGGACCGGGGTCGCTGCTTGCCGCCGCGGCGCAATGGCAACAGCTCGGCACGCAATACGGCCAGGCCGCCGCGGAGTTGTCGACCGTGTTGGCTGAGGTGGCCGGCAGCTGGGAAGGGCCCAGCGCCGAGCAGTACGTGGCTGCGCACCTGCCCTATCTGGCTTGGCTTGAGCAATCGTCATTGGACGCCGTGGCCGCGGGTGCGCAACATGAGGTTGCGGCGGCCGCCTACGGCACGGCTCTGGCAACCATGCCCTCTTTGGGTGAGTTGGCCGCCAACCACATTGCCAACGGAGTCCTCGTGGCGACGAACTTCTTTGGTATCAACACCATCCCGATAGCGGTCAACGAAGCTGACTATGTCCGCATGTGGGTGCAGGCCGCGGAAACCATGACCGGGTACCAAGCAGTCTCGGAAACGGCGCTGGCGGCGGTGCCATCCCCGACACCGGCTCCGGCGATTCTCCAGGTCGATGTCACTCCTCAAAGTCTGCTGCTGAACCCGCCGACTTCACCCACCGAATTCCTGAACGACCTGCTGACCTTCATCGAGCAATTGGGTACCACCGGTCAGATCGAGCAGATGCTCGCGGACTTCCAGTACTTCTTCCAGCAGCTGGGCTTCAATCCGGCCTCGGCTGCGGTGCTGGCTTTTATCGCGCTGTGGCTCTACGACGTGCTGTGGTATCCGTACTACGCGTCCTATTTGCTACTACTGGCCCCGTTCTTCGCGCCCGCCCTGAGTGCGTTGAGTGCGTTGCTCTTGCTGAGGCAGCCCCCCTTGGACGTTGCGCCCACGGTTGCCGACCATTCACACCCAGAGCTCCTGCGGTCCAGTGCAACCCACGAAGACGGCAGCGTTCTGCCGTCTCCGGTCGTCGTCCCCGCCGGCACCGCAGCCACCAGTAGTCCGGCGTGGCCGGCGCCTGCCAGCGCGGCCGGTACCAGCCCGGCTCCTGCGCCGGCCGCCAGTTACGCGGTGCTCGGACTGGAACCGCCGGCTGTGGGGGCGGGCCCCGAGACCGGTCTGGAAACGCCTGACGCAGTGACCAACCCGGTCGCCGCCGTCATTGCCGCGCGTGCCCTGTCCGGGGTCCGGCGCACCTTTCGGCAGACTCGCAAGGTCCGGGGGCGGGGTCGCGGATACCGGTATGAATTTCTCGACATGGACGGTCCGACGGAAACCCCGGACGACGCTGCGCCGCCGAGTGTCACGGCCGGTAATCGGAACGCGGGGCCGATGGGATTCTCCGGCGCTGCGAGATCAACTGGGGCCGCCCCAGCCGGCATGGCCGCCGAGTCGTCGCAAGGCGAGATGAGTAGAACCGCTCCGATGCTTCCCAACACCTGGAATGTCGACCCAGACGACAGCCGTGGACCGCGATAACACGAATTGTGCAGGGACGCGGAACTTTTCTCGATATCTGGCCGACTACTTCAGTTGAAGGCATCAACTGAACGGCTTTCTGCGGTGCACGGCAACGGATTTCGACGCCAGGTCATCGCAGCGCAGCAAACTGGGAAGAGGCACGTCGATGACGCTCAAGGTGCAGGGCCAAGGGCTCGGAGCGCAGGTCACCGGAATCGATCCGAAGAATCTGGGCAACATCTCGACCGATGGCCTCCGCGAAATCGTCTACGAGAATAAGCTTGTCGTTCTCAAGGACGTCAACCCGTCGCCGGCGGAGTTCATCGGGCTCGGCCGGATCCTCGGGGAGATCGTCACGTATTACGAGCCCGTGTATCACCATAAGGACTATCCGGAGATCTTCGTCTCCTCCACGGAGGAGGGGCAGGGCGTGCCGCGCACGGGTGCGTTCTGGCACATCGATTACATGTTCATGCCGGAACCGTTCGCGTTCTCCATGGTGATGCCGCTGACGGTTCCGGGAGCCGACCGTGGTACCTACTTCATCGATCTCAACAGGGTGTGGGACTCGCTTCCTCCGGCTCAGCAGGATCCGGTGCGAGGGACGTACAGCACGCACGATCCGCGCCGCCACATAAAGATTCGACCCAGCGACGTCTATCAGCCGATCGGCGAGGTGTGGGATGAGATCAACCGCGCCACCCCACCGATCAAGTGGCCGACGGTGATCCGGCACCCGAAGACCGGCCAGGAAATCCTTTATATCTGCTCCACGGGAACAAGCAAGATCGAAGATGGCGATGGGGACATGCTGGATCCGTCGGTGCTACACGGACTCCTCACTGCCACCGGCCAACTCGATCCAGCCTTTGCTTCGCCATTCATCCATACGCAGCACTACGAGGTCGGCGATATCATTCTGTGGGACAACCGGTCCCTCATTCATCGGGCAAAGCACGGCACCGCGGCGGGGACGTTGACGACCTACCGGCTGACGATGCTCGACGGCCTTGCGGCTCCCGGGTATGCGGTATGACGACCACCGGCGTCACATCACCCGTGAGCAACTCGGAATTGGTTGTGACTGAACAGATTCCCGAAGACCTCCTCGCGCGAGTGCTGGAGCCATACTCCTACAAGGGCTGTCGTTATCTGACGGACGCGGAGTATCACGCAACGGGCGATTCGCTTTTCGCCACCGGAAATTTCAGCATTCCGGAGTCGGTATACATCCGCAGCACCGGACATTTCAACGCCGTCGAACTCGTGTTGTGCTTCAACCAGCTCGCCTACAGCGCGTTCGCTCCGGCCGTGTTCAACGACGAGATCGACGGGTTTCGGGGTTGGTCGATAGACGACTATTTCGACAATCAGTTGTCCAGCATGCTGATCCGGTCCACCTCATCGCGCTACAAGCGACAGATCGATGCGCGCAAGTTCTCCGCGCGATTGACGTGCGAGGGCATCGAAGTCGCGGAGCGGACCTGGCGGTACTTGAAAATCCCTTGTGCCATTGAGTTTTTCGACGACAATGGCGGCTCCGCGTTCGGCGAGTTCGAACTCGCGGTGCTCAATATTCCGTGACCAGCTGCCAGGGAGTAGTTCTCAGCGATGTCCGATCAACCATCCACCGTGCTGGAACGGGTCTTTGCGCAAGCCCGACAGTGGCCCACGGCCATCGCATTGCGCCGCTGCGACGGCACCAGCGTTGTCCGGTACGGCCAGCTGATCGGCGAAATAGGCCGCCTCGCCGCCGAACTCGGTAGCCATGGGGTAACCAGCGGGTCGAGGGTGCTGGTGGTTTCGGATAACGGTCCGGAGACCTACCTTTCGGTGTTGGCCTGCGCCCAGCTCGGGGCGATCGCGGTGCTGGTGGACCGTAACGTGCCGCCGGCAACGGTCGGTCGATTCGGTGAGGTCACCGAGCCCAGTGCAGTGCTGCTGCCGCCCGCAATCGAACCGGCGACCCTACCCGAATCCTTGCGGCAGGGGCCGGTACTCACTGTGGATATCGGCCCCCGGGCAACGGAATGGGTCGACAGTGATGCGCCAGCGGTCGGCCAACTCGGTCTGGGTGCCGACGATCCGCTGGCGATGATCTTCACCAGCGGGACCACCGGCGAACCGAAAGCCGTGCTGCTGGCCAACCGCACCTTCTTCGCCATCGCCGACATCCTCGCGTGCGAAGGCCTGAACTGGATCAGCTGGGTGGCGGGAGAAGCCACGTATTCACCGCTGCCGGCCACCCATATCGGCGGCTTGTGGTGGATCCTCAACTGCCTGATGCACGGCAGCGAATGTGTCACCGGTGGCGAAGATTCGACGTCACTGGCCGAGGTTCTCAACACGAATCAGATCGCCTCGACCTGCTTGGTGCCCACTCTGTTGGCGCGGCTGGTGTCCGAGGTGAAGGCCGGCGCAGCGCTGCCGGCGCTGCGGATGCTCGGCTACGGCGGCTCGCGTGCCATCGCGGCCGATGTGCAGTTTGTCGAAGCGGCGGGCATTCACACGGCGCAGGTTTTCGGGCTGAGCGAAACAGGTTGTACGGCCTTGTGTCTGCCGACGGCCGAGGGGTCGATCGCCCGGATCGAGGCCGGCGCGGTCGGCAGGCCGTACCCCGGAGTCGACGTCCATCTGGCCGGCGGCGACGGCAGCAGTCCGCCGACCGCCGGCGACGACAGTGCCGAGTCGGGCACGCTGTGGATCAAATCGCCGGCAAACATGTTGGGGTACTGGAACAATCCCGAACGGACAGCCCAAGTGCTCGTCGACGGTTGGGTGAACACCGGCGACATCTTCGAACGTCGCAGCGACGGGTTCTGCTACATCAAGGGGCGATCATCCGAGATGATCATCTCGGGTGGCGTCAATGTCGCCCCCGACGAGGTCGACCGGATCGCGGAAAGTGTGCCCGGGGTGGCTGCGGCCGCGTGCTACGAGATACCCGACGTGGAATTCGGTGCCCTTATCGGGCTGGCGGTGGTGCCGGCAGCGGACCTCGACGAGACACAGACCCGCAAGCTCAAGCAGGCGATTGCGGCCCGCTATCGCGCAGAGTCCGAATCGATCGCGCGGCCGGCGATCATCGAGATGGTGACGGAAATCCCGAGAACACAGTCCGGCAAGGTTATTCGGGCAACCCTGGCTGCGGCGGTCCATGGCTGACGGGCTCCGGCACCGGGTCCTGGCGGCCGTATCGGAGGTGCTGTATGTCGATGAATCCGACCTGTTCGACGGTGACGCCACCGATCTGCGGGAACTCGGGCTGGACTCGGTGCGATTCGTGCTGCTGATGAAACGTCTCGGGGTAGATCGGGAATCGGACTTGCCGTCGCGCCTCGCGGAGGAGCTGACGATAGCCGGCTGGGTGACGGAGCTGGAGCGCTTCGGTGTCACCGACTGATCGGATACCGCTGAGCAGCGCTCAGCAGAACATCTACCGCGGCGTACTGCAGGACCCAGATCCGGCGTTGTACCTGATCGGCAAGAGCTACCGGTTTCATCCGGTGGAACTACCGAGGTTTCTTTCGGCGCTCGAGGCGACCGTCGTGACCCAGCCCGCCCAGCTGTGTGTGTTGGTGCCGTCCCAGACCGCGGATCCCTATCCGGATCTCGTTGCCCGGCTGCAGTTTCAGGACATCGTTCGCGTGCGTACGCAAGCCGGCGCGGGGGAGGAAACACTCTCGGACCTGTGGTCGGACGGAATACTGGACACGCCGTTGATGCAGTACACGGTGCACGCCGATGCCGACGGCCGTGTGGTGGGCATGCAGGCGCACACCCATCACATCCTGTTGGACGGTGCTGGCACCGCCATCATCGAAACCGATTTGGCCCAGCACTTGCAGGATGCCGGTCAGGGTGCGGATTCGGCGACCGCGATGGTGGCGCTCGAGCAGGCGCACCGACATGAGCGACTGAAGGTGGCCGAAGCGGCCGAGCGCTTCGCGGGCGCCGTGCGCCGCGAGTTGACCGAGCAGGCCCAACGCGGTGGCCAGGGTACGGGCGACACTGTTCCCGGGGCCGCCGGCCGGGGAGTGCTGCGTGAGTCAGTGCGGGTCGACGCTTCGGTGTACGACGAGATCATCGCCCTCGCTGAGGCAAAGCAGGTTCCGTTGAACGTGCTGGTGGCGGCCGCGGCCGTGGCCGTCCATGCGAGTCTGCGGCAGAGCACCGAGAGCCTGCTGGTGCATCCGGTGGACAACCGCTTCGGCACCTCGGAGCTGAATGTTGCCACCTGCCTGGTCAATTCGGTTGCTCAGCTGGTTCGGTTCGCGCCGTTCGCGTCGGTCCGGGATGTGGTCACTGCGATCGACCGCGGCTACGTCAAGGCGGTGCGTCGCCGCTGGTTCCGCGAGGAGCGCTACCGACGGATGTATTTGGCGATCAACCGCAGCTCCCACGCCGAGGCATTGACGGTCAACTTCATGCGCGGCCGCTGCGCGCCGGAACTCGGCCCGCACCTGTCCGAACCTCCTGTGGTCACCGATATCGGCCCGGTCGAAGGCATGACCGTGGCCTGTGTTCACGATGAAGCCCAACACACAATCGATTTCGCCATTTGGAACCGCGCGGACGTGCCCGAGCCGGCCAACCGACCGAAAGTCGCCGACCGCATCGTCGCCGCACTGCAATCGATGGCCGGGCACTGGGACGAGCCGATTGCGCTGACCGTCGGCGAGTGGCTCGGGCTCAGGGCCGACGGCAGTCTCGATGCCGGTGCCGGTGTGCCCGCGCTGCCCCCGGCTGGGGAGCGCGCGTGGTTCTTGGACGGTGCGGTGGATCTGGGCGATTGCCGGGGCCCTGGCGCCGACCGTTGGATCGCTGAGATCGTCCGCGCTGGTGTCGATCCTGGCGATGTGCTGGTGTTCGTCGACGACGATTCCCAGCACGCCATCGAGTTGCTGATCGCGTGCCATCTGGCGGGTTGCGGCTACAGCGTCTGTGCGACGCCCGACGAAGTGGCCGTACGGATCAACGCTATTGCCGAGCATTGCGCTGTGACCGCACACGCGGTCGACGTCGCCGCACTGTTACCGGAGCTGGACGGCGCGACGCGGCAATTCGTCGAAGAGAGGATAGACCTCGTCGCGCATGACAACCGGCTCGCGACGAGGTTGGCGTACGTGATGTCGACGTCCGGCTCGACCGGGCAACCCAAACTGGTTCCGGTGACTCACGGTTCGTTGGCGACCTTCTGTGCCGCGGTGCGGGACTCCTACGGCTGGGGACCGGCGGACACCGTCCTGCAATGTGCCCCTCTGACCTCCGACATCAGCGTGGAAGAAGTGTTCGGTGCGCTGTCCTGCGGATCGCGAGTGGTGCGGTCCGCCGCGATGCGTGCCGGTGACCTGCCGTCGCTGGTCCGCGATGTGGCGGTCCACATCGCAACCGTTCTCGATCTGCCCACCGCTGTCTGGCACTTGCTGTGCGAGGACGACGAGGCGTTGGTGGCGCTGACCGGATCGGCGCTGCGTCAGGTGGTCATCGGCGGGGAGTCGGTCCGGTCCACAGCTGTCGACAGGTGGCTGGGTGCTCCTGCCGGCCAAGGGATTTCCCTGATCTCGACCTACGGTCCGACCGAGACCACGGTGGTCGTCACCCAATTGGCGATCGGCGCCGGGCAATCCGTCGTTGCGGCGCACACCTGGACCAGGCTGGGCTGTCCGCTCGTGCCGAACTCGGTATTCGTCGGATTCGGTGAAGTCGTCATCGTCGGGGAGTTGGTGTCGGCCGGCTATCTCGGGCTGGACAGCGCGAGTTTCGGTGCGGTGCAAGCTCCTGACGGCTCCCGGCGCCGGGCATTCGCCACCGGCGATCGGGTGACTGGGGACGGTGCCGGCTTCCCGATGTTGGCCGGCCGTCGCGACGCCGTGCTCAAGATTGCCGGCAAACGTGTTGATACCGCCGAGGTATTGCAGCGCGTTGCGGCGGACCCCGACGTCGTCGACGTTGCCGCCGAACTCGCCGGCAACGGCCTGGGTATCTGGTTCGAAACCATGCAGTCCCGCAGCGGAACTGACGATCCGGTGGTCGCGGCGCGAGTCCGGAGCATCGTGCGGGCGCTGGGCGTGCCGTCCTTCACGGTCGTCGGGGTGTCGGGTATTCCGAGAAAGCCGAGCGGCAAGGTCGATCGCGAAAAGCTCCCAGCGGTACCGAAGTATTCGGACGCCGGTTCGGCGCCCGGGCGAGCAGCCGATCGAGCCTCTGCTCTGGCTGATGTCTGGAGCGGGGTGTTGGGCCGGGCCCTTCGGCCGGATTCCTCGCTGCTTGACGAGGGCATCGGATCGCTGGAGCTGATCCGGATCCTGCCTGCCACTCGGAGGTTCCTCGATTGGCAGCTGTCCGTTCTCGATTTGATCAGCGCTGACACCGCCGCCAATGTCGTCGACTGCCGACCTGACGTTGACGCCTGGATGGACGCCAGTACCGCCGCCGAGATAGCGCAGGATCTCGCCGCCCTGGACTACTCTCACTCGGCGCCGGTGCCTCCGCGGCTTTCGATCGGCGGTGGCGGCAACTCGATCGTGATCCTCGGTGCGTCCGGAATTCTGGGCACCGGGTTCGCGCGGGCGATTCTCGACCTCCAACGATCCCGGCGCCACTGTCCAGAGGTGGTGTTCGTCGCGAGATCGCCACTGCCTGAGGCTGATCCGTGGTCCGCACTGCAATCGGTGGACGGCGTCAAGGTCGTTTACCTACCCGACCGGTTCGCCATGGCAGAACTCGGTGCCCTGCTGGAGGACGTCGGCGCCCGTACGTTGGTGAACTGCGTCGGCAACACGAATGTGTTGGTGCCGTACCGCGACCTTCGAGCGGCCAACGTCGGTGCGGTGTCGTCGATCGCCGAGGCGTGCCTGCGGCGCGGCACCAGGTTGGTGCACCTGTCGACGTTCGTGGTGAACGCCGATGTGACGGCGAGCAGCGTGACCGACCCCCGCTTCGCTCCGTATCCCTATGCCGCGTCGAAATCGTTGGCGGAGTTGGCCGTGTCACGTACTCCGGACGATCTGGATTTCACCGTCGTGCGGCTGCCCAGAGTGCTCGGCGACGTTCGCCAACTCGAGCGGTCCGCCGACATCCTGGTCTCGATCGTCGATGCCTGTACCGCACTAGGGGTATGTCCGCTGGTGCCCTTAACCGAAGAGGTGACCACCGGTGTGGCCGCTGCACACGCCGTTCTCGGACTTGTGCCCGAGCTGTCCCCGGCGGTCGAGTTGGGCCGTGGCTTGACGGTGCTGCGCGGCGAAAAGGTGCACTACACGGCGTTTCTCGGCAGCTTCGGATTCGACGCGATCGACATCGGGGAGTGGCAGTACCGGCTGGATCGCAGCGAGTGGGCTACCCGAAATCCATTGCGGTGGGCGGTGATCGATGCCTGGGCCGGCTTGGGTGCGAGGTTACGGGGCCGCACGTATGCCGACTATCTGGCTGAATATCCCACGATCGAAGTCAATTTCGAGTTCGGCGCGGAGAGCGTAAGCACACCGCAGCCGCTTCGTAGCGTCCTGTCGCCCGATGCTGCGGAGTTTGTCAGGAACTGATCGGCGCCCGCCGGCGGCTGGTTGGCACGGGGCGCATCCGCGCCAGATTGTGAGGAAATGACGTTGACAGAATTGGCTCAACCGCAGGACGAGGCGCCGGGCACCCGCTCGATCTATCTCGACATCTCGGGAATGTCGTGCGGGATGTGTTCCGGGCGCGTGCAGAAAGCCCTCAACAAGATCGACGGGGTGCGCGCTTCGGTCAGTTTCGCCACCAAGACCGCGACCATCGAGACCGACGACGGCCTGAGCGCAGCCGAGCTGTGCGACGCGGTCCGGGCGGCCGGTTATGACGCTCAGCCGCGAGCCACCGCACCCGAGGTGGTGCGGGGTCCACTGCAGCGACTTGCGGACGGGGTCCTGGGCTGGACCCGGTGACCGCATCGTGTCCTAATCTGTGGGCACCATGACCTAGACGCCACCGCGATCGCGACACACCATGAGTGTGTGACGCGATCTGTGGTGATTCTCGGTTTCTCCGGAGTCCAGGCCATGGACATCGTCGGGCCCCACGACGTGTTCACCGGTGCCGCGCTGCAACTGGCGGCCCAACACCAGGCCGGCGGCTATCAGGTCAGCCTGGTCTCGCTGGATTCCAGGCCGGTCAGCACACTGACCGGCCTGGAATTCGTCGCATCCGCGGCACCGCAGCCGGGTGCCGATATCGACACGGTGGTCATCCCGGGTGGCTTCGGCACCGGCACGGCTCGCAGTGACCCCGCCCTGATCGGCTGGATTCGTGCGATGGCGCCGACCGCACGCCGGGTGGTCAGCGTGTGCTCTGGCGCCTTCCTCCTCGCCGAGGCCGGACTGCTCGATGGCTGCCGCGCTACCACGCACTGGGCCGCGGCCGATCAGATGGCGCGCGAATTCCCCGCCGTCACCGTGGATCCAGAGCCGATCTTTGTCCGTAGTTCCGAACAGGTATGGACGGCAGCCGGTGTCACCTCCGGCATCGATCTGGCGTTGCGCCTCGTCGAAGAGGACTACGGCACCGACGTCGCCCAGACGGTGGCCCGCTGGTTGGTGCTGTATTTGCGCCGGCCCGGTGGGCAGACCCAGTTCGCCGCGCCGGTCTGGATGCCCCGAGCCAAGCGTGAACCGATCCGCGACGTGCAGGACCTCATCGAAGCCGAACCCGGTGGCGCCCACAGCGTTCCGGAGCTGGCCCGCGTCGCTGCCATGAGCCCGCGGCACTTCACCCGGACCTTCACCGCCGAGGTCGGTGAGCCGCCCAGCAGCTACGTCGAGCGGGTCCGTACCGACGCAGCCCGACGGCAACTCACCGAGACCGACGACACCGTCACCGCCATCGCGGCCCGGTGCGGGTTCGGCAGCGCCGAGACTTTGCGTCGTAGTTTCATTCGGCGCGTTGGGGTTTCGCCAGACCAATACCGCAAGACCTTCGCCTAGAGGAGAACCATGCAAATCGCCATCGTGCTGTACCCCGGTTTCACCGCGCTGGACTTCATCGGTCCCTACGAGTCGTTGCGCTGGTTGCCCGACGCCGAGGTCCGATTCGTCTGGCACGAGCCGGGGCCGATCGCCGCCGACTCCGGAGTGCTGTTGGTCGGGGCCACCCACTCGTTCGACGAAACCCCGAGTCCCGATGTCATCCTGATCCCGGGCGGGTTCACCACACTTGAGCACGCTCGCGACGAGAAGCTGCTGGACTGGGTCCGGCGGGCAAACCAAACCGCCACCTGGACGGCGTCGGTGTGCTCGGGTTCGGTGATCCTGGGCGCAACGGGCCTGCTCACCGGCAAGCGTGCGACGTCGCACTGGGCGGCCGTGCAACTGCTGCGCACCTTCGGCGTCGAGCCGGTGACCGACGAAAGGATCGTGCAGGCCGCGGACCGCATCGTCACCTGCGCGGGTGTCTCGGCCGGCATCGACCTCGGGTTGTGGCTGGCCGCGCAGATCTGCGGCGAAGACAAGGCCAAGGCCATCCAGCTGTCCATGGAGTACGACCCCCAGCCGCCGTTCGACTCCGGGCACATGTCCAAGGCATCGGCGGCCACCAAGGCCGGCGCGACCGCGCTGATGTCGCGCGAGCTGCTCAGGCCGGCCCAGCTCAAGGCAACCACTGCGCTGCTGTGGGATCAGGCCCTCAAACGGGTGCGCTCCCGCCGCTGACTCCAGGCGATTTGTGCACGTTACGTCTCGGTCGGCGTGACGAGTCGCGCACAAATCGCGGTCCAGTAACCTCGGCCGGGTGAATCTGGCGTATGAGGACCGCGGTACCGGCGAGCCGGTGCTGTTCATCGCAGGCCGAGGCGGCGCCGGCCGCACCTGGCACCTGAATCAGGTGCCGGCGTTCCAACGGGCCGGCTACCGCTGCATCACCTTCGACAACCGCGGCATCGGGGCTACGGAGAATGCCATCGGTTTCTCCATCGACCAGATGGTGGCGGATACCGCGGCGCTGATCACCAAGCTCGGTGCCGGCCCGGTGCGCGTCGTGGGCGTGTCGATGGGGTCGTTCATCGCCCAGGAGCTCATGGTCGCCCGCCCGGAACTGGTGTCCTCGGCGGTGTTGATGGCCACCCGCGGCCGCGAGGACCGCGCCCGCAGCTTCTTCCGTGAGGCGGAGCGGGCGTGGCATGCTGCCGGGCTTGAGGTGCCACCCGAGGTGGACGCGAAAAACCGTCTGCTGGAGAGCTTTTCGCCGAAAACCCTGAACGACGACCGGGCCGTGCAGGACTGGATCGAGATGTTCACCATGTGGCCCACCAAGTCCACTCCCGGGCTGCGGGCCCAGCTGGCCGTCGCGCCGGACACCAATCGGTTGCCGGCCTACGGGCAGGTCGCCGCGCCGGTGCTGGTGATCGGGTTCGCCGACGACAGGGTGCTGCCGCCGCATCTCTCGCGCGAGGTCGCCGACGCCTTCCCACTGGGCCGCTATCTGGAAATCGCCGATACCGGGCACCTCGGTTTCATCGAGCGTCCCGACGTGGTGAACACCGCTGTGCTGAATTCTTCGCAGCCAACCCCGTGTGACACGCTGTAGCAATGAACCCGTCGACCATCCAGGCGCGGGTCGTCGTCGACGAGCTGATTCGCGGCGGCGTCCGCGACGTGGTGCTGTGCCCAGGCTCGCGTAACGCGCCATTGGCGTTTGCGCTGGCCGACGCCGACCGCGCCGGCCGGCTGCGGCTGCACGTCCGCATCGACGAGCGCACCGCCGGCTACCTGGCCGTGGGCCTGGCAGTGTCCGCCGGTGCACCGGTCTGCATTGCGATGACGTCGGGCACCGCGGTAGCGAACCTGGGGCCGGCGGTGGTCGAGGCCAACTACGCGCGCGTGCCCCTGATCGTGCTGAGCGCGAACCGTCCCTACGAACTGCTCGGCACCGGCGCCAACCAGACCATGGAGCAGCTCGGCTATTTCGGCAGTCAGGTGCGGGCCAGCATCAGCCTGGGCCTGGCTGAGCCGACGGCTGACCTGGCCGCCGGCAATGCCCAGTGGCGGTCGGCGACCTGCCGGGTGCTGGCCGCGGCCAAGGGTTCTCGCACGGCCAACGCCGGCCCGGTGCAGTTCGACATCCCGCTGCGCGAACCGCTGGTGCCCGACCTGGAAAACGACTCCGTGGATCGCGCCGGCTATTGCCCGGACGGCCGCCCGGAGGACCGGCCGTGGACCTATAGCCCGCCGGTGTCCTTCGACCAGCCCCTGGAAATCGATCTGACCGTCGACACCGTGGTCATCGCCGGTCACGGCGCGGGCCGGCACGAGAACCTGGCGCACCTGCCGACCGTCGCCGAGCCGACCGCACCGCCGGCCGACAACCCGCTGCATCCGCTGGCCCTGTCGCTGGTCACGCCGAAGCAGGTGATCATGCTGGGCCGGCCCACCCTGCACCGGCCGGTATCGGCACTGCTGGCCGAGCCCGCGGTCCCGGTCTACGCGTTGACCACCGGCCCGCGCTGGCCGGACGTGTCCGGCAATTCGCAGGCCACCGGGACCCGCGCCATCTCCACCGGTACCCCTGACCCGGCCTGGATCAGCCGCTGCGCCGCTGCCAACGCCCGCGCCGAGAAGGCCGTGCGCGACCAACTTGCGGCATATCAGCTGACCACCGGCCTGCACGTGGCGGCCGCCGTCGCCGACGGGCTGCAGCCGGGCGATCAGCTGGTGCTCGGTGCCTCCAACCCGGTCCGGGACGCCGCGCTGGTCGGGCTGAACTCGCACGGTATTGCGGTGCGGTCCAACCGCGGCGTGGCCGGTATCGACGGCACGGTGTCCACCGCGATCGGCGCCGCGCTGGCCCATGAACGGCAGGAACGCTCTGGCAAGACAGTCGCGCTCATCGGCGATCTGACCTTCGTGCACGACAGCTCGGGGCTGCTCATCGGCCCGACCGAGCCGACCCCGAAGGCGCTGACCATCGTCGTGTCCAACGACAACGGCGGCGGCATCTTCGAGCTGCTGGAGCAAGGGGACCCCCGGTTCTCCGACGTGTCGTCCCGGATTTTCGGTACCCCGCACGACGTCGACATCGCGGCCCTGTGCCGGGCGTATCACGTCGAGTGCCGGCAGGTGGAGGCCGACGGTCTGGCCGCGGCGCTGCGGGAGCCGTTCGACGGCATGCGGGTGCTCGAGGTCAAGGCGGATCGATCCACGCTGCGCTCACTGCACGCATCGATCCGGGTGGCGATCAAGGCTCCTGAATGATCCCGGCCGGCTTGGTCCGCCGGGCGAATACGTTGTGGGACAGCCTGATTCCGCATCTCATCGGCGGAGACAAGGAGACCCGGTCGCAACGGATCATCCGTCGCATCCGGATCGGCGTCGTCATCGTGGCTTGCTTGGTGACGCTGCAGTCGGTGCTACTGGTGCTCGGCGCCTGGCGCAACGACCAGCAGATCGAACACAACATGGGGGTGGCGGCCGCCGAGGTGCTGTCGGCCGGTCCGCGCCGTTCCACCATCGAATTCGTGACGCCCGACCGCGTCACCTACCGGCCGGAGCTCGGCGTGCTGTACCCGTCTGAGCTGGAGACCGGGATGCGCATCTACGTCGAGTACGACCGCGACGATCCCGACCTGGTGCGGGTGCGAAACCGCAACGCTTCGTTGGCGATCGTCCCCGCCGGTTCGATCGCCGTGGTGAGCTGGCTGGTCGCGGGGGCGGTACTCGGCGTCCTGGCGCTGGTGCAGCGCCGGCCGGAACGCGCCGGTTAGGCAGTAACCCCGCTGGCGATCAGCTTGGCGAGCCATCCGTCCTCGTGGATGTCGACCACGTCATTGGCCTTCAGGTCGTACACCGTGGGCGTGCCCCCATCGCCTTGCCAAATATGCTGCAGCCGGACTTCGTTCGAGTCCGACATGGCATCGGTGTCCAGGGCTCGCTGGCCGGATCGGATCGTGGCCACGGCATCGGCGCTGACCCCGCTGTCGGCGGCCCAGTCGGCGAGCTGACCGTCAGACGGCTCAGAGCCGCCGGGATTCTGGTGGCCCCACAGGGTCTGCACGTACGACTGCAGCGCCGGCGCCGACGTCCCATGTGCCGCGGCCAGGAACATCGCGTTGGTGACCTTGGCTGAATAGCGGTTGTCGGCGTCCAGGAAGGTCACCGGGCGGTAGGTCACGGTCAGCAGTCCGAGGGCGATCAGCCCCCTCATCTCCGGCCCGTCGGCGGTCTGCAGGTGTGCACAGTGGGTGCACTGCGGCTCGGTGTACAGCTCGATCTGCGCGACCGCATCGGGCCGGCCGGCGATGATGCCGAACCCGTCCGCGGTGATCGAGGTGCCCGGCAGATTCGGGTCGCGCAACGCCGATCCGGCGACGGTACGGTCGCAGCCGGTCAGGGCGAACAGAGCAACACTCAACACCGCGATCACCCGAGGCAGACGCATTGCCGGCCCCTTTCCGCCCTGGTCAGTGCCGCTGACGATACCGGGGTGAGTTGTGCTTGTCTTCGCGTCGTGTACCCCTGGCGGCAACCTTACGGTCAGGCGGCGCTGCCAGCCTGCTGATGTGCGGGTTGCGATCGTGGCAGAGTCCTTTCTCCCGAATGTCAACGGCGTCACCAATTCGGTGCTCCGGGTGCTGGAGCATCTGCGCCGCACCGGGCATGAGGCAATCGTGATCGCACCGGACACCCCGCGCGGCGAGCCACCCGCCGTCCGTATGCACGATGGCATTCGGGTGCACCGGGTGCCGTCCCGAATGTTCCCCAAGGTCACATCGCTGCCGCTAGGTGTGCCGCGGCCGCGGATGGTGCGCGTGCTGCGCGGGTTCCAGCCCGACGTGGTGCACCTCGCGTCGCCCGCGCTGCTGGGCTACGGCGGACTGCACGCGGCGCGGTTCCTCGGCGTGCCGACGGTCGCGGTGTTCCAGACCGACATCGCTGGGTTCGCTCAGAGCTACGGGGTGGGTGCCATGTCGAGCGTCGCCTGGGCCTGGAACCGGCACTTGCACTCGCGGGCCGACCGGACGCTGGCGCCGTCCACCTCGTCGATGGAAGACCTTGTTGCCCACCGGATTCCGCGGGTGTACAAGTGGGGCCGCGGGGTCGACGTCACCGGTTTCGCGCCGTCTGCGCGCAGTGCGGCGCTGCGGGCCGCCTGGTCGCCGCAGGGCAAGCCGGTGGTTGGTTTCGTAGGCCGGTTGGCGCCGGAGAAGCACGTGGAACGGCTGGCCGCGCTGGCGGGCCGGGACGATCTGCAACTGGTCGTGGTCGGCGACGGCATCGACCGGGCCAAGCTCGAAACACTGCTGCCCACAGCAGTTTTCACCGGTGCGCTGTACGGCCAGGAGCTGGCCTCGGCATACGCGAGCATGGACGTGTTCGTGCACCCCGGCGAGCATGAGACGTTCTGCCAGGCGGTACAGGAGGCCATGGCGTCCGGCCTGCCCGTGATCGCCCCGGACGCGGGCGGTCCGCGCGACCTGGTGGCGCCGATGCACACCGGGTTGCTACTGCCGGTGCCCGAATTCGAGTCGTCCCTGCCCGCGGCGGTGGACCACCTGCTCGGCGAACGGGCGCGCTACTCGTTGGCCGCGCGGCGCAGCGTGCTGGGCCGGACCTGGCCCGCGGTCTGCGACGAGCTGTTGGGCCACTACGAAGCGGTGCTGGGAGAACGGCGCGCGCTGGCGGCGTAGTTCGTCCATTTGCGGCGCTCGGCCCCGACGAAGTTTCGTCCTCGGGCGGTGCTCTCCGAGGACACCCCTCGGTCGGGAGGCGTCACCATGCGTTGACATTGTCAACGCATGGTGACAGGTCCAGATCGCAAGTGCGCCAGCAGAGCCGACACGCCGAGCGCGACCTGGCGATGTCGTAAAACTCAGCCCTGGGCCAGCTCCGACACCGGCTGCCACTCTTCCCAGGTGCGCAGCCGGTTTTCGTAGTCAGCTTTGACCAACGCGAGCGGTGCGGCGCCGAAAAAGACTCGCAGTGGCGGCTTTTCGGCATCGACGAGCTTCAGCACCGCGGCTGCCGACGCGTGCGGGTTACCCGGTGCCGCGTTGCGCTCACCGCGCCAGCGCGCGACGTCGGCCCGCAACCCGTCGTATGCCGCCAGTTCGGTGGTCCGCTTGGCTGAGGCGCCACCCCAGTCCGTCGAGAACCCGCCCGGCTCGATCAACGTGACGTGAATGCCGAACCGCTCCACCTCCGCGGCCAGTGACTGGGAGAAACCCTCGAGGGCCCACTTGGAGGCGTGATAGGCGCCCAGCCCGGCGAAGGCGCTGATGCCGCCGATCGACGACACCTGGATGATGTGCCCGCTGTGCTGTGCCCGCAGGTACGGCAGGGCCGCCTGGGTGATCCACAGTGCACCGAACACATTGGTCTCGATCTGGTCCCGGGCTTCGGCCTCGGACAGCTCCTCGATGAACCCGAACTGGCCGTAGCCCGCGTTGTTGACCACGATGTCGAGTCGGCCGAAATGCTCGTGGGCGGCATTCACCGCGGCGAAGTCGGCATCGCGGTCGGTGACATCGAGCTCGATCGGCAATAGCGCGTCGCCGTACCGGGCCACCACGTCGTCCAGCGTCGACACATCCCGCGCCGTCGCGGCCACCTTGTCGCCACGCTCCAGCGCTGCGATCGTCCACTCCCGGCCGAAGCCGCGCGATGTACCTGTGATGAACCAGACTTTTGCATCCATGCGGCTTACAGCTCCCGCGGTGGCCCATCCATTCCCGCGGCCGGTAGCGTCAACCCGGTGAGCCGCGCGTCATTGGAGAAGAATCCGCACGAGGTCGCGTCGATGTTCGACGGCGTGGCCCGGCGCTACGACCTCACCAACACGGTGTTATCGCTCGGCCAGGATCGGTTTTGGCGGAGGCAGACCCGCGCGGCGCTGGGCATCGGCCCGGGGGACAAGGTGCTGGATCTGGCCGCCGGGACTGCCGTGTCGACCGTCGAGCTGGCCGCCTCGGGCGCCTGGTGCGTGGCCTGTGACTTCTCGGTCGGCATGCTGGCTGCAGGCGCGGCCCGGAACGTGCCGAAGGTGGCCGGCGATGCCACGCGGTTGCCGTTCGACGACGGCGTGTTCGACGCGGTGACCATCAGCTTCGGGCTGCGCAACGTGGTCGACTTCACCGCCGGCCTGCGCGAGATGGCCCGCGTGACCCGGCCCGGCGGCCGGCTGGTGGTGTGCGAATTCTCGACACCGACCAACAGACAGTTCGCCACGGTGTACAAGGAGTACCTGATGCGGGCGCTGCCGACGATGGCCACCGCGGTGTCGTCCAACCCCGAGGCATACGTGTACCTGGCCGAGTCGATCCGGGCCTGGCCCGACCAGGACGACCTCGCTCGCCAG
>JARLGS010000626.1 GCA_031292695.1 Mycobacterium sp. | reverse complement strand
GTTGACCGCGACCAGCGGTGTCCCACGGGACAGTCGGGAGAGATCATGGGTATGGTCGATGCCACGCAATATCGGACGACCGTCGGCCCAGTCGTAGAGGACCTTGCTACCGAGCAGATAGGTGGCCGATGGGGTTCCTGCCAGCAGGCCGCGGCGGTCGAGATCGACGACGGCGTCGGTCAGCAGACCGGTGTCGATGCGCAATGGCACCCGCGTTCGGTTCAGCAGGGAAGTACCGAGTTGCCCTGGGCCGTACTGTAATCGGGCGCCCTCAGGGATGAACTGCAATACCGCATCGGCAAGTGCATCGTGGACCTGTTCTGGTTCTCGCTCCGGCAGTTCGATGAGGCCACCGTCAACAGTGCCGAGTACCTCGACCGCGGACGGATCGAGTGCGGGTACGGCGGCGGCCGCCGGTGCGGTGGAGTCGACAACGCCCAATATCCTGGCACCACTGTCGATTACGGTGCGTTGCCAGGATACCTCGGTGCCGAACTGTAGCGACCCGTCGCGGCGCACGAGCCGTGTGAGCAACACGTCGGGGCGCAGCACATCGGTCAACAGTGCGGGAATCGCGGCCAGTCGAGTTGGCAGGAAACGGGCTGACGGGCTGCGCAGTACCTCGCGCACACCCCACCCTGGCATCAGCGCGATCACTTCGGCGAACGCATCGGTGTCGAGGCCGTCCACCGGAGCGGGCAGCCAGCCCAACACGAGCCGTACCGAACCCACGTCGCGGGCTGCTGCGCTGACTGCGGTGCCGACCGATGCGCCGTCGTCGAGGCACCGCAATGCACCGACACCGTCACCAAGCGCCAACGTCATCCCGGGGCGCAGCACGTCGCGCAGCGCACCCGTGAGGGCGGCTGCGGTCAAACCCGCCATCAACTGTGCACTCTGCTCATCGCGCCGGCTCTTTGGGGAGCCCCAGCACCCGTTCGCCGAGAATGTTGCGCTGAATCTCGCTGGTACCGCCGAGAATGGTTTGCGCCCGCCCCACCAGCATGTGGTGCACCAGGTCAGCAGCATCGCCTGCCGCGGCGGGGTCGACGCATGCATCGGTGCCCAGGACCTCGGTAGCCATATCACCGAGGTCCCGGTCGGTCTCTGATGTCATCAGCTTGAGCACCGAGAAAGCCGGCGACGTCAGGTCACCTGAGTCGATGGCGCGCTGCCAGGTGAAGCGCAGCAGCCACATTCGAGTCCACAACCGGGTCAGCGACCGTGACAGCACTGGGTCGAGCAGATTGTGATCACGCGCGGCGGCGACCATCTGCTCATGCAGCCGGAACATGGCCACCGCCTGGGTGCCCAGAGTCAGTCGCTCGCGCCCCAGGGTCACCATCGCCACGGCCCAGCCCTGACCTACCTCACCGATCAAGGCATCATCGCCGAGTTCGACGCCGTCCAGAAAGACCTCGTTGAACTTGCTCTCGCCGTCCAGCTGAGTCAGCGGGCGTACCGTGACTCCTGAAAGTCCCATCGGCACAACGAACATCGACAGGCCACGGTGCTTGTCCGGACCGGTGCGAGCGAGTAACAAGCCGTAGTCGGCCGACGCGGCCGCCGAGCTCCATACTTTTTGGCCGTCGATCCGCCAACCGTTCCCGACTCGTTCTGCCCGGGTCCGTACGCCGGCCAGATCCGACCCGGCACCCGGTTCGGAGAACAGCTGGGTCCAAATGTCGTCGCCGAGCCGGATACCGTCCAGATAGCGGTCCTTCTGCTCTTTGGTGCCGAACTTGATCAGCACCGGCCCGACGAGATCGGCCCCAGTGATATTCAGTTGTCGCGGCACACCTGCGCGTGCGCATTCTTCGGCAAACGCAGCCTGATACGCGACAGAGGCTGCGGCGCCACCGAATTCAACCGGCCAGTGCAGACACGTGTAGCCGTGATCGGCCAGATAACGGTGCCATTGCTGGCCCGCCTCCACGTCGGCTGCGGTGGGCGTGGGCCCATAGTTCCGCAGGCCATCCGGTTTGGGGGCGTTGTCGAGAAACTCGCGGATCTGCAGACGCAGCGAGTCGATATCCTCTAGTACGTCAGGGGAACCCGACACGTTTTGCTCCTTGGCCTCGGACGGGTCGCGATCACTTCCCGCTGAGATAGTCGTTGTATTCGATGTCGACCGACTCCATGGCGTTGAGTCGGCGTTCCAGCAGTCTGATCTCCGCTGCCGCGCCACCCGCCTTGATTTCATCGAGCCGGGCTCGGGTCCGAGCGATCTCCTGGACAAGGCGCTCGTGCGCCTCGTCCTTGGTGAGCAGATCCTGATCGGTCCAGTCGGACTGGGGCAGTTGCTCGATCCGTTCCGCGTTGTCGGGTGTCATGCCACCCGCGGAAAGTTGTAGAACTGACGGGCATTGAGCTCGACGATGCGGTGCACCTCGTCGTCGGGGACCTTCTGCAGAGCCTGCGCCGCGCGGTCCCGACTCTGTGGCCAGAACGAATCCGAATGCGGGTAATCGCACTCCCAGGTGATCTGGTCGATACCCACGGCGTGTCGGATCTCCACGCCGAAGTCATCTTCGATGAAGCACCCATGGAAGTGCTTCTTCCACAGGTATGACGGCGGGT
>JARLGS010000625.1 GCA_031292695.1 Mycobacterium sp. | reverse complement strand
GCCGCCGGGTGGGCCGGGTGGCCCTGGTGGGCCGGGTGGCCCTGGTGACTGGCATCCTGGCGGCCCGGGTGGGCCGGGTGACTGGCATCCCGGTGGACCGGGCTTCTGGCACCCCGGCCCGGGTGATCCGGGGCCGGGTGACAATCACTGGCGCGGCGGCCCGCCGCCGTGGGGTAACGGCCCGGCGCCGTGGGGCTGGGGAGCTCCGCCTCCGCCGCCGTTCGCCTGGGCGCCGCCGCCCTTCGGGGCACCGCCGCCTCCGCCGTTCGACTACTGGGGTCAGAGCGTTCAACCAGTGTTCGACCCCGGATTCAACGGGTGGGGCTTCTGGTTCTTCGGAATCTGGATCCCGCTGTAAACCGATAGCTGCTGCCGTCTGATGTCTGGGCCTGTCGCCGGCCGAATGCCGGTGACAGGCCCAGCCTCATCGGGAATCTGCTACCCGGTGAAAGGCGTTGCTCTGAAGATGACCGAACGTCCTGTGCTGCAACCCACTGCTGAGCACCCCATCACAATCACGCCGACCGGGGGGCGGGTCACCGTCACCGTCAGCGGGCGCATCGTCGCCGAGACTGACGACGCGTTGACTCTGCAAGAATCGAATTATCCAGCGGTGCAATATCTTCCGCTTGCCGCCGTCGATCAGTCGGTGCTCACCCGGAGCACCACCACCAGCTACTGCCCCTACAAGGGGGACGCCGGCTACTATCACGTCGGCGAGGTCGAAGACGTGATCTGGACCTACGAACAGCCGTATCCGGCTGTCGCCCCGATCGCCGGCCGGGTGGCGTTCTACCCGAACAAAGCCGACATCGTGGTGCAACCCGCATAACCTGAGCCGGTGCCCACCGCCAGCCTGGTTCTCGACGGTCCGGCCGGCCTCGGGCAGACGTTGTCGCCGCTGCGGCGGGGCGGGCATGACCCGGCCTTCCGCACTGTCGACGGCGTCATCTGGCGCACCAGCCTGATGCACAGCGGTGGCGTGACCGTGCGGCTGAGCCAGTCGGCGCCGAACACCGTCGACTGCGAAGCTTGGGGGGACGGCGCTGCGGAATTCATCGACCGGTTTCCCGGGTTGGTCGGCGCAGAAGACGACACCACCGGTTTCGATCCGGCCGAACCGACCATCGCCGAAGCCTGGCGCCGGGTGCCGACTCTGCGGTTGTGCCGCACCGGGCGGGTGCTCGAGGCGCTGATCCCCGCCATCATCGAACAGCGGGTCCACGGCATGGACGCCTGGAGTGCGTACCGCAAGCTGACCACCCGATACGGCGCGCCGGCGCCGGGGCCGGCGCCGGTGGGTATGCGGCTGCCCCCGACCGCCGAGGCCTGGCGCCGCATCCCGTCCTGGGAGTTTCACCGGGCCAATGTGGACCCGAGCCGGGCGCGGACGGTGGTCGGATGTGCTCAGCGGGCGGATGCGCTGGAGCGGCTCACCCCGGCCACCGCCGTTGCGGCGTTGCTGTCGTTGCCCGGGGTCGGCGGGTGGACCGCGGCTGAGACGGTGCAGCGCGCGTTCGGGGATGCCGACGCGCTTTCGATCGGCGACTACCACCTGGCCAAGATGATCGGCTGGACCCTCCTGGGGCACCCGATCGACGACGCGGCGATGGTCGAACTGCTGGAACCCGTTCGGCCGCACCGCTATCGGGCGGTGCGGCTGCTGGAGGTCAGCGGCCTGGCGCGCAATCCGAGATTCGGTGCGCGCCAGGCGATTCCCAACCTGCGCGAGCTTTAATCAGATTTGGCCTTGCCGAACAGCAGGGGGTAGGCGGCACCGGCGATCGCGGCTCCGACCAGCGGCGCCAGCCAGAACACCCACAACTGTGTCGGTGCCCCGTTGCCGTTGAAGAACGCGACGCCGGTCGAACGGGCTGGATTCACCGAGGTGTTGGAGATCGGGATCGAGATCAGGTGGATCAGGGTCAGGGAAAGGCCGATGGACAGACCGGCGAATCCCTTGGGGGCCCGGGCGTCTGTGGAGCCCAGAATCACGAAGAGGAACATCGCGGTCATGACGATTTCGGTGATGATGACGGACGTCAGGCCGAAATGTTCCGGCGAATGATCGCCGTAGCCATTCGCCGCCAGGTTTCCCGTTGCGGTCCAGCCCGGTTGGCCGCTGCCGATCCAGTAGATGAGCCCGCCCGCGACGAATCCGCCGACGATCTGGGCGACCCAGTAGGCCGGTAACGACTTCCATTCGATCCGGCCTGCCACCGCGGCACCGAGCGTCACCGCCGGATTGAAATGGCCGCCGGATATGGTGCCGAACGCGTAGACGCCGGTGAGCACGGTGAGGCCGAAAGCTATTGCCACGCCGAGAAATCCGATGCCCACCGAGGTGTGCTCACTCGGGTTGGCGGCGAAGACGGCGGCGCCGCAGCCGCCCAGGACCAGCCAGAAGGTACCGACGGCCTCGGCCGCCAGTCGATGCGTCATGGTGGGAGCGCTCATTGGTCAAACCTCCACTCAAATCGTGAAAGCCAGGTTGGCACACGGTTATTCGAGAGTCCCACCGTTTGGCTTCGGCGCCGCCCGCTGTTGCTGAATGTTGGCCCAATGGTGACCGAAGGTGGTGTGTTGCCCGGTAGTGCGATCCCTGGCGCCACCATACCCCTAGGGGGTATGGTGGCGAGCATGGTCCAGTCGCAGCACGATCACGCCATGCACGGCCACCACCAGTCGGGGACACCCGGGCCCGGGCATGACCACTCCGCCCACGTCGCGCAGTACCGGCGGCTCTTCTGGATCATGTCCGCTCTCGCGGTACCGACCGTCGCGCTCTCGCCGATGTTCTCGATGCTGCTGAACTATCCCGTCCCGAACCTTCCGGGGGTGCGGTGGGTCTCGCCGGTGCTGGGCACCGTCATGTACGTCTGGGGCGGACGGCCCTTCCTGACCGGCGCGGCAGCCGAGATCCGGTCCCGAAAACCGGGAATGATGCTGCTGATCGGGCTGGCGATCACCGTCGCCTTCGCCGCGTCCTGGGGTGCCAGCCTGGGGATGCTGCAGCACCAGCTGGACTTCTGGTGGGAGCTGGCGCTCCTGATCGTCATCATGCTGCTGGGGCACTGGATCGAGATGCGGTCGCTGGCGCAGACCACCTCGGCGCTCGACTCCCTGGCCGCCTTGCTGCCCGACGTCGCCGAGCGGGTCAGCGGCACCGAGATCGAGCAGGTAGCCCCGACTGACCTGCGCATGGGCGACGTGGTGGTGGTCCGGCCAGGCGGCAGCATCCCGGCTGACGGTCGCATCGTCACCGGCTCGGCGGCGGTCGACGAGTCGATGATCACCGGCGAATCGCGGCCGATCCGGCGCGGCCCCGGCGAGTCGGTGGTGGCGGGCACAGTAGCAACCGATTCCGGGCTTCGGGTCGAGGTGACCGCGGTCGGGTCGGACACCGCGCTCGCCGGTATCCAACGCCTGGTGGCCGAGGCGCAGAACTCGTCGTCGCGGACGCAGCGCCTGGCTGACCGGGCCGCCGGCTGGCTGTTCTGGTTCGCGTTAGGCGCGGCCGTCCTCACTGCCGTGGTGTGGGGGCTGACCGGGCGGCCCGAGGACGCGGTGACCCGCACCATCACCGTGCTGGTGATCGCCTGCCCGCACGCCCTCGGTCTGGCGATTCCGCTGGTCGTTTCGATCGCGACCGAGCGCGCGGCCCGCGCCGGCGTACTGATCAAGGACCGGATGGCGCTGGAGAACATGCGAAATGTCCGGGCCGTCCTCTTCGATAAGACCGGCACCTTGACGCGCGGCAAGCCCACGGTGATCGGGGTCCTGGCCACCGGCGGGCGGACCGAGGATGAGGTGCTGGCGCTGGCCGCGGCTGCGGAAAGTGACTCGGAGCACCCGCTGGCCCGGGCCATCGTCGCGACCGCCGGGGACCGGGGGCTGGCGGTGCCGACGGCCACGGAGTTCACTGCCTCGCCCGCGGTCGGGGTCACCGCCACGGTCGACGGGCAGCGGGTGCAAGTGGGCGGGCCGTGGCTCTTGGCCGAGACCGGAGCCGCCGCGTTGACCGCGGCCGAGCGATGGGGCGAAGACGGTGCGACGGTGCTGCATGTGCTGGTCAACGGCGAAATCGCAGGTGCGCTGGCCCTCGGCGATGCCGTCCGGCCCGAGTCCCGGCAGGCGGTCGACGCGTTGCGCCGGATCGGTGTCGAGCCGGTGATGATCACCGGCGATGCCGCCCCGGTGGCCAGGGCGGTCGCCGGAGAACTGGGTATCGACCGGGTCTTCGCCGGCGTGCGACCTGAGGACAAGGCGGCGGTAGTGGCGAAAATGTGCGGCGAGGGGCCCGAAAAATCGCCCGTCGCGATGGTCGGCGACGGGGTGAACGACGCCCCCGCCTTGGCTGCCGAGGGCGCCGCCGGCGGCGTCGGCATCGCGATCGGTGCGGGCACCGACGTGGCGATCGGATCCGCGGGCGTGATTCTGGCTGG
>JARLGS010000624.1 GCA_031292695.1 Mycobacterium sp. | reverse complement strand
GCCGGTGAGGTCAGCGTGATGCTGGGCCCGTCGGGTACCGGTAAGTCGGTGTTTTTGAAGTCGCTGATCGGTTTGCTGCGCCCGGAGCGCGGCTCGATCGTGATCGACGGCACCGATATTTTGCAGTGTTCGGACAAGGAGCTCTACGAGATTCGCACCCTGTTCGGGGTGATGTTCCAGGACGGCGCGCTGTTCGGGTCGATGAACATCTACGACAACACGGCGTTCCCGCTGCGCGAGCACACCACGAAGCCCGAGAGCGAAATCCGCAAGATCGTGATGGAAAAGCTCGACATCGTGGGTATGCCCAACGACGGGCACAAGTTCCCCGGTGAGATTTCCGGTGGTATGCGCAAGCGTGCCGGCCTGGCCCGCGCGCTGGTGTTGGACCCCAAGATCATCCTGGTCGATGAGCCGGACTCGGGTCTGGACCCGGTGCGTACCGCCTACCTGTCGCAGTTGTTGATCGACATCAACGCGCAGATCGATGCCACCATCTTGATCGTGACGCACAACATCAATGTGGTGCGGACGGTGCCGGACAACATCGGCATGCTGTACCGCAAGCACCTGGTGATGTTCGGTCCGCGTGAGGTGCTGTTGACCAGCGAGGAGCCGGCGGTCAAGCAGTTCCTCAACGGTCGGCGTATCGGTCCGATCGGGATGTCCGAGGAGAAGGACGCCGCGACCGCGGCGGCTGAGCAGGCCGCGGCCGATGCCGGTCATGCTGATGGTGGTGTGGAGGAGGTCGAGGGAGTGCCGCCGCAGATTGCGGTGACCCCGGGGATGCCGGTGCGTGCGGCGGTGGCTCGTCGTCAGGCCCGGGTGCGTTCGATCCTGCACACCCTGCCCCCGGCCGCCCAGGCCGCCATCCTCGAAGACCTCAACAACAACCCAGCCCCCGGCGGAGGCAGCCACGCCGCCGAAGAGGTGACTGCTCAGATCCCGCGCGTCTGATCCCTACAGCTATGCACCTCGCGCCCGGGCTCACTGAGCCCGGGCGCGAAGCATTTCCGCGGTGTTCGTCGTACGGGCGTCTCGAACCGGTGTGATTTTCGGCACTCACACGCCGGCTCATCGTGCCGGGCGGCGGCGGTTGTCCCTCGGTGGCTACCGCGTTGAGCCGTCTGCGGTTTCTTTGGCGAACGTGTCGCCTGCCGCGGGGTCGACCCGGCAGTGACCTCGGTACGCGACATGCTCGGCGTCAAGCAGTCGGAGAAGACTGCGGTCGGGCGGGATAATTCGAGGCCACCAGGCGACCAGTTCGTCACCAGAGGGTAAAACTCCACACCAAACACCGTGTGAACCCTTGACTGACGCCCGCAAACGAGCCAATGTGTTGGGCAGCATGTATTCAAGGGTTCCGGGCGCCAGCCAGCGTCAACCGATTCAACCCTTGCTGAAGCATGCGGTGGTTGAGGAATGCGCCGTCCTGCGCTAGTGTTGGACGTTGCGCTGGCTGCATCCTGCCCACCTCACCCGCACCTGACACCGTGGACCTAGCCTGAGCCCTGCTCAGTGAGCTAGACGCGTGCCGTGTGTCCGGAGATCTGGACTGTGAGAACGCCAGCCGGACCGATGCAGATACAGCGGCACTTTGGAACGGTTTCAGCCGGCACCGAAATAGTCGCATGAGGTGCTGGAAGGACGCATCTTGACAGTCTCTCGCGAGAGCAAGTCAGTAGATACCAACAACTCCGTTCCGGGTGCACCCAATCGAGTCTCGTTCGCCAAGTTGCGCGAACCGCTCGAGGTTCCGGGGTTGCTCGACGTTCAGACGGATTCCTTCGAGTGGCTGATCGGTTCCGACGGCTGGCGCACGAAGGCGGTCGACCGCGGTGACATCAACCCCGTCGGTGGCCTCGAGGAGGTGCTCGCCGAGCTGTCACCGATCGAGGACTTCGCCGGTACTTTGTCGCTGAGCTTCTCCGACCCGCGCTTCGACGAGGTCAAGGCCCCGGTCGACGAGTGCAAGGAAAAGGACCAGACGTACGCGGCCCCGCTGTTCGTCACGGCCGAGTTCATCAACAACACCACTGGCGAGATCAAGAGCCAGACGGTCTTCATGGGTGACTTCCCGATGATGACCGAAAAGGGCACCTTCATCATCAACGGCACCGAGCGCGTCGTCGTCTCGCAGCTGGTCCGTTCGCCCGGTGTGTACTTCGACGAGGCCATCGACAAGGCCACCGAGAAGACCCTGCACAGCGTCAAGGTCATCCCGGGTCGTGGCGCCTGGCTGGAGTTCGACGTCGACAAGCGCGACACCGTCGGTGTCCGCATCGACCGCAAGCGCCGCCAGCCGGTCACCGTGCTGCTGAAGGCGCTGGGCTGGACCAGCGAGCAGATCCGCGAGCGCTTCGGCTTCTCCGAGATCATGATGGGCACCCTGGAGAAGGACCCGACCGCCGGTCCCGACGAGGCGCTGCTGGACATCTACCGGAAGCTGCGTCCGGGCGAGCCGCCGACCAAGGAGTCCGCGCAGACCCTGCTGGAGAACCTGTTCTTCAAGGAGAAGCGTTACGACCTGGCCCGCGTTGGTCGCTACAAGGTCAACAAGAAGCTGGGCCTGCACGACGGCAACCCGGCTCAGGTGACCGCCACGACGCTGACCGAAGAGGACATCGTCGCCACCATCGAGTACCTCGTGCGCCTGCACGACGGTGACAAGTCGATGACCGCCCCCGGTGGCGTCGAGGTGCCCGTCGAGGTCGACGACATCGACCACTTCGGCAACCGCCGTCTGCGCACCGTCGGCGAGCTGATCCAGAACCAGATCCGGGTCGGCCTGTCCCGCATGGAGCGCGTCGTCCGGGAGCGGATGACCACCCAGGACGTCGAAGCGATCACCCCGCAGACCCTGATCAACATCCGTCCCGTCGTGGCGGCGATCAAGGAGTTCTTCGGCACCAGCCAGCTGTCGCAGTTCATGGACCAGAACAACCCGCTGTCGGGTCTGACCCACAAGCGTCGTCTGTCGGCGCTG
>JARLGS010000623.1 GCA_031292695.1 Mycobacterium sp. | reverse complement strand
CGAGCTCCTCGGTCTACCGAGGGGTCGAGAACGGCACCACCGAGGTCGCGCCGCGCAGTCCCTACGGGCTCAGCAAGTTGGCGAGCGAGAGACTGGCCCAGCTGTACGCCGAACGCTTCGGCATCACTGCGGTCGCCCTTCGCTACTTCACCGTCTTCGGACCCGGGCAACGCAACGACATGGCCTTTCACCGGCTGATCAACGCAGCGCTGCTCGACTCCGTCTTCACCCTCGACGGCGATGGACAGCAGCAGCGGGACTTCACCTATGTGGGCGACGTCGTCGATGCGACCATTTCGGCAGGCTTCACGCCGTCTCCGGGCTCCACGTACGACATCGGCCCCGGGAAGCCGCACACGCTCAACTCAGTGATCGAATTCATCTCCGAGTACCTCCGGGTGCACATCGACATCGAGCGGAACCCCGAGGGTGACTCCGGGGCGGAGATCACCCGTGCCTCCACCGACGCCGCCGCCGGCGACTTCGGCTGGACAGCGTCCACAACGCTGGAATTCGGCTTGATCAGGCAGATTGCCCACCAAGAAGCGGAGTTGCAGGCGCTGTCACTGGCCTAGCGGAGAGTGGTGCGCCGGAGGCTACGTCCGCCTTCGGCGCGCTGGAGTCGATCGTCAATACGTTCGGAAGATCGGCACTATTCCTACCAGCACCCGACGCGCGGATCGCCCAACAGATATCTTCAGGCTTCGGCTGACTGGCGCTAGATGCCGCGCCCGCATCCGTCCCAATACGGATCGCGAAGGCGTCGCTTGTAGAGCTTACCGTTGGGGTCCCGGGGCAGGGCGTCCGTGAAGTCGATGCTGCGCGGGCACTTGTACTTGGCGAGCGCGCTGGCGCAGTGCGCCAGCAGCTCGTCGGCCAACGCCGGCGATGCCGCGTACCGGGCGGCGGGCTCCACGACCGCCTTGACCTGTTCTCCCCATTCGTCGTCGGGTATCCCGAAGGCCGCGGCGTCGCCCACCGCGGGATGGGAGAGCAACGCTGCTTCGATCTCTGCTGGATAGATGTTGACACCGCCCGAGATGATCATGTCGATCTTGCGGTCCCGGAGGTAGAGGAACCCGTCCTCATCGAGCTCGCCCATGTCGCCGACCGTGAAGTAGTCGCCCTGCCGGCTGGCAGTGGTCTTGTCGGGGTCGCCCTTGTAGCGGAAGTCACCGCCCATGAGCATGAGGTACACCGTGCCTACGGTGCCCGGCGGGAGCTCCTGTCCGCTCTCGTCGAGGACCTTCACGTCCGCGCCCGGCCACGGTCGGCCGACGGTGCCGGGGTGGGTGAGCCAGTCCTGTGGCGTGGCGATCGTGCCGCCACCTTCGGTGGCGCCGTAGAACTCGTAGATGACCGGACCGAGCCAGTCGAACAGCCGGCGCTTCAGGTCGATCGGGCAGGGCGCTGCAGCGTGGATCACTTGCCGGAGCGACGACACGTCGTAGCCGTTGCGCACATCCTCGGGCAACTGCATCAAGCGGTGCAGTTGGGTCGGGACCATGTGCACGTCGGTGACGCGGTGTCGCTCGATCAGCTGCAGGGCGAGCTCGGCATCCCACTTGTCCATCAGGACCACGGGGTGTTCGAAGTGCGCCGAGAAGTACCCGAACGACAGGGGTGCCATGTGGTACATCGGCGACGTCACCAGATGCACAGCATCGCCACCGGGCTCGATGTCGTAGCGCGAGAGGTTCCCGCTGAAGACGCTGACCCAGGTCTCGGGGTCGAACGAGGGGAGATCGCGCTGAACCGCCTTGGGGCGCCCGGTCGTGCCCGAGGTGTACTGCATGAACTGCCCGGCCACCCGGTGCTCTGGTGTCCGGTCGGGCTGGTCCGCTAGGGCAATGTCGAGGGGGGTGAAGCCCGGGATCGCGCCCACCGAAAGGCGACCCGGCTCGGGCACCCCCGCCTGGTTCGCAGCTGCCGCCGCCATTGCAGCGAAGCGCTGGTCCGCCACGAGAGCCTTGGCGCCCGCGTCACCCAGGATGTACGACAGCTCGGCAGCGGTGAGGTTGCTGTTGAGCGGCACGTAGTTCCAGCCCGCCTGGTGCACGGCCATGAGCGTCTGCAGCACCTCGGCACGGTTCGGGAGCAGGGTCGCCACCGGATCGCCCTCCGTCAGACCGCGCGCCCGCAAGGCATGGACAAGGCGATTGGCCTGCGACGCGATGTCGCCGGCCGTCCAGCGCTCTCCGGCCGGGTCGATCACGGCGATCCGTCCGGGTTCGGCCGCCGCGGCCGCCCAGAACCCTCTTGGTTGTTCTCCCAATTGCACCCCTTTGTTGGAGGCGTCCGTCCATGGTGCCACGCGACGTCCGGTCCCACGCAGCCGTATCACCGCTCGGGCACCCGTCAGCCGGTGCACGCGCCACGAGCGAGCGAGTCCTGTGGCCGGATCCCGGGGCAGCCCGAGCACGTGCTCGGCCACGATGTTGCCGTTGATCTCCGCAGTCCCATCACGACACTACGTCGATCCCCAGGTACCGCTCGAAGACGTCCTCGCCCGCCAAGTCGTCGGCGGGCCCTGAAAACATGACTTGGCCCCGGTTAAGCAAGTAGACGCGATCGGCAATTTCCAGGGCGCGGGTCACATACTGTTCGACCAACAGCAATGACGTGCCGGTTGCCGCGATCTCCCTCAGCATCTCGAATATCTTGTCAACGACCTGCGGGGCCAGCCCGAGGGAAGCTTCGTCCACCACCACCAACCTCGGGTTGGACACATAGGCGCGGACCAGTGCCAGCATCTGCTGCTCACCGCCGCTGAGGCTTCCGGCGGTCTGCTCGATCCGCGTGCCGAGAATAGGAAACAAATCCACCGCCCGTTCGATACTGGCGTGCTCTTTCCGTTTGGGTGACTGCAGGATCAGGTTGTCCCGCACGGTGAGCGAGGGGAAGATGCCCCTACCCTCAGGCAGGTGGCAGAGTCCCTTGCGGGCCATCACATGAGCGGCTGCGCCAGTCATGTCTTCCCCGTCGAATCTGATTGAGCCACTCTTGGTACGGATCAACCCTGAGGCCGTACGCAACAGAGTCGTCTTGCCGGCACCGTTCGGACCCAACAGCGCCACCACGGAGGAGTCGGCCACAAACAGGGAGACGTCCCGCAGGACCACTGTGTCCCCGTAGCCCGCCGTGACATTCACAACCTCAATCACAGGGTGCTCTTTGACCGGGGCTGTCGCCGAGGCACCTGTCATGTGAGCTCCTCGTCGCGCGTCGTGAGGGCAGGGTATTCCGAACTCTCCGAGCCCAGATAGGCAGCCCGGACGGTTGAGCTGGCCAGCATTTCTTCAGGAGTCCCTTCGAAGATCAACTGACCGAAGTCCAGCACGAAGATGTTCTGGCACACCTGGCGGACAAGCTCCATGTCGTGCTCAACGAGAAGGATTCCCACGCCCCGTTCGGCCAGAACAGCCTGCAGGATCTGCCCGAACCTCTGGGTCTCCCCACCGTCGAGTCCAGCGGATGGCTCGTCGAGCAGCAGCACGGAAAACGGACCGGCCAGCACTCGCGCCAGCTCGACCATCCGCCGTTGCCCGGTAGGGAGCAGGCCGGCCTGCAACCCAGCCAGAGCGCCGATGTCGGTCAACTCAATGGCTTCGGCCACGGCTCGGTCGATGGTGGCGTCGTCCCGACGGCTGCTCATGAGTTGAGTCCACGGGTTGCTGCCCGCCAGGAATGCCTCGCGGCCCATTGCCACGTTCTCCCGAACGGTCAGCGAGTTGAACAGCTCGGCACGTTGGAATGTTCGACCCAGTCCCAGCCGTGATCGGCCGGCCGGACCGATCGTCGTGACGTCGGCCCCGTGCAGCAGGACCCGACCCGAGGTGGGCTTGATCAACCCGGAGCAGGCGTTGAACGTGGTTGTCTTGCCGGCACCATTGGGACCGACCAGGCCGGTGATCAAACCCAATGGCGCGCTGAGACTGACGTCTTCGACCGCGTGAAGGCCGCCGAAGTACACGGCCAGATGTTGGACCTCGATGCCGGGTCCCTCGGCCCGCTGGGCGACAGCGGCAAGGTGGGCTGTGGCCGCGGCAACCGCGTCCTCGGCCATCGGGTGACCCTCGAGCGAAGTCGCGCGTCCCTCAGCGTCAACGGGCTCTGGCTCGGGCTGGCGCCCACCCCACCGGTCGAGGACCTCCCGCAGCCGTGGGGGCACCGAGGGGATCTTGTCGCGCTGCATGGCATACGTGGTGGCGAAGAACCCGAACACGATCTCCAGGTAGATGTTGATGTTGGAGATGGTCACGTACCCAGGGATGATGGTGTAGCCGAAAGCGGCAATCAGCCCGTACCAGGGCATGCCGCACACGCTGATGACGACCAGGGCAACCAGGATGAGCGAGTTGAACGAGCTGTAGTTGCTGCCCACGCTGTAGTGGAACAGTGCGGCCAGCAGGGCTCCAGACAGGCTGGCGAAGGTCGCCGAAATACAGAAGATGAGTACGCGCACCACGTTGGTGGTGGTGCCGTGGGTCTCGAGTGCAGTGGGTGAGTCGGACAGCGCCGCCAGCAGCCGACCCATGCGTCCCCGCTGGATGCCGATGATCGCCGCCACGGTCAGTAGGGCGATGACCAGCAGCACGTAGTAGTAGCCGGAGTCGGTGGCCATGTGCCAAGGCCCGATGCTGTAGTCCGGGCGCGGGGCCGGAAGGCCCGAGGTGGTGGGGCCGAACATGAACGTGGTCGTGTAGAACATCTGCTCGAGCAGGATCCCGAACCCGAAGGTGGCCAGGGCGAGGAAGACCCCGGAAAGTCGGATGGCTGGGATGGACACAATGGCCCCGACCGGAGCCGCGATGAGCGACGCCAGCATGAGGGCGACCAGCCACGGCATGTGGTAGCTGTCGGAGAAATGGCCGAACGCTGCGGCCCCCACTGCAGCGAACGCCAGGTGGCACAGCGAGATCTGTCCCGCACTGCGGACCAGCAGTCCGAGCGAGAGGAACAGGATCACGTCGATGAGGGCGTTCGACCATATGGACAAGTTGGTACCGACCAAGCTCGGCACGAATGCAAGTGCCAGGACCACCACGGCACCGAACAGCAGCCGGACCCTCGTAGGCGCATACCACGATCTCCGGACAGGCAGGCTGTGCACGACGCGGCGTTCGGCCAATCGGGCCTTGGGGGTGATCACCAGCACGACGAAGAGGATG
>JARLGS010000622.1 GCA_031292695.1 Mycobacterium sp. | reverse complement strand
TGCTTAGTTGTTTTTGTTCTCTAGCCTATATCCATTTATAAAATGTCGGTAACGTTACGAGAGATAAACCATTCACATATCCTAGCAAAAGAACCCATTAGACAGCACTTTGAATCAAAGCAACCACTGAAGGAGAGCAATCGTGAGTTTCATCGAGACCGAAGAACGGCAGGCCCTGCGCCAGGCGGTGGCCGCGATGGCCGCCAACTTCGGCCAGGACTACTTCCTGGAGAAGGCCCGCGCCGGCCAGCACACCGACGAATTATGGGCTGAGGCAGGCAAACTCGGCCTCCTCGGGGTCAACATGCCCGAAGAGTACGGCGGCGGCGGTGCCGGCATGTACGAGCTGAGCCTGGTCATGGAAGAGATGGCGGCCAACGGCTGTCCGCTGCTGATGATGGTCGTCTCGTCGGCCATCAACGGCACCATCATCTCCAAGTACGGCACCGAGGACCAGAAGAAGCGCTGGGTTCCCGGCCTCGCCGACGGTTCACTGACCATGGCGTTCGCGATCACCGAGCCCGACGCCGGCTCCAACAGCCACCGCATCACCACGACCGCGCGCCGCGACGGTGGCGACTGGATTCTGTCGGGCCAGAAGGTGTTCATCTCGGGCATCGACCAGGCGGACGCGGTGCTCGTGGTGGGACGCACCGAGGACCACAAGACCGGCAACCTGAAGCCGGCGCTGTTCGTGGTGCCCACCGATGCGCCCGGCTTGAGCTGGACCAAGATCGAGATGGAGATCATCAGCCCGGAGAGCCAGTTCCAGGTGTTCCTGGACGAGGTCCGGTTGCCGGCCGACGCGCTGGTCGGGTCTGAGGACGCCGCCATCGCGCAGCTGTTCGCCGGCCTGAACCCGGAACGGATCATCGGGGCGGCCATGGCCGTCGGCACCGGACGCCTCGCCATCCGGACGGCCACCGAGTACGTCAAGACCCGCCAGGTCTGGAAAGTCCCGGTAGGTGCACATCAAGGCATCTCTCACCCACTCGCCCAGATCCACATCGAGCTCGAGCTGGCCAAGCTGATGATGCAGAAGGCCGCCACCCTGTACGACGCCGGTGACGACTTCGGCGCCGCCGAAGCGGCGAACATGGCGAAGTACGCGG
>JARLGS010000621.1 GCA_031292695.1 Mycobacterium sp. | reverse complement strand
TGGAAGGCGGCGGCTGTGTCGACACCGACCTGTCGTACTCGGCGCCATTCGATGTACAGATCCGGGTGTTGTTTCAGCGTGCCGAGGAGGCCGGCCGGGCCGACGAGGCCTCGGGTGCTCCCGACGACGGCTGCGGTGGCTAGTTCTTCATGTTCTTCATGCGACAGTCGGACCTAGCTCCTGAACTGGCTCAGCGCCCGTAGCTTGTTCATCACGTCGAGGGCCGCGACCTTGTACGCCTCGGAGAACGTCGGGTAGTTGAACACTGCGTCGACCAGGTACTCCACTGTCCCGCCGCAACCCATCACCGCTTGGCCGATGTGCACCATCTCGGTGGCGCTGGTGCCGAAGATGTGAACGCCCAGCAGCTTCAGATCGTCGGTGGAGACCAGCAGCTTGAGCATGCCGTACGAGTCGCCGGCGATCTGGCCGCGGGCCAGTTCGCGGTAGCGCGACACGCCGACCTCATAGGGGATCGAGTCCTTGGTCAACTCGACCTCGGTGGCACCGACGTAGGACACCTCGGGGATCGAGTAGATGCCGATCGGCTGGAGCTTGGTCATGCCCTTACAGGGTTCGCCGAAGGCGTGGTACGCGGCCAGCCGGCCCTGGTCCATGGAGGTTGCGGCCAGAGCGGGGAAGCCGATGACGTCTCCGACGGCGTAGATGTGCTCGACCTTGGTCTGGTAGTTGTCGTCCACGAAGATGCGGCCGCGGCTGTCGGCCTCGAGGCCGGCCTTCTCGAGATCGAGCTGTTCTGTCTGGCCTTGTCGGCCAGCGGAATACATCACCGTCTCGGCTGGAATCTGCTTTCCGCTGGCGAGTGTGGTGACGGTGCCGGACGGTCCGACGTCGACGGCGGTGACCTCTTCTCCGAACCGGAAGGTGACCGCAAGGTCGCGGAGGTGGAAACGCAACGCCTCGATGATCTCCGGGTCGCAGAAGTCCAGCATCGCGTCGCGCTTCTCGACCACCGTGACCTTCGTGCCGAGCGCGGCGAACATTGACGCGTACTCGATGCCGATGACGCCGGCGCCGACCACGACCATCGACGTGGGGATACTTTTGAGGTCCAGGATGCCGTCCGAGTCCAGTACCCGGTTCTCGTCGAAGGTGACGCCTGGCGGCCGGGCCGGCTTGGTGCCGGTGGCGATGACGATGTTGCGGCCCGAGACGGTGATCCGCTCGGCCCGGTTCGGGTCGTCGACGAGCAGCGTGTGCTCGTCGAGGAATTTCGCCTGCCCGGTGTAGAGCTCGACGCGGTTGCGCATCAGTTGCGAGCGCACCACGTCGATCTCCTTGCCGATCACGTGCTGGGTGCGGGCCAGCAGGTCAGCCGGGGTGATCTTCTCCTTGACCCGATAGCTGGCGCCGTACAGTTCGCGCTGGCTCATGCCGGTCAGGTAGACGACCGCTTCACGCAGCGTCTTCGACGGGATGGTCCCGGTGTTGACGCAGACGCCGCCGAGCATGCGGCCGCGTTCGATAACCGCGACCGATTTACCGAGCTTGGCGGCGGCGATGGCGGCCTTCTGCCCGCCCGGCCCTGAACCGATGACGACGAGGTCGAACTCCTGCATGGAACCCATGACAGTCAGGCTTGCACGGCGTGCGCGATCGCGCATCCCGATCATCGGGGAACTTTGCGGAAATTCCTCGAATGCACCGGGTTATCC
>JARLGS010000620.1 GCA_031292695.1 Mycobacterium sp. | reverse complement strand
GCAGACCCCGGCAGCCCGGAACGGGCGCAGGCGACAACCGCCATCACCGCTTAGGTGAATGGAATCGTCGCTCGCGTTGCCAGACTCCCGACAGCGAACCCCTCAGCGACGCCGTGTAGGCGTTGGTGCAGTGCAATCCGCCAATTATGCGCGTTGAATACGAAATGGAGCAAAGGACGTCAACTATTCATAACAGTCGAGAGCAATTAATCCGCTTCGAAGCACCTGGATGTTAGGTTGTGGCGCATCAACCAGCATTGAGGTGAGGTGGTCCGCGGATGACACGGGTGTCGCTCATCGCCGGCGGGGCAGTCAGTTTGGAGATAACCACGCTGAAATCACCTGCGGCTGACAATATGCCCCAATGGGTTGGAAGATGACCGCCGTCGACGAGGACAACGGTTCGTTGGAGGCCGTCTACGCCGACACGGTGGACTCCCTCTCGCATGCGAGGACACGCCTGAGTTTCGATCCGTACGTCGATATCGACTGGGATGCACCCGAGAACGCGCTGGATGAGAACGATCCGCGGTGGCAGCTGGATTCGGATATCACTCCTCTCGGGTCGACGGAGTGGTATGCCGAAGAGTCGCTGAAGCGGCGCATTGACATGGGTCGCTGGATTACCGCGAACATGCTCAAGGTCACGCTGCAATTCGAGATGATGTTGGTCCGCGGAGTGGTCCATTACGTCGATAGGCTGCCGAACGGCTCCCCGGTATCTCGGTATCTGATGTCTGAATTGGCCGACGAATGTAATCACATCCAGATGTTCCAGGAGTTCATCAATCGAACCGGCGAAGATGTCCCCGGAATGCGGCGAGGCTCCCGGATATTCGGGCCGATTCTGGGCTTTATCGGGGGTTACGCCAGCATCTTCCTTTTCATTGGGGTGCTGTGTGGCGAACAGCCGCTGCACTTTCAGCAGACGCTGCAGCATCGAGGATCGGCTCAGGTGCCCCCTCTGCTGAATAAGATCACCTACATCCATTTGGCAGAGGAAGCCCGTCACATCTCATTTGCCGACGTCCATCTGGCCAATTGCATGCAAAAGGTTGGCCGCTTCAGGCGGGCGCTGTACGCAATTACATTCCCGTTCTTTCTCCGATGGTTGATCGGGGAGATGCTTGGACCACCACGTACTTTCGCCCGGCAGTTCGGGGTGCCACGACGAGTCTTCAAGGCCGCGTACTGGAGGAGTGCCCGATCACGTCAGATGCTGGCCGAATCAGCCGCCGACGTTCGGCGAGTTGCCGAGGAGCTTGGCCTTCGGACGACCTGGTCGCGTTGGATTTGGCGAGTCCTGGGTATTGACGGGCGCCTGCCCCGGTACCGCGGCGAGCCGGACCGTGGTCCCGCGGCCAAGCGCGTGGCAGGGCTGCGCACGACGGTGTGGGGGCGATGTTCCGCCGCAGCGATCATGGCGAGCGTCGCCTTGGCGGCGACGCCGGTCGGATTGCGCATCATCGCGGTTGCCGCGGCCGGGGCAGGTGTCTGGGCGGCCTACCACACCCTGCGGGAACGTCGCGGCGGCGTGATGGGGAATCAGCCTTTCGAATGGCCGAGGCTCCTGGTCTGGGTGGTCGTCTGCGTGGCCATGATCCCCACCGGCGGACTGATCGGGCTCGCCTTGGTGGTGTTCATGATCCTTGCGCTCGCCGAGTTCATGCCAACCCTGTGACCGCTCCGGTTCGCCGTCCGATGGGATCGCGCAATGCCTAGGGCTCAATCTGAAAAGCAGTAGTGAATCAACCTTCCGCGATCGAAACGGCCGAGATCCGCGATACCGAAGCCGGGCGTGCTACGGTCCGAGCATGCCGGACTTGCCCTACTTTGACCTGCTCATGGACGAGCGGCAAGGCGGCGGCCAAACAGGCCAGCTGTGGGAGAACCAGGTGCACTGGGGCTATTGGGATGACCCCAAAGCAGCCGATGGCACCCGGGCGGACTACATCGCCGCCATGGAGCAGATGAACGGGATGCTGCTGGCGGCCGGGAAGGTCGCCGACGGGCAGAAGCTGTTGGATGCCGGCTGCGGGTTCGGTGGAACCATCGGACAGATCAATGCCGCGCATGCCGATATGGACCTTACCGGCCTCAACATCGACCCACGCCAGCTCGCGGCCGCCGACGCCCAGACCACGCCCGTCAACAACAACACGATCGGCTGGGTCGAAGCCGACGCCTGCCAGCTGCCGTTCGAGGACAATTCCTTTGACCGCGTGCTGGCCGTGGAATGCGTCTTTCATTTCCCCTCGCGCGAGAGATTCCTGGCCGAAGCCGCACGGGTACTCGCACCGGGCGGCTACCTGGCGGTGTCCGATTTCGTTCCGACCATGAGCTTCTTCGGCAAAACCCCCATCTGGATGGCGATCCGCCCCCGTATCGCCAAGTCCTACGGCACCCTCGGAAACGTCCCGCTGCGCGGGTACAAGTCGATGGGCAAACGCGCCGGACTAGAACTCGTCGCGCGCCGCAACATCAGCAAGAACACCATGCCCACCTACCCTTTCCTGCTCAAATTCTTCCGCGAGCAAGCATCAGTGGACGCCCAGAAGACCCTGCTCGTGGGCACGCGATGGATGAAACGACTGGCCAGACTTGGCCTACTGCAGTACCAGGTCTATACGTTCCACAAACCTGTCTGAGGGTTCTGACCAGTCAGAATCCAGACAGGATGACCCCGTTGCTGGTGGCGGCGGCCTGACGCAGTTTGGCGGCCGCCTGGTAGGCGTCTGAGTAGTACCAATCATTGGCTGCCTGAACGGATTCGAACTCCAGCAGCACAGTCTGGGTGCATTCCCAGGAGCCCTCGACCACGGTCGGCTTCCGGTCGAACGACAGCACAGTGGCACCACCCATCGCCGGGCCCGCCAGCTCGGCGTACGCCTTCATCCCCTCGGGGTCGGTGACGGTCTCGGTGAGCAGGACGTAGCCTTTGGCCATTCTCATTCTCCTTCAACGGTTTTGATGGCTTGTTCGGGACAGCAGTCGACCGCCTCGGCCACCGCGTCAACATGCTCAGCCGGTACCTCGTCGACGAGCACCTCCGCGTATCCCCCATCGCCAATGGTGAACACCTCCGGGCAGATGGTCAGGCACATGCCGTGGCCACGACAACGGTCTTCGTCGACAACAGCTTTCATGATCTGGCGGCCCGATCGAACTCGAGGTGCAGGTCAATCAGGCCACGCAGGATGAACGTAGGGATGTACCGGTAGTTCCGATCCCCGTCGACGCCGTGTTTGGCAGCCGAGATGCGGATATCGGAGGTGCGGTCCAGCAGCCGCTCCAGCGCAACCTTGGTCTCGGCCCGGGCCAACGGCGCGCCCGGGCAGCTGTGAATGCCGCGGCCGAAAGCCAGGTGCTGACGGGCGTTCTTGCGGGCTGGGTCGAAGGTGTCGGGATCCTCGAACCGCCGGGGGTCGCGGTTCGCGGCACCGTTGAGCACCATCACCGTGGTGCCCTCGCCGAGTTCCGTGTCACCGACGGTCACCGGGCAGCGCGACAGCCGGAAGTCGCCCTTCACCGGGCTCTCGATGCGCAGGCATTCTTCGATGAAATTCGGTATGAGACTGCGGTCTTCGCGCAGCCGTGCCTGGATGTCGGGCCGATCCCCGATCACCTTCAGCGCGGTGCCCAACAGCCGGACCGTGGTCTCCTGCCCGGCCGAGAACACGTTGGTGGCAACGCGCGCAACATCTCCGACATCCGGAATGGAGCCGTCCGGGAAAGTTGCGGTGGCCATTCCGGTCATCACGTCGTCGCGTGGGTTCGCTCGCCGATCGGAGACGTAGGAGGCAAATAGGTCGTAAAGGAATTCCAGCGGGCTGTGCGCGAGGGCCTCCTCACCGGTACCGCCCACGCCGCCGCCGGCGTTGTGACTGATGCCGTTGATGAAGGTGTCCCGGTCTTCCTCCGGGATGCCGAGCAGGTCAGCGATCACCAGCAAGGTGAACGGACTGGCGAAGCCCTTGATTAATTCCCCCTCCCCCGGCTCCAGGAAGGTGTCGAGCACCTCGTCGGCAAGCTTCCACATCGCGTCCTCGTTCTCCTTGAGACGCTTAGGGGTGATCAGCCGCATGAGCAGGGCCCGGTGATTGGTGTGGGTGGGCGGGTCCAGCGTCGGCAACTGGTCGCTGAAAGGCAGTTCGGGACGGTGCTTTTCGATCAGCGCGCTGATCTCGTCCTTGCTCTTGCCGGCCAGCGGCACCGGGAAACCGGGGAACGGGCCAGTCACCGAGGTGACCGAAGAGAAGGTGTCGGCATCGTTGTAGATCGCTACCGCCTCGTCCCAGCCACTGACCATGGTGACGCCGTGGTGGTTCTCCGGCGCGACCGGACACTTGCTGCGCAGCGCCTCGAAGTAGGGATACGGGTCGGCCACCAACCGGTCATCCCGGAAGAAATCCATGTCGGTCAGGCTGTCCGCCATCTGCGCTCCGTTTCGGCGATCTCGCAATAGGAGAATGCGACTCTCGCTATTGAACATCAAGATTTTCACAGCGCCGGCCTTCCGTCAACGGGTGGGTCCGGCGATTGCCCACTGACCCGACACCCGCCGTCGAATCCCAGGTCGAAGTTGACCCTGGTCAAATTTTGGATTCGGCATTATGGTGCGAATATGCCGGAGTTGGCAGGCGAAGTCAGCGCTGACCGTGGTCAGCGTCGTGCCTCGCTGGCGCAGACCCGTTCCAAGGAGACCAAGCGCCTGCTGGTGCAGGCCGCGATGGCCCTGTGGCGCACCAACGGCTACGCGAGCACCACCGTCGCCGATATCTGCCGGGCCGCCGGCGTCTCGAAGGCACTGTTCTACTTCTACTTCCCGCGCAAGGAAGACGTGCTGTTCGAGGTCGGCGTCATGTCAACCCGCTCGGCCCGACGCACCATCGCCGATCTGCTCAGCGCGCACACCGGCTACGACATCGCCGAGGTCATCTCCGCGGCGCTGCGCAGCATGGAGAAATCCATGGCCCGCAATCCGCACGAACTGATCATCGAGACCATCCTCGAGGGCTATCGCCACGAGCACCGTATCTTGGCCGATGGCACCACCGCCGCACCCGATCTCGACAGCGGCATGTTCACCGAACTGTTCGAGCGGGCCCGCGCCGACGGCAAGCTGCCCGACGCGACCAATGTCGACCACTTGGCCTACCTGGCCATGACCATGGTCAGCGAAGGCGCCCGGCATTGGGCCGCCGGCGCTTTCCAGCACGGGTCTTTCGCCGAGGTGGTCGGCGCCGACATCTGCACCCTGATCGCTGGAATCCAGCAGACCGAGAATTGAAGGAGACGTCATGGCTTGGGATTTCGAAACCGATGCAGAGTTCCAGGAGCTACTGGACTGGGCCGACGCCTTCGTGCGCGACGAGGTCGAACCGCTCGACCTGATCTGGCCGCACCTGCAGTTCACCCCGCTCGACGAGCCGCGCCGAAAGGTGGTCGACCCACTCAAGGCACAGGTACGCGCAAAAGGCTTGTGGGCCACCCACCTTGGCCCCGAACTCGGTGGCCAGGGCTACGGCCAGGTCAAGCTGGCCTTGCTCAACGAGCTCCTCGGCCGCAGCCAATGGGCGCCCATCATCTTCGGTTGCCAGGCACCGGACACCGGCAACGCCGAGATCCTCGCGCACTACGGCACTCCAGAGCAGAAGGAGCAGTACCTGCGACCGCTCCTCGACGGCGAGGTCTTCTCCTGTTACTCGATGACCGAACCGCAGGGTGGGGCTGACCCCACCCAATTCAAAACCTCCGCGGTCCGCGACGGCTCCGGAGATGGGGACTGGGTGATCAACGGTTACAAGTTCTTCTCCTCCAACGCTTCGACCTCCTCGTTCCTGATCGTCATGGTGGTGACGAATCCGGATGTCAGTCCCTACCAAGGGATGTCGATGTTCCTGGTGCCGACTGACACGCCCGGAGTGACGATCGTGCGGAACTCGGCGCTGTACGGCGAGTCCGATGGTCACGGCTCACACGCGCTGATCCACTACGACAATGTGCGGGTGCCGAACTCCGCTGTGCTCGGTGGTGAGGGCCAGGCATTCGTCATCGCCCAGACCCGGCTCGGTGGGGGCCGTATCCACCACGCAATGCGCACCATCGGGCTGGCCCAGAAGGCCCTCGACATGATGTGCGAGCGGGCGCTGTCCCGGCACACCGCCGGTAGCCTGCTGGCGGACAAGCAGGCCATCCAGGCCTACATCGCCGACTCGTGGGCGCAGCTGCAGCAATTCCGGCTGCTGGTGCTGCACACCGCATGGAAGATCGACAAGTACAACGATTACAAGAAGGTCCGCAAGGACATCGCTGCGGTCAAGGTCGTCATGCCCACGGTGTTGCACGACATCGCCTGGCGCGCAATGCAGGTACACGGGGCGCTCGGTGTCACCAACGAGATGCCGTTCCTGGCCATGGTCACCGGCGCGGCGGTGATGGGTCTGGCCGACGGACCCACCGAGGTGCACAAGACCACGGTCGCCAAGCAGGTGCTGCGGGACTACCGCGCCACCGACGGCCAGTGGCCCACCGAGTGGCTGCCCGGCAAACGCGAAGCGGCACAGGCCAAGTACGCCGAATACCTGGAGTTGGAGGTCGGAAACCTGTGAGCAGTGCCGAGCCCGTGATCGACATCGAACGCCTGGCCGCATGGATGGACGACGCCGGCCTGCCCGGGATGGGCGAACCGACCGAGGTCAAGTTCCTGTCCGGCGGCACCCAGAACATCATCTACCTGATCACCCGCGGCGAATACCGCAGCGTCATCCGGCTCCCACCGCCGGGCGCCCCGGCGGACCGCGACAAGGGCATCCTGCGCGAGTGGCAGATCATCGAGGCCCTGGACGGCACCGAGGTGCCGTCCACCAAAGCCATCGGAGTGTGCTCGGACGCTTCGGTGTTGGGCCGCCCGTTCTACGTGATGGGTTTCGTCGACGGCTGGTCCCCGATCGATCAGCGCACCTGGCCCGTGCCGTTCCACTCCGACAACACCCTGCGCCCCGGTCTGAGTTACCAACTGGCCGAAGGAATCGCGCTGCTGTCGAAGGTGGACTGGCAGGCCAAGGGCCTGCAGCATTTGGGCCGTCCGGACGGGTTCCACGAACGTCAGGTGCAGCGCTGGACCGGGTTCTTCGAACGGATCAAGGGCCGCGACATCGATGGCCTGGACGTCGCCACCGAATGGCTACGGCACCATGCGCCAATAGATTTCATCCCCGGCCTGATGCACGGCGACTACCAGTTCGCCAACGTGATGTACCGGCACGGCGGCCCGGCGCAACTGGCCGCACTGGTCGACTGGGAGATGGGTACCGTCGGCGACCCGAAGCTGGATCTGGCCTGGATGGTCCAGGGCTGGCCCGACGACCCGTCGGCGCCGGAGGCATCCGAAACCGGCTATGTCGACATGCGCTACATGCCGACCCGCGATCAGGTGGTCGCCCACTACGCCGAGGTGTCCGGACGTCAGGTCGACGATCTGGACTACTACCTGATTCTGGCCAAGTGGAAGCTGGCGATCGTGCTGGAGCAGGGCTTCCAGCGCGCGGGTGACGACGTGAAGCTGCAGGCCTTCGGGCCCATAGTGCCCGAACTCATGGCCTCGGCCGCCGAACTGGCTGCCTCGACCGATTACCGTGGCTGATCATGCGCGCAGCAGTCTGCCCTCAGTACGGCGAACCCGAAGTGGTTCAGATCGAGGACCTGCCGACCATCACCGCCGCACCCGCCCAGTTCCTGGTCCGGGTGTCAGTCGCCGCGGTGAACTTCCCGGACGTGCTCCTCATCGCCAACCGCTATCAGGTGAGTGTGCCGCCGCCGTTCGTGTGCGGCAGCGAGTTCGCGGGCGAGATCATCGAAGCGGCCCCCGGCGCAAACGGTTTCGCGGTCGGTGACCGCGTGACCGGTGCCGCCATGTACGGCGCGTTCGCCGAACAGGTCAGTGTCCCGCCGGGTGCGCTGGCCCGCATTCCGGATGGGGTCGACGACCGGACCGCGGTGGCGGGCGGCGTAGCGTTCCATACCGCATATC
>JARLGS010000619.1 GCA_031292695.1 Mycobacterium sp. | reverse complement strand
GGCCTGGCCCGACCAGGACGACCTCGCTCGCCAGATCGCCGACTCGGGCTGGTCTCAGGTCCGCTGGCGCAACCTGACCGGTGGCATCGTCGCGTTGCACGCCGCCATCAAGCCTTGAGTGTTCCGGTACTGGCCGTCGCCGGTTTCCTCGGCGCGGGCAAGACCACCCTGCTGAACCATCTGCTGCACAACAGTCGTGGCGTGCGAATCGGCGTGCTGGTCAACGACTTTGGGTCGGTCAACATCGACGCCATGCTGGTCGCCGGCCAGGTCGATGCCATGGCGTCGCTGTCCAACGGATGTATCTGCTGTGCGGTCGACGACGGCGAAACGGCCGAGATGCTGGGCAAGCTGGCTACGGTGCGCCCCGCGCTCGACCTGATCGTGGTGGAAGCCAGCGGCGTTGCCGAACCGCCCGCAGTGGCGCGCACTCTGATCACCGCGGACGACAAGCGTTTTCACTATGTGGGCCTGGTGCTGGTGGTGGACGCCGCGAACCCGGCAGCCGGGTTGGAGCACGCGGTCCGGGTGGCCGACCTGGTACTGCTCAACAAGGCCGACGAGGCCGACGAGGCCGGTGACGGTGCTGCCCCCGCTGCCGTCGCCGCCATCACCGCCAGGATCAATGAGGTGGCGCCGCGAACTCCGGTGCTGCCCACCAACTTTGCCCGCATCGATCCGGAGCTGCTGATCGACCCGCCGGCCCAGCGCGCTCCGGCGGCCCAGATGTCACTCGACGAGTTGTTGCACGACGAGCACAACCACGAGCACGCCGCATTTCAGACTGTCGAATTCACCGCCGAGACCGTGGTGAATCCGCGCCGGTTCCTCGAGCTGCTGCGGGACCGTCCCGAAGGTCTGTACCGGGCAAAGGGTTTCGTCGACTTCGGCGCGGGGCACCGGTATCTGCTGCAGCTGGTGGGCGGCTCATTGCGGCTACAGAAACGCCGTGGCGTGGGCACCCAGCTGGTGTGCATCGGCACGGGAATGGACGTCGATGCCGTGCACGCTGCATTGCGCGAGTGCACCACTGAACCGGCTGACGAGAATGCGATGCTCGGGGTGCTCAAATACGTGGTCTAGGTGGTGGCCGCAGCATGGCGCCCCGCTATTCTGGCCGCTCATCCGAGTTCGAGGAGTCGCAGTGTTCAAGGTCAACGAGTATTTCGACGGCAACGTTGCGTCGATCGCCTTCACGAACCCGGAGGGACCGGCCACCGTCGGTGTCATGGCGGTCGGCGAGTACGAGTTCGGTACCTCGCAGCTCGAGATCATGACGGTGGTCTCCGGCGCGTTGACCGTCCAGCTGCCCGGCCGCGACGCGTGGGAAACCTTCGCCGCCGGAACGCAATTCACCGTGCCCGCCAACAGCAAGTTCGGTGTGCGCACCGATGTCGAGACCGCCTACCTCTGCGAGTACCGGTAATCCCGCCGATCAGCTGAACGGTTTCCGCTGATCCAGTCGGCGTGACCCGCGTCCGGCCCGGCGCCAGACCCGGGCGACCCAGTCGGCATCGTCTTCGGTCACCAGGTTGCCCATGGCCCGGACCGCCACCTTCATCAGGAACTGCGAACGCATCGCCACCGGCCCGGCCAGTGGCAGGAACTGTGGCACCGTCAGCAGGATCGCCAGCCGGCGCGCCACCGAGAATCCCGCGGCGTAGTGCTCCTGCAGCAAGGCGGGCCAGGCCGCACTCAGATCACCGGACCCCAGCAGGTCGGCGGCCAGCCGTCCGGTCTCCAAGCCGTAGTCGATGCCTTCGCCGTTGAGTGGGTTCACGCAGGCGGCCGCGTCACCGATCAACATCCAGTTCGGCCCGGCCACGCCGGACACCGCGCCTCCCATCGGCAGCAGTGCCGACTTGGCCGCCCGCGGCTGGCCGTCGAAACCCCACTCGTCGCGGCGCAACTCGGTGTAGTGGGCGAGCAGCGGACGCAGCGCCGCGTCGGCGGGCCGACGCTCGGTGGCCAGTGCGCCCACGCCGATGTTCACCTCGCCGTTGCCCAGCGGGAAAATCCAGCCGTACCCCGGCAGCACCTCACCCTCGGGGGACCGCAGCTCCAGGTGCGAGGTGATCCATGGCTCCGCGTGCCGTGGCGTCTCGATGTACGCGCGGATCGCCACCCCGTACACGGTCTCCTGGTGCCACACCCGGCCCAATACGCGGCCCAGCGTCGAGCGGGCGCCGTCGGCAACCACGAGCTCGCCCACACCGATCTCCTGGCCGTCGTCGAGCTTCAACGTGCACACTCGGCCGGTTGCGTCGTGCTCGGCACCGACGGCCTTGACGCCCAACAGCATCTTGGCGCCGGAATCGGCGGCGACCTGTCGTATCCGGTCGTCCAGTTCGGTGCGCGGCACGGCGCTGCTGATCGAGGGAAACGACGGGCCGGGCCAGCGCACCTCGACGTCGGCGCCGAACCCGGCCATCCGCAGACCGTGGTGGCTGACCCGCCCGTCCAGCCACTGGCCCAGCCCGAGAAGCTGCAGCTCCGCGATGGCGCGCGGAGTCAACCCGTCGCCGCAGGCTTTGTCCCGCGGGAACTGCGCCGAATCGATCACCAGGACATCGCGGCCCCGCCGGGCTGCCCACGCGGCAGCCGCGGACCCCGCCGGCCCGGCACCGACCACGACCACATCTGCATGCACGACCATGTCGCCCAGTATGTTGGAGCAATGAAGACACCAGCGACAGTGGTCGCGGGCGTGGACTTTGGTGACGCGACCTTTGCCGCGCAGGTTCGTGACGCGGTCGCGCGTATCGAAGACCTGATGTCGACCGAGCTGGGCAAAGCCGACGAGTTGATGGCCGAGGCGGTCCAGCACCTGTTCCAGGCCGGTGGCAAGCGGTTCCGTCCGCTGTTCACTGTGCTGTCGGCGTCGCTGGGGCCGCAGCCCGACGACTCGGATGTCGCCATCGCCGGTGCGGTGATCGAGCTGGTGCATCTGGCGACGCTGTATCACGACGATGTCATGGACGAGGCTCAGGTGCGGCGGGGCGCGGACAGCGCGAATGCCCGCTGGGGCAACAACATTGCGATCCTGGCCGGCGACTACCTGTTCGCCACCGCCTCGCGGCTGGTGTCCCGGCTGGGACCGGACGCCGTCCGCGTCATCGCCGACACCTTTGCCCAGCTGGTCACCGGTCAGATGCGCGAGACCCGCGGCGCGGTCGAGGGCGCCGACCCGGTGGAGCACTACCTCAAGGTGGTGTACGAGAAGACCGCGTGCCTGATCGCGGCGTCCGGCCGGTTCGGTGCGACGTTCTCCGGCGCCAATGAGGAGCAGATCGAGCGGCTGAGCCGGCTCGGCGGCATCGTGGGGACCATATTCCAGATTTCTGACGACATCATCGACATCGACAGCGACCCGGACGAGTCGGGCAAGGTGCCTGGGACCGACCTGCGCGAGGGCGTGCACACCCTGCCGGTGCTGTTCGCGCTGCGCGAAACCGGCACCCAGGCCGACCGGCTGCGGGCCCTACTGGCCACGCCGATCGACAACGACGCGGACCTTGCCGAGGCGCTGGGGCTGCTGCGGTCGTCGCCGGGAATGGCCGAGGCCAAGCGCACTGTGCAGCGGTTCGCCGCCGAAGCCCGGTCCGAATTGACCAATCTGCCGAACCTGCCCGGCCGGTTGGCGCTGGAGAACTTGGTGGAGTACACGGCTGACCGGCACGGCTGACCACCAATCGGGACACAACGGAACCAGGCGCAATCCGCCACGCGTTAATTTCAGCGAGCACTGACTGCGTTTCTGGAGGTAGCTGATGACCTGGCATCCACACGCGAACACCGCGAAGACGTTCGCGCTGCTGGTGGGTTTCTCGACGCTCATCGTGTTGATCGGCTCGCTGTTCGGCAAGAACATCATGTACCTGGCGGTGCTGTTCGCCGTCGGCATGAACGCGTACGTCTACTTCAACAGCGCCAAGATGGCGCTGCGGGCCATGCACGCGCAGCCGGTCAGCGAGATGCAGGCGCCGGCGATGTACCGGATCGTTCGCGAGCTGGCCACGACCGCGCGCCAACCCATGCCGCAGCTGTACATCAGCGACACCGCCGCGCCCAATGCTTTCGCGACCGGGCGCAACCCGCGCAATGCGGCGGTGTGCTGCACCACCGGCATCCTGAACATCCTCAGCGAGCGGGAACTGCGGGCGGTGCTGGGGCACGAACTGTCCCACGTCTACAACCGCGACATCCTGATTTCCTGCGTGGCGGGCGCGATGGCGTCGGTGGTCACCGCGCTGGTCAATGTGGCTTACTTCATCGGCATGTTCGGCGGAGACCGCGAAGACCGACCCAATCCGTTTGTCCTGCTGGTGCTTTCGATCGTCGGCCCATTGGCGGCGACGATCATCCGGCTGGCGGTGTCGCGGTCGCGGGAGTACCAGGCCGACCAGTCCGGCGCCGAGCTGACCGGCGACCCACTGGCCCTGGCCAGCGCGTTACGCAAGATCACCGCCGGAGTGCAGCAGGCACCGCTGCCACCTGAGCCGCAGCTGGCCGACCAGGCGCATCTGATGATCGCCAACCCGTTCCGGGCCGGCGAGAAGATCGGCAAGCTGTTCTCGACTCATCCGCCGATCGACGACCGGATCGCGCGCTTGGAGCGAATGGCCGGCCGATAGTTACATTCCCCGCCGAAACGGACGAATCGGCCGCAAAGTGCGAGTGGAAGCGGCCATTTCGTCGATTTCGGCGGGGATCTTGAGCCGTTCGGCGCACACCCGGGCCGTCGTCGGCGGTCAGCTATTCGGCTGCTCGGAGACCTCCACCAGGCGGTCGACTCCGGCAGGTGTAATCCGCAACGCCGCTGCGGTACCGATGTCGTAGAACAACCCGATCACGTCGAGTTCGCCGGCGCGGTACCGGGCCCGGACCAGCGGGTGCGAGGCCAACGTCTGTACCTGATGCGCGATGTTGACCATGGACAGCTGGTCCACGATGCCGAATCCCTCGCCTGCCGCAGCCTGCGCCACCGGGTGCCGGCCCTGGTCGAAGGCGTGCAGTACGGCGTCACCGTGCTGCAGCCAGGTGTGCAGGTAGTCGTCGGCGGGGCGGTCGCTGCTCAGCAGTGCCGTCATGGCGCCGCAGCTCGAGTGACCGCACACCACGATCGACGAAACCTGAAGCACGTCAACGGCGAACGCGATGGCTGCCTCGATCGACGCGTCAGCCCGGTCAGCGGGGACCAGGTTGCCGACGTTGCGGACGGTCAGCAGGTCACCAGGGCCGCTGCTGGTGATGACGTTCGGCACGATCCGCGAATCGACGCACGTGATGAACAGGGTCTCCGGTGTCTGTTGGTGGGCCAGGTCCTCCATGTGCGGGCGCAGCACCGGGGCGGTGCGGCGGTGGTAGGTCGCCAGACCGTCCATCACCGAGGTCGTCTGCGACTGCGACTTCCATGGGAAGACGCCGGACCGCTTGTCGAACGGGTTGAAGTTACGAGCCGGCGGACCGGCTGCGGTGCTGTGCAGTTCGACGGTGCCGTGCTCATGGATGTCCACCGACCCGCCGGCGGCCTCATGCTGCCGCTTCCATTCGTCGATGGTCTCGTGCGCAGCGTGGTCGATGAAGTCGACCGACAGTTCCACCGTGACGTCGGCGCCGGGCGGAACCGCGGCCAGGGCCGACGTCAACCGGGGCAGCGACAGGAAGCTGACGGAACCCTCGATCACGATGCGCCAGTTGTTCTCCGTGATGTGCTCGGTGACGATCTTGGCGCGCATCACCCGCCAGACGGTCAGCGCCACCGCCAGGCCGAGCCCGATCAGCACGCCTTCGAGCAGGTTCAGGAAGACCACGCCCAGAACCGTGACCAGGTAAACCGCGATATCGCCTGTGCGCTGGGCGGTTTCGATGTGTGCGCGCTTGACCAGCTGGCAGCCGATGACGATCAGCAGCCCGGCCAGCGCCGCGGTCGGGATGAGCTGGGCCAGGCCGGCGAAGGGCACCGCGAACGCGAGGATCCAGACGCCGTGCAGGATCGCCGAGGCCCGGGTCTTGGCGCCGGCTTTCACGTTGGTGGCGCTGCGCACGATGACGCCCGTGATCGGCAGGCCACCGATGGCGCCGGAGACGACGTTGGCCGCACCCTGGCCGATCAGCTCGCGGTCGAAGTTGGTGCGCGGACCGTTGTGCATGCGGTCCACCGAGACCGCTGATAGCAGGCTCTCCACACTGGCGATCAGTGCCACAGTCAGCACCCCGGCGATGACGCCGTCCCAGTCTTCGGTCGGCAGGGTCGGCAGCGACAGCGAATCCAGCAGCGAGCCGTTCAGCTGAATCCGCTTGACGTCGAACGGCAGCAGGACGGACAACGCTGTCACGCCGACGATGGCGACCAGCGGGCCGGGAATCCGGTTGACCGGGGCCGGCACCCAGCGCCAGCCCACCAGGGTGACGATGACCAGCATGCCGAGCAGGAGTCCAGGGCCGTGGATGTTCATCAGCTGCGCGGGCAGCTCTTCGATGTTCTCTCCCGCGCTGCTGTTGGACTTGCCGCCCAGCAGCACGTGCAGTTGCTGCAGCGCGATGGTGATGCCGATGCCGGCCAGCATCGCGTGCACGACTACCGGCGAGATCGCCAGCGCGGCCCGGGCCACGCGGCTCAGGCCGAACAGGATCTGCAGGACGCCGGCGCCCACCGTGATCGCGCACGTCGCTGCCCAACCGAACTCGGCGATGAGCCCGGCGACCACGACGGTCAGGCCGGCGGCCGGTCCGCTCACCTGCAGCGGCGAGCCACCGAGTGCGCCGGCGACAATGCCGCCGACGACGGCGGCGATGATGCCGGCCAGGATCGGCGCATTGGAGGCGACGGCGATGCCCAGTGACAACGGCAGTGCCACCAGGAATACCACGAGTGACGCGGGCAAGTCGTAACGCAGTATGGCGCGCAATCCGCTTGCCGGCGAGGCGGTTTCTAGCATGCCTAGGTTTCCGTTCCGGATAGATGTCCATTGGACGGGTGCAGGTGCGCGGTCCGGATGCCCGAACCGCGTGGAATGCCGACGTCATTGTCGATGGAAGACGTTGCACAACAACGTGTTCCATATCTGTGCTGGCGACCGCGACGGGAACCGGTGCCAATTGCTAAGGGCGAGAGTATTTATCGGTCCAGGGGGCGGTCAAGAACGTTTGGCGTTCGCATAGAGAACGCAAATTTTCTCGGCGTGAGTCTTTGTCTGGTGAATTCGTCAACGCGCCGGCTCTGCGGAATCGCCGATGTCCGGGCCTTGTGAACGGATGAAAATGCCAGGCCAAAGTGGCTGCCTGGCAACGGTTCTCGATCCACGTCACATTTGCGCATCAGGGTGACATGAATCATATTCAATGACTATTATTTGAAGTCCATATGAACGCAGTGACAGCCATCTGTGCGCTCAACACAATGGAAGAATGACCACGATGTCGGTGCCACCACGAGAGCGTCATCCCCGGGCCGCCGTGCTGGGTCAGTTGCCTCGCATGGAACGTGCCGACGGGTCGCCGATCCGCGTGCTGTTGGTCGATGACGAACCGGCGCTGACCAATCTGATCAAGATGGCGCTGCACTACGAGGGGTGGGTCGTCGAGGTCGCGCACAATGGCCGCGACGCGGTGGCCAAGTTCAGCGAGATGGAACCGGACATCGTGGTGCTGGACATCATGCTGCCCGACACCGACGGCCTGCAGTTGTTGCAGCGCGTCCGGGAGGCCGAGGGGTACACCCCCACGCTGTTCCTGACCGCTCGGGATTCCGTCATGGACCGGGTTTCGGGATTGACCGCCGGCGCCGACGACTACATGACCAAACCCTTCAGCTTGGAGGAGCTGGTGGCGCGGCTGCGCGGGTTGCTCCGCCGGTCCAGCCACCTGGCGCCGCAGTCCGACGAGGTGCTCAAGGTCGGTGACATGGTGCTCAACGGCGCCAGCCGCGAGGTGACCCGGGCCGGCGAACCGCTGGCACTTACTGTCACCGAGTTCGAGTTGCTTCGGTACCTGATGCGCAACCCACGCCGGGCGATCAGCCGTGCGGAGATTCTTGACCGGGTGTGGAACTACGGGTTCGGCGGCAAGTCGAGCATCGTCGACCTGTACATCTCGTACCTGCGGAAGAAGATCGACACCGGTCGCGAGCCGATGATCCACACGGTGCGCGGCGTGGGCTACATGCTGCGGCCGGCT
>JARLGS010000618.1 GCA_031292695.1 Mycobacterium sp. | reverse complement strand
CATCCTGACCAACGGCAACACGACGGGCGGCACCAACGCCACCGGCGGTCGCATCCTGCGCATCGAGCCCAACGGCACGGTCACCATCTTCGCCGAGGGCTTCAATACCTCCGGCGCCCAGGACTCGACCAGCTTCCAGGACTCGTCGCTCAGCATCGCCTTCTCGGCCGACGGCACGACGCTCTACGCGTCGGACAACGACGCCATCTGGCAGTTCAAGACCGTGACCTCCCTCGCCAGCGCGACCAGCGGCTCGCTCATCGGCTTGAACGACCTGCGGACGCTTGCCGTTCCCTACGACGGCCAGGGTTCCGCGGTGGCGATTGTCGACACCGGTGTCGATGCCAACACGAGCGCGTTCCGGGGACGCGTCGCCAACGGTGCCGACGTGATCACCAACGGCTTCGGCAATCAGGACAACGCGCCCGGTACCACCAGCGGCACAACGACGACGACCACCACCAACGGCACGACCTCGACCGCCGCCGGGACGCTGACAAGCACCGGCGCGGATGGCCACGGCACCCTGGTCGCGGGGGTCGTCGCCCAATTCGTGCCGCAGGCAACGATCGTTCCGGTCAATGTTTTCAACCCGTTCCAGGTGAGTACCGGCTTCACGCAGACCAGCGGTTCAGGTACCACCACGGGCACCAACAGCGGGACCACCAGCACGACCGGAACAACCGTCAGCAACACGTCGAATGCCGTCACTTCGTCCCAGAACGTCTGGAAGGGGATGAAGTACGTGGCCACGCACCCATACGTGGCCGACCCGATCCGGCCGAACACCGTCGACCGCGTGGTTGCCTCGACGTTTGCCTTCGGCACCCTGGAGACTTTCGCCAGCGAGGGGGACGCCTATCGCCGCTACCCGCAGGTCGTCAACGCCCTGAAGTTCCAGTTGCACAAGTTCCTCAAGCTGGGCATCGCGCCGATCGCCGCCTCCGGCGAGCTGGGTGAGCCCTACGCCGCCGCAGTCGCTTCCACGAGCAGCACCGGTGGTACGACCACGGGCAGCACCAGCAGCAGTACTTCCAGCAAGGGGAGCAGCAGCGGCAGCAGCGGGACCAGCGGCAATGGCAACGGGATTTTCGGCAACGACAACTCCGACAACAAGAACGTCGGTGATGACAACGGCATGTCGCTGCCGGCCATCCTGAACGAGGTGATTTCGGTCACCGGCACCATTCCGTTCCCGTTCACCGCGCTGCCGAGCACGCCGCCGACCGACCCGCCCCAGGGCGTCGTGCCCCGGCCGACCGGTCCGATTCTGGTTTACAACGGCAACACGATCGGCGGCACGTCCAGCAGCACGACGTCGACGACGACCACGACTTCCACGGGCGGCAACAACCTGAACCTCCTCACGGCCGGCAATTTCGCGATCTACAGCGACCGCATCCTGGCGTCGGCCAACCGGAGCAACACGACCGACTTCGCCGCCCCGGCGCTCGACGTGCCGACGTTCCGACGGACCTTCGTGACCACGGGCACGACCACCGGCACGACCACGGCTACCGACAACACGGACAACCTGGTCTTCAACCAATCCGGCACGTCGCTTTCCGCGGCCGAGGTGACCGGCGCGTATGCGTTGGTCTCGTCCGCGCTCAACTACTGGACGCAGCTCAGCCAGGCCAACGGCGTCACCAGCGATGCCTACCTGACCACGCCCGTCGGGGTCGACAGCCTGAACTTTGGGGCGGGCTCCGTCCTCAACCTAAACGCGTGGAACAACCCCAACGGCATCAACGGCATCCTGGCCTGGACCGCGGTGCCGGTCACCGACGCGAACGACGGCCTGAGCGCGTCGACGCCCGCGACCATCACCGGCAGCAACAATTACAAGAGCTACGCCCGGCTCAGCGTCGGTGACGCCGTCGCCGCCATCGAAGGTTATGAGGCGCTCAACTACCTGATCAGCCACAACGACCTCCAGTACCTCGAGTCGAACAACAACGGCATCATCACCGCCCAGAGCATTCAGGAGTTCGTCAACAACTCCGCCAAGATGGGACTGCCCGAGGCCGGCGCGATGGCTCGCCTCCTCGGCGGCACGGCCACCACGGACGTCACCTCCCCGACGGCGGCCGGCGAGAACCCCGACCAGCCGGGCGCCCTCCAGCGCAGGTTCAATTTCTTCGACTACGCCGCCGACGGGCAACTTAACGGCGGCATCACGGTCAGCCAGCTCCAGATGCTGGCCCATACCCTTCTGCCGACTCCCGACGCCTACGTCGTCACGAACCGTAACGCCGCCTCGGCCAACGGCTTCCTCAGCGACCCGATCCCTCAGCGCAACTTCAAGACCCTGCAACACAACCTGCCCCGCTTCGAGTACGCCCCGCTGACGCTGAACCGCTCCTATGCCAATTCGTCGCCGGCCAGCTT
>JARLGS010000617.1 GCA_031292695.1 Mycobacterium sp. | reverse complement strand
CGTCACCGGCGGTGGTGTAGATCTCGGTGCTCGCCGTATCATTAAAAACGTCGGAGCGGGCGTGTGAGTGTCCGGCGGCTGGTACGTCGGACGTGGCGGGGGCGGGGGGGGCGGCGCGGGAGCCGGTACCTCACTGGTCACGGTGACCGTGCTGGGCGGCGGTGGCGGAACGATGGTCGGCGGAGGTGTCGGCGCCTGGCTGGCCGACGGTGCCGGACTGGGAGCGACGGGCTTGCGGTCACCGGTCAACACGATGGTCACGCCGCCGACGGCGGCGACGGCCGCCATCGCCGTCACGCCGAAGATCACCAATGGCAGCCGTTGCCAGGCCTTGGACGGCTCGGTGGCCACGGGCCCGGTCGGCGGCACGTACTGAGCGATCGCGCGGGTAACGGTGGTGTCGGCGAAAACGTCGTCACCGGTGTACGGCAGCACGTCTGAACCGCCGGCGTCGTCTGACCAGGCCAGCGCCGGGCCCGTGGCTTTCACAGCACGGTCGGCTGCGGTGTTGGGGGGTAGGTCCAGATCGTCGACCAAGGCGGGCGCGGTGGCCGTGCCGGCCTCGACGGCATCCATCGCCGCGGTGCCGTCCAGGACCGCGGCGGGAGCCATTCCGGTTTGGGCGTCGGCGTCGGCCCCGTACACCGCGAACAGGGCGGCCCCCACCGCTGCGTCGAGCGCGGGCTGCGGCGTGGTCACCAAGGCACCGCCGGCGCCGTGGGAGGCGAGGTGTTCGGACAGCCGCAGGTTCACCTGCGGTATCCGTGCGCCACCGCCGACGGCCACCACCGAGCTGACGTTCTTCCAGGCAATCTTGTTGCGCTGCAACAGATCATCGAGTTCACTGAAGACGCCGGCCAACGGTTCGGTCAACAGCCCGGACAATTCGGTACGGGTCACCTCGATGGCGCCGCTGTGGCCAGGGATGTCCACCTGGATCGTGACAGTCTCGGCCGTGGACAGTTGTTCCTTTGCCGCGCAGCAGGATTCGCGAAGCTTCTCCAGTGAGCTGACGGCCGCGGTGCCCGCGGTATCCGGACCATCGGAGCCGCCGACCCGGTTCAAAACGTGCGCGAGCAGCAGTTGGTCGACGTGATCGCCGGAGAACTCGCTGTACCGCACGGTCTCAATGGGTTCGAATGACGAATCCGCCGCGGCCAGCGTGATGCTGGTGCCGCCACCACCGAAGTCGAGCAGGACGGCGGTGCCGGCGTCGGGCAGCCCCGGGTTGGCGTGCAGGGCGGTCAGCGACGCGACCGCGTCGGACACCAACCGTGCGGGCACACCGTTGGGGGCCAGGCTCGGATTCGATCGCATGGCGGCCCGCATCGCGCGCAGCATCGCAGTGTCCCAGTGCGCTGGAACGGAAATCGCCAGCTGTCCGGCGGGGGGCTCGCCACCGGTCGCCTCGACCATCGCGTCGAGTGCTTCGACCACCAATTGGTCGGCGTGATAGGAGGTGCCATCGGGCGCCACTATCGGCACGGGATCACCGACGCGCTCGACGAAACCGGTGAGCGTGACAGCCCCGTCGCCTGCGGGCAGGCCGATCTGGGGCGCGCGGTCGCCGAACAGACTCAACACCGCTCGCCGCACGATGGGTGGATTGCCGACGCGCGCCGCAACCAGGTTGGTCGTCCCGATCGACAACCCCAGCGGGTCGCTCATAACGTGTCCACCATAGCCCGCAACCGCGGTACGCCTGGTCTGACACACCGCGAACGCTGTTCTCGCAGATTACTTTTGGTCCGCTGTGTCCACCCTGTGGACCAAACCGGCCGACGCTGTGCGTCAGGTGTGTTGCAATGTCCGCCATGGGCGATATCGATGAGATCAAGCAAGTGAAGTACCGGTACCTGCGCACGCTGGACACCAAGAACTGGGACGAATTCGCGGATACCCTCACCGAGGACGTGGTCGGCGACTACGGCACCTCGATGGGTGGCGATCAACTCAAGTTCTCCGACCGGGACTCGCTGGTGCAGTACATGCGGTCCTCGCTCGGCCCGCAGATCATCACCGAGCACCGCGTCGACCACCCCGAGATCACCGTCAACGGCGACGAGGCGACGGGCACCTGGTACCTCCAAGATCGTGTCATCGGAGCCGATTTCAACTTCATGCTGATCGGCGCCGCGTTCTACCGCGACCGCTACCGGCGCACCGCTGCCGGCTGGCGCATCTGTGCCACCGGCTACGACCGCACCTATGACGCGACAATGTCGCTGGAGAACTTGAACTTCAAGCTGAAACCCGGCGCGGCTCTTCATATCTGATTACTTGGCAACGGCGATCAGCGCTCCCGGTTGCAGCCATTTCATGATCTTCACCAGGGTGCCGTCGTCGACTGCGACGCAACCGGCCGTCGGGCCGTCGCCGATGTGCACGAAGAACGCACCGCCGTTGCCGGGGACGCGCTGCGGGTTGACGCCCATCACGACGGCGTACTTGTACGGCGCGATGTCGAGGTTCTCGGTGCCGCTGGCGGGATCGGTGTCGAACCGGCACTGCGACTTCTTACACACCTGCATGGTGTTGTAGGTCGGGCTGTGCACGTCGCCGTCCCACCAGTGGTCCGGCGTGGTCTGGACGTACTGCAGGCCGGTGCCGGGGTTGGGCGCGGTGCCGAACGCGAACGGCAGGGTGAAGATGCCCATCGGCGTCGCCTCGTTGCCGTCGTGGCTCTGCGGGACCATGCCATTGGCGCCGACATGTGCCGGGATACCGACGCCGACAGCCTCCCAGCCACTCGCGTCGCGCTGGTACACATCCATCTTCGCCGACGAACCACCCACGCCCACAACGGAGATCACCTGAGTGGCGGTGCCGACCGAGTTGGCGAACCAGGGCGTGACCACGGCATTGCCGACCGGCGCCAGCGCCACCGCCATGGCGGCAGCGCACAGCAAAGCGAACAGTCGGCGCACCCGTCCATGGTCGAGACGGTGCGATGGAAGGTCAAGCCAGGGCGGGTCAAGGTTTAGACACGAAAGGGCCTCGGCCGGGACACCGGCAGTCTGACCAGCGCGGGGACGCCGGTGTCACGTGCCCGCGGGAATGCTGTCTGTTGACCGTCTGCTGGCCAGGATCGGCAGGCACATGAGGATCCACAGATAGCCCAGCAACCACCCCGCGAGCACGTCCGTCGGGTAGTGCACATTGAGCACCACCCGGCCCACGCCCACCGCCAGCACGATCACCGCGCACAGGCCAACGACGAACCGGCGCCACGCCAGGTCGGTAACCCGGAGCACGGCGCAGAGCGCGAGCGCACCGGCGATGGTGCCCAGCGCATGCCCCGACGGAAACGACCACGTCGGTTCGTGGGTCAGTGCCGTCAGCGGTCGGGCCCGGTGCGCAAGGTCCTTGGCGATCTCGGTCACAAACCCGGACAGTTCGACGGCGACCAGCAGGAAGATCGCCGTCCGGGGCTGCCGTCGGACCAGGGCAACGATCGCGACCACCGCCGCGATCATTTGAAAGGTCCACGGACCGAACACGGTGCAAAACACCTTCCAACCCCGCACCCAGCCGGGGTGGGCGACGCCGTAGCGGCACGCGGAGTCGAGCAGTGCGCTGTCCAGCTCGGTCGGCCAGGACCAGTGCCCGAGCCAGCCCAGCCACAGCAGCAGGTAGCCGACTGCCGCCGCCAGTCCCGTCAGCCACCTGGCGCGGATCGTCACGGGCCTTCCTTTCGTCGTGGGTCGCGCCGAACGCGCGTCCATACTCGCGGCCGCCCGGAACACATCCGTCACGGCGGCGAAACAATCGGACCATAGCTTCGCTAAGCATGACTCAAGAGCTCAGTCGCGAGGAGCAGCCGGCCGTGACCGCACCGGACGCTGATCAGGACCGGCTGACAGCCACGCGGGAAACCCTGGAGGACTACACCCTCCGGTTCGCACCGCGCAGCTACCGCAAGTGGTCGACGCGCGTGGTGGGCATCTCGGCCCTCGGCGGCATCGCCTATCTGGCCGACTTCGCGATCGGCGCCAACATCGGCATCTCGTACGGCACCACCAACGCGCTGGCCGGGATCGCGATCTTCGCCGTCGTCATCTTCCTGACCGGTTTTCCGGTGGCCTACTACTCGGCGCGCTACAACATCGATCTGGACCTGGTGACCCGCGGCAGCGGGTTCGGCTACTACGGCTCGGTGGTCACCAACGTCATCTTCGCGACGTTCACCTTCATCTTCTTCGCGCTTGAGGGGTCGATCATGGCCCAGGGCCTCAAGCTGGCTCTGGGCATACCGCTGTGGCTGGGCTACGCCGCCTCGACGCTGATCATCTTCCCGCTGGTCATCTACGGCATGAAGGTGCTCTCGACGCTGCAGGTGTGGACCACCCCGCTGTGGCTGATCCTGATGGTCGCGCCGTTCGGCTACCTGCTGATCTCGCACCCGGAGTCGGTTCACGACTTCTTCGCATACCAGGGTGAGAAGGGCGGCACCGGTTTCGATCTCGGGTCGACGCTGATGGCCGCGGGCGTGTGCCTGTCGCTTATCGCCCAGATCGCCGAGCAGAACGACTACCTGCGCTTCATGCCGCCCAAGACGCCGGAAAACAAGCGGTCGTGGTGGACCTGGCTGATCCTGGCCGGCCCGGGCTGGGTGTTCTTTGGCGCAGCCAAGCAGATCATCGGCCTGTTCCTGGCGGTGTACCTGATCGCGCACGTCGCCGGCAGCGTCGGCATCGCCAACCAGCCGGTGCACCAGTTCCTGGAGATCTACGACAACTTCCTGCCCAAGTGGCTGGCGCTGACCCTGGCCGTCATCCTCGTGGTGATCAGCCAGATCAAGATCAACGTCACCAACGCGTACTCGGGGTCGCTGGCCTGGACCAACTCATACACCCGGGTCACCAAGCACTACCCGGGCCGGATCGTGTTCCTCGGCGTCAACCTGCTGATCGCGCTGGTGCTGATGGAAGCCAACATGTTCGACTTCCTCAGCACCATCCTGGGCTTCTACGCGAACTGCGGCATGGCCTGGATCGTGGTGGTGGCCAGCGACATCGTCTTCAACAAGTTCCTGCTGAAGCTGTCGCCGATGCAGCCGGAGTTCCGCCGCGGCATGCTGTACGCCTTCAACCCGGTGGGCTTCGGATCCATGCTGCTGGCGGCCGGGCTGTCGGTGATCGCGTTCTTCGGCGGGCTGGGCGAGGCGGTGCGGCCGTACTCGCCGCTGGTCGCGATCGGGCTGGGCCTGGTGCTACCGCCGATCATCGCGCTGGCCACCAAGGGCAAGTACTACCTGCGCCGCACCGACGACGGCATCGACCTGCCGATGTACGACGAGCACGGCAACCCTGCGGCCGACCACCTGAGGTGCCAGAACTGCCACCACGAATACGAGCGGCCGGACATGTTGGCCTCCGCGAGCGACGGCTACATCTGCTCGCTGTGCCTGTCGACCGACCGGACCGGCGAGCACGTGCTGCCCGCGGCCGATTGACCGGCGTGTCGCTCTGACCTTGATGCCTTCGATCTGGAGCTGTCATCAAGCGCTGACAACGTCAGCACTTGATGACGGCTTCCAGCGCGAGTCCTGATCGAACGCCAGGCCGCCCGGTGTTGCTGACGTCTACGCTGAGGGCATGGCGGTACTGCTGCGCAAGATGCTCGGCATCGGAAATCTGCCCGAGGAGATCCGCGAGCAGTTGCGCGCCGAGGGCATCATCCACGTCGCCGAGTTCGTTCCGGTGACCTTCCGGTTGTCCGGGCACGTGCCGGGCAAGGTGGCCAAGAGCACCCTCCGCAGCCTGGTCGGCGCTATCGTCCTGACCGAGCGGCGAGTCCTGGGCACGTTGTCTTCGGTGCCCAAGAAAGGCGCCAAGACCGTCGACCACCAATGGGACGCACCCGACGGCACCATGGTGCGGGCCGAACTGGACGAGTCCGGGCTGCTGCTCGACGCCCCCGACCTCTCGGCGATCGATCCGGGCTTCTCCGGGTCGATGTCCCTGCGTTACAAGACGGCGCTGCCGCAAGACGTGCTGGCCGCGCTGCCGGCCCGGACGTTCACTTTCGACGTTCCGCACAAGTACGTGTACCTGGCCTGCGGGATGCCGCCGACCGCCTGAATTGCCGGGGCGTAGCCTCGGGCGGTGACCATCCGGTACGACGAAGCACTCCGCGACCAGCTCCGGACCCGCCTGTCCGGCCACGAACGCCGGGTGGTCGACGACCCGACGAAACGACACGCCGCGGTGGCCATCGTCCTGGTCGATTCGGAGCCGGGTGAGGACCGGATCGACCCCGCCCCGGTCGACGACTGGATCGGCGGCCGCGAACTGCCCGACCAGAATCTGGACGGCCGCATGGTCGATGTCGCGGGCGGTGCGGCATTCCTGTTGTGCCGCAGAACATCCCGCCTGAGCTCGCATTCCGCCCAATGGGCGCTGCCCGGCGGGCGGCTGGATCCGGGTGAGACCGTGGTGGACGCGGCGCGGCGCGAACTGCACGAGGAGGTCGGTATCGAGTTGCCGCCCGAGTCGGTGTTGGGTCTGCTCGACGATTACCCGACCCGGTCCGGGTACGTCATGACGCCGGTGGTCATGTGGGGCGGCGGGCGGCTGGATCCGCGACCGGCACCCGACGAGGTGCTGGCGGTGTACCGGGTCGGATTGCACCAGCTCCAGCGCGCGGACTCGCCACGGTTCATATCGATCCCTGAGAGCCCCCGCCCGGTGGTGCAGATTCCGTTGGGCAACGACCTGATCCACGCGCCCACCGGCGCGATCCTGCTGCAGTTACGCTGGCTCGGCCTGGAGGACCGCACCGACCCGGTGGACCATCTGGAGCAGCCGGTTTTCGCGTGGCGATGATCCGGATGAATCGGTACGCGCAAAACCCTTGCCCGATAAGGCAACCGCGCAGCGATCAGATCTGGGCAACCACGAAGATGCGGCGGAACGGGAAGAACGTCGTCCCGTCGGGCTGGGGCGGGTACGCCTGTGCCAGCAGCGGGATGATCTCCTGGCGGTACTGCTCCCAGGCGTCGGCAGTCAGCCGGGCACGAACGTCGGTCAACGCGGTTCCGGTGATCCAGTCCAGTACCGGTGTCGGCCCGGTCAGTTGGTGCAGATACGTCGTCTCCCAGGCATCGACCGTGCAGCCTTCCGCGCTGAGCACCGCCGCATAGCCGGCCGGGTCCTCGACCACCTTGCCCGCCCGGAACCGGATGTCGGCCAGGGCGTCAGCGAACGGGGCCCGGCCGGCCACCTCCCGCACCGCCTCATGCGACGGCGAGTCGAAGTTGCCGGGCACCTGGAACGCCAGCCACGCGCCCTTCGGCAGTGCGCCCACCCACCGCCGTAGCAGCTCGACGTGGTTCGGAATCCACTGCAGCACAGCGTTACTCACCACAACATCGGTATCCGGCCGCGGCGCCCAATCGGCCGCGTCGACCACGTGGGCATCGACTCCCCTGGCCCGGGCCGCCGCCACCATCTCCGGTGAACTGTCCACCGCTTCGAGCACCGCGTCCGGCCACCGCTGGGGCAGCGTCGCGGTCAGATTGCCGGGCCCGCAACCCAGGTCCACCACCCGCCGTGGGGCCCCGGCACCCCCCCGGGGCCGCCCGGCCGAGAAGGGGGGGCCGCGGTGATAGGGGCAGGCCACATATGTGTCCGGGGTCCACACACCCCCATCCTGCCGCCGCGGTGCCGGGCGCGCCTGACATCCTCATAGGTGATGGACGAGTCAGTGCGCGAAACCTGGCAGTCGCTGGGCCTTCCTGGTCTGGTCGATGTGCACACCCATTTCATGCCGAAGTCGGTCATGGACAAGGTCTGGAAGTACTTCGATGACGCCGGACCGCTGATCGGGCGGACCTGGCCGATCACCTACCGCGCCGAGGAGCAGCAGCGACTGCAGACGTTGCGCGGTTTCGGGGTGCTGGCATTCACCTCGCTGGTCTACCCGCACAAGCCCGATATGGCGGCGTGGCTCAACCAGTGGGCCGCGCAGTTCGCCGCCGACACCCCCGACTGCCTGTCCACCGCTACATTCTTCCCAGAACCCGGCGCCGGCGCCTACGTGGCCGACGCCATCGCCGGGGGCACCCGGGTGTTCAAGGCTCATGTCCAGGTGGGTGGCTACCACCCGGCCGACCCGCTGCTCGACGACGTGTGGGGCACCATCGCCGATGCCGGTGTTCCCGTGATCACCCATTGCGGTTCCGGCCCGACGCCGGGTACGCACACCGGGCCCGACCAGATCCGGACAGTGCTGGACCGGTACCCGCACCTGAAACTGATCATCGCGCACCTGGGCATGCCGGAATACCGCGAGTTCCTGGACCTGTGCGAGCAGTTCGACGGCGTGCACCTGGACACCACCATGGCGTTCACGCCGTTCATCGACGAAACCATGCCGTTTCCGCCTGCCGACTTGCCGCGGCTGGCCGAACTCGGCGATCGCATTCTGTTCGGCAGCGACTTCCCGAACATCCCGTACACGTACGGGGAGGCCATCGACGTGCTGAGCAAAGTGGGTGACGACGACTGGCTACGAAAAGTGCTCTATCACAACTCCGCTGCCCTGTTCGAACTGAGCTGACGGTGGTCGGGGCAATCAGCTGACGGGGTTCACCACGGCGGGTTAGCATCCGCACGTGCCCAGGACGCCGCACCACGATGCCTTCGACCCACCCGTCCCGGTCCCCGATGTCCCGGGTGCCGACGCCACTGCCCGCGGCCTGCCACGACGCGCCGACCTCACCTGGCAGCAGAAACTGATCGTCGACTCGTCGGCGGTGGCCGATCTTGGGCTTCGCACAGCGCTGGCCACTGTGATCGGCGCCGGCATGTTGCCCCGGCTGGCCGCGTCGGCGGTACGAAACGGGGCCGGCCACAACGAAAATGACGCCATGCGGTTCTACGCCGAGCTCGCCGCGACCAGGGACCCGCAGTTCTGCTTCCCGACGCCCAGCCGGCCACCGCGGGTGGCCGCACGTCCCGCGGGTCCGGTCGCGCAGTGGTTCGCGCGCGGCCAGGTGCAGAACATCTCGTTCCAGAGCAGCTTCGAGGCCCTCTATCCGGGTATGCGCGAACGCCGTCGCAGCTACACCCGCAACAACGTGGTGCACGCCCAGCATTGGAAACACGACGACGGGCCGCACCCGACGCTGTGCCTCATCCACGGTTTCATGGGCTCGCCCTACCTGTTCAACGGTCTGTTCTTTTCGCTGCCGTGGTTCTTCCGCTCCGGCTACGACGTGCTGCTGTACACGTTGCCGTTCCACGGGCCCCGGGCCGAGAAGAACTCCCCGTACAGCGGATACGGCTTCTTCATGGACGGCTTCGCCGGGTTTTCCGAGTCCATGGCGCAGGCCGTCCACGACTTCCGTTCCATCCTGGACTATCTCGAGTCCACCGGCGTCAACCGCATTGCCCTGACCGGAATGTCATTGGGTGGCTACACCTCGGCGCTGGTCGCCTCTGCCGACGACCGCATCCAGGCGGTCATCCCGAACGTTCCGGTGGTGACGCCCGACCGCACGATCGACGAATGGTTCCCGGCCAGCCTGCTCGCCAAGCTGGGCAACCGGTTGGCCCACAACGATCAGGAACTGGCCGCCGCGGCCGGCCGGTATCACTCACCGCTGAACTATGCGCCGCTGGTGCCCAGGGACCGCCGGTTGATCATCGCCGGTCTGGGCGACCGCCTGGCACCGCCGCAGCAGGCCGAATTGCTGTGGGAACACTGGGATCGCTGCGACTTCCACTGGTTCCCCGGCAATCACATCCTGCATGTCAGCCAGCCCGACTACCTGCGCCGCATGACCCGCTTCCTGAGCGGGTTCATGTTCAGCTGACGGCAGCCTCCGCGGGCACGGGCCGCAGCCCCGCCAAGTCGGCGAGCAGCGTCGGGATAAGGGCCCCGGCGGGGGTGCCCAGACCGCCGGCCGACGCCGGAGCCATCGCCGCCAACAGCGGACCCTGCCGGCCGGACTCCCGCATCAAGCCGGGGATCGCCGCAGCCGTGGGGACGTTGACGGTACGCACCGCGCAGGCCGCCGCGACCGCCGAATTGGTTGCGTGATTGGAGAATTCGAGCACGGTCCAGAGTTCGGTGCTCGAGGCCAGCTCGGCCAGACAGCCCGGCAGCCGGTGATCCATGGGCAGGCCATACGCGGTCACGAAGCCGTCGCCGTCCCGGACCGCACGCCACGTTTCCCGGGCTCCGGCCTGCACCGGCGCGGGAGCGTCGTCGACGACGGTCACCTGCACACCGGCTTCGCGCAACTGGTCGGCCAGCCGTCGGGCCACCTTCTGCGCGGTGTCGGCGAGCGGCAGGTCCGCTGACCGTGCTTGCAGCGCAGCAAGATTGGGCGCAGCCGCGACGGTCACACTGAGCCACGCGGCACGCGTGTCGTCGAGTTGGCGCTCGGTGACCCGCACCGAATCGCACCGGATGCCATAGCGGTGCACGTAGCCGGCGACCAACGGCAGGGTGCCGTACGGGAAACCGTCTTCGCTCTGTACCCGCAACACCACGGTCACCCGATCAGCGGGCACGCTCGGTGTGCCGGCACGGTTGCGGCACCACACCGCGAACCGCTGGGCCACCATGGTGGACAGGAACATCCCGCGCCACCGGGCGAACAGCAGCACCACCACTGCGACCGCGATTCCCCCGATCCACTTGTGCGGCAACGAGTGCCACGGATAGCTCATGGCCGCCGGCACAACGACCAGCAATGCCAACATGATTCGGGCCATCATCGGGCTCCGTCCTTCCTTCGGTACGCGACCAGCGCGATGACCGCGGCCAGTGCCAACACCGCCGCGCCCGTGAACGCGATGGTCCGGCCAGTGGTGTCCTTCGGGGCCGGCGTCGGTGGCGGGGCAATGGCGACGGGGGTGGGCCGCGCTCCGGTCGCCGGCAGCTCCCAGGTCAACGCGGCCACCGGGTCGACCACACCTGCGCCGACCAGATTGGACGGCAGCCGGGCCGCACCGTGCGCGGTGGCGGTCAGCCGGTGCCTCACGTCTCGGGCATTCAGCGCAGGAAACCGGCTGCGTACCAACGCCGCAACGCCGGCCACATACGCCGCGGCGTAGCTGCTGCTGCGCAACGCGAACAGGTCACCGCGGTCGTTCGGCAGCGCATTGGCCAGTCCGCCCGCGCCATTGCCGATCGACGAGACATTCTCCCCAGGGGCGGCGATGCCGACCCACGGACCGGGCATCGTGAAGTCCGACGGCTGGCCGGCCGCATCCAGGGCACCGACCGACAGCACATACGACTGCCACCACGACGGGATGGACACCGACGTCACGCCCGACCAGTTGCGCGGGTCGGCCGGCTGCCCGGGATTGTCCAACGGATTGGCAGCACACGCCGGGCCACCGGAGAGTCCGGCGCGGTCGTTGCCGGCGGCCGCGACCACCACCGCATCCTTTTCCTGCACCGCATATTTCAGTGCCGCACCCAATGCGCTCTGGTCGACCGGACGATCGGCGGGCACGCACGCGACCGCGGTCACCGCGATCACCCGGGCCCCCAGATCCGCCGCCCGGACCACCGCCCGCGCCAGCGACGCCACCTCTACGGCCGCCCGGGACGCCGCCGGATCGTCGCCGGAAGCACGCGGCGAGTAGCGCTCCGAGGTCTGCCGGATCGCGATGATCTCGGCGGCCGGCGCGACCCCGGCGAAGCCGTCCGGACCGGGCTGGCCGGCAATGAGCCCGGCCACCAAGGTGCCGTGGCCGTCGCAATCGGTCAGTCCGTCAGTGCTTTCCACGAAATCACCGCCGGCCTCGACGTTGGGCAGGCGTGGTCCGGGGTGCACCCCGGTGTCGATCACCGCGACGCTCTGGCCCTCGCCGCGGCTGTAGCCCTGTGCGCCAGAAAGATTGAGTAGCGCCTCCCCCGGGCCCATCGCAGCCGGATCGCTGCCCGGCAGCACCCCAGCGGTGACGCACGGTCCGCGCCGGCCCATCGGCGCCACCGGACCGGCGCTGCCCGACGGAGGCGCGGCGTGCTCGTCGACCTGCGGCGGCACCACCGCGCCCGCGGCCGGCAATGTGACCGACGAAAGCGTGAGAATCGTTGTCAGGACACAGATTCCCCGCCGGACGCCGGCCGTCGTGCCGGTCACCGGTTGATGACCCAGGTGAACAGGCCCACCAGGTAGGCCAGCACCGGGATCAGTGAGGCATCCAGCGCGGTAGCCGCGAAGCCGACCAGCCGGCGCATCGGCAGCGAATAGGTCTGCGGCTCAGCCACCTGCGGGTACGCCGCGGCGATCACCCACACCGCGGCCAGCACCGCCAGAGCGATCAGCGCACCCCACACCGCGGCGTAGCGCCCGCCCACGATGAACACGGCAATCAGCGCTGCCGCAACCAGATACGGCTGGCTCAGCAGCCACACCTTGCACGGCACCGAATCCCAGATGCGGGCCCGCAGCGCGGTCGCGAGTGCGGCCGCCACCACCACGTACCAGGCCCACGGCGAAACGCGCGCCTCCGACACGAGAACCACTAACCCAGCGCTCATCACCAGGACGGCACCGGCCAGGAATCCGGTCTGGTGCGCATTGCACACCCGCACCCGGCGCGGCAGATCGGCCAGTACGGACAGCGGCGGCGCGGACGGCGTCGGGTCACCCGGCGCCGGGATGTTCGGCACCGGGAAACGGGCCCACAGCGCCGACAACTGGGCGGCCTGCACCATGACCAACAGCGCCAACACCGTCAGCAGGCTGCCGATCGCTGTGGTGTTGAGCTGCCACACCGATGCCGCGCCACCGACCACGGCACCGGCGACGCCGAGCACTGTAGTCGCAGTGAAGGCCGCAATCGCGCCCACACCGAGGGTGATGCTGATGATCGACCAAGCGGCCACCGCGGCGGCACCAAGCAGCAGTCGGGCCGCACCGGAATCGCCCGGCACCGCCATGGCGAAGGCCGTCCCGATCGGCAGCAGCGCCGTCAGGCCCAAGGCCGTCGACAGCCGAGGTTCGGCAGGTTTGGTCAGCAGCGCGGCCACGGCGGTCAACAGCGCCAGCGCACCCGCGGTGGCCAGACCCGCCGGCTGGCCGGTGCGCACCCGCACCACTGCCGCCACCGCGGTGGCCAGGACCACCAGCGCAACCACAGCCCATGCCGCGTAGCGGCGGATATACGCTCTACCCCAAGGCTTTTCGCGCGCGGCGGAGAAGATCGCGGCAGCGTCGGCGATGTCCTCGACAATGCGCGGCGCGGGCGGGCCGGCGGGCACCGGTTGCAGGGCCAGCAGGTCGCCGTCGGCCACACCCACGGTGTCCAGGGTGGCGTCCAGGCTGTACGGCGCGCCCCCGACCGGGGCGAGAGAAAGCTCCGCGAACTCCGTATCGCCGGCGTCGGCGCCGGGCGTGACGATGCGACGCACCGCGGGCACGATCTCCCGCAGTGGCAGGCCGGCCGGCAACGCCACATCGGTGAGCCGGCCACCGCCGCCGGGCAGATCACCCGCGGTGAGTACCGCTACCCGCACGATGGGCATGGCGGTACTACCAGACGTGTTCTGGGACATGTTCTTTCCGTTCTGCTGTCGAGGTCTCGAAGTCTCGGGTCAGGTTCGCCGTGGGGAACCAGGGGCCGTCGGGCAGGGTCGCGGTCAATCGCTGCACGGCAGTGGCGATGGCCAGGTCGGTCCCTGGGGTGAAGGTCGAAATCCAGGCACCGTCAGCCGCTTTCGCCGGGGTGACGAGCACCCGGCCCGCTGTGGTGTCCACAATGCTGACACCGACGTCGGTGCTGACCCGGTGGCCGTCGCGGTGATCGCCCGCGACGATCTCCACGTAACTGCGTCCCGGTGCGAAAGCGGCCCGGACGACGGTGTGCGCGGCGGGCGGGATGCCGAGGTACGCCATGACCTCGTCGAGGGATTCGCCGCTGCGCACCCGCTCGTCGGCCTTCGCGCCGATGTGGGCGGGCACGGTGAACTCGGCGAACCGAGCGGCGGCCCGACCGGACAACCCGGCGACGAGCACCGGAACCAGCGCCTCCGGATACCCGACGGCGAGTTCGGTGCACGTCACCAAGTGCTCGCTGCGCAGGGCCGCCACGGTGGTCTCGGCCCGGCGCGCGAGCAGTCCGCGCAGCATGGCGCCGGTCCCGGAGACCCACCGCAGTTCCAGCCAGCGCCGTGGTCGGCACACCGTCCGGATCCACTGGGCGACAGCGGGATTGACCACACCATCGGCAGTCAGCACACCCATCCGAGTCAATGCGTCGACCTGATCCCCCTCGAAACCGTCCCGGGCCGAGGGCTCGCCGTAGGGCTGGGTGATGGCCAGCACCCACGGAAAGCTCCCGGCGCCAAGACGATCGGCGAGGAACCAGGCCTGCGACGTGGTGAGTTCGACCGCCGAAACCGGGCCTGGACCAACCACGGCCCCGCTCACGTGCTCAGACCCACTTGGCGCCTTCGGACTGGTCGCGTGCGCTCATCGAGAGGGTGTTGGTCTCGTGGGTGCTGGCCATCGCCCGGTAGGCCTGGACGAGCTCCTCCATCGCGGTGTTCCACTGCGCCTGCCAGGCCTGGTAGCTGGTCCCGGTGTCACCCTGCCAGGCCCCGGCCAGCGCAGCCTGCTCGCTCGCGATGTCGAGACCGACTGCGTGCATGGCCCCTGCGTAAGCGGTCATTTCGCCGGCGTGGGCCAGCATCGCCGGGTAGTTGTACATGATCTGGGACATGGGTACTCCTGGATTCGGGGTGGGTTCGGAAGGGCTAGACGGAGGTGTACGAGCCGGCGGCGGCGGTGTCCTGCGCGACGTAGGTGCCGGCCGCGTCACCCAGGTTGGCCTGGGCCACATCGAGTAGCGCGTTGACCCGCACGGCCACCTCCATGAAGCGGGCGTGCGCGGCCTGGAAGGCCACGGCCGAGTCGCCCTGGTGGAAGCCCTGTGCCGACTGCGCGGCCTGCTCGGCCTGTCCGATGGTGCTGCGCATCAGCGCGGCCTTCGCCGAGAACGCGGCCTCCGATGCGACCAGCTGCGGGATGTGTGCGTCAAGCATGCTCATGGTTGTTCCTCTCGCGAGTATTCGGATTTCTGTTGGTGGTCAAGGTGTTTACGGCTAGGCGTGGTCAGCGTGCGGTACCGCCCTCCGCAGTCCAGTTGCCGGGCAGCATGGGTTCGGCGGTGCGCTCGCCGAACCCGTGGTCCGCCATCCGGGTCAGTCCCGTCGCATCGATCTGCTGCTGGGTCACGGTGCCGGCGAAGCCCATCGGACCAGCGCCACGGGCCGACGCCAGCACTTCTGGCCGCTCGTCAGACTCAGCGCCGAAGTCCGGGTCGACCTCGGAGTTCATGTCCATGTACTCGTCGCGAACGCCGCGTTCCTTGGCCGCCCGCCGGCGTCGGGCCCGGCGCCGTTCGGTTGCTGATGCGGCTGCGGCGGCT
>JARLGS010000616.1 GCA_031292695.1 Mycobacterium sp. | reverse complement strand
CCCACCCTCATCGTGTGGGGAACCGGCGACCGACTCTTCCCGCTCAAATGGGCGCACCGACTCGCCGACCTGATCCCAGGCACGACCCAAGTCGCCACACTCGATGGCGCGCGCATGCACTTCCCGGACTACCGCGCCGACGAGTTCATTCCACTACTGCAGCAGCATTGGGCGCAGCACTGCGAATGACGGGACTATCTCGCTAACGGTGTTTCCGGCGGTTTCCATTAATAGGTCTCGGCCGCCGGGAAACGGTCGCCGAAGGTAATCGCGAACGCATTGAGCGCTGGCTTCCACCGCACCATCCATCGTGCCCTGCCCACACCGGTGGGGTCTAGGGATCGGGTCACCAGGTACAGACATTTCATCGCAGCCTGCTCGGAGGGGAAGTGCCCCCGTGCCTTGACCGCCCGCCGGTAGCGAGCATTGAGGGACTCGATGGCGTTGGTAGAACAGATGACCCGCCGTATCTCCACGTCGTAGTCCAGGAACGGGATGAACTCATTCCAGGCGTTGTCCCAGAGCCGGATCACCGCCGGGTAGCGCTGCCCCCATTTCTCGGTCAGCTCGTCGAACGCCGAGCGGGCCGCGGTAGCGTTGACCGCGGTGTAAATCGGTTTGACATCACGCTTGATCTCATCCCAGTACTTCCGGGATGTGAGCCGAAACGTGTTGCGAATCAAGTGAATAATGCAAGTTTGCACGATGGTTTGCGGCCAAACATTGCCGACCACCTCGGGCAGCCCCTTCAATCCATCACAGACGACGAAGAACACGTCCTTGACGCCGCGATTGCGTAGATCGGTGAGCACGCTCATCCAGAACTTCGCACCCTCGCCACCCGTGCCGGCCCACAATCCGAGGATGTCGCGTTCGCCGGCCAGGGTGACCCCAATGGCCGCGTAGAACGGCCGGTTGGCGACCTGGCCGTCGCGGACCTTCACCACGATCGCGTCGATGAAGATCGCCGCGTAGGTCTCATCCAGTGGCCGCACCGCCCAGTCGTTCATCTCCTCGATCACCTTGTCGGTGATCCGGCTGATCGTCTCCTTGGACACCGACGCCCCGTAGATCTCGGCGAAGTGCGCCGAAATCTCCCCGGTCGTCAGGCCCTTGGCATACAGAGACAGCACCACCTCATCAACCCCGGACAATCGCCGTTGCCGCTTCTTGACGATCTGCGGCTCGAATGTCGCGGCCCGGTCCCGCGGCACGTCGATCTCGACCGCGCCGGTGGTGTCGGTCAACACCGTCTTGGCCCGGGTGCCATTGCGGATGTTGCCCATCCCCGCACCGGACGGGTCGTGTTTCTCATAGCCCAGGTGCTCGGTCATCTCCTCGTGCAGCGCGGTCTCGAGCACCGTTTTGGTCAGCTGTTTGAGCAGCCCATCAGGCCCGGTCAGCGACAGGCCCTGTTCCTGGGCCATCCGCACCAGCTCGACCGCGGCCTGCTGCTCAGCGGACTGCTCAAACGCCTTCTCCTTCGTCACACCATCCAGTGTCGTCATCACGGCACCTTCCTCGCCGAGCATCACTCAGCGTGTCAGGCCGGAAACACCGTTAAATCCACAGTCCCGTCGGTCCGCTTGGTAGACCAGGCCACTGACGTGGCGCCGTCGCCGGGGCTGCCGCTGCCGCCGGGAGTGGGGTTACCTCCGGGGACGGTGTTGCTGCCAGGGGGGATGCCGGTGCCGCCGATGCCGCCGGGGACGGTGTTGCCGCCGGGGACGGTGGTGCTGCCGGGGGGGCCGGACTTGCCGCCGCTGCCGTCGCCCGTGGACTTGTCGCAGTTGGGGGCGCCGGACGTGCAGCAGGTG
>JARLGS010000615.1 GCA_031292695.1 Mycobacterium sp. | reverse complement strand
CGCCGCGCCTTCGCTGGCCGATCGGTGCACCAGTCCCGTCAAGCGGAAAATCCGAAGATCGCCGCCGACGGGGGCCTGAATGAGCTTCAGCTCGTTAGTGACAAAGCCAAAGGACAATCCGGTGGCTGGGTCAGCCCAACCGCCCGAGCCGCCGAAGCCGTAGTGCCCGAAGGCGGAGTCACCCCGGTACCCTTGCCCCACGGCCCGGTGGTAACCCATGCGCCAATTCATTCGCATGCCGATCACCGCGTCGTGGGCCCTGGTCTGGACTTGGCTTAACGCGCCAACCGCTGCCGGCGACAAGAACCGGACGCCCTCGACCTCGCCGTCGTTGGCAATGATCGCGTAAAGCTTGGCCAGCCCGTCAGCCGAGAGAACGCCATTCACCGACGGCATCTCGGTGCGCAGCACCAACGGCGACGAACCGGTCAGGAGTTGGTCGAAATAGGGGACGTAGAGCGCCTCGAGAAAACGGCGGGTCAACTGGACCTTACGGAGCGTCGGCATGGATCTGGCGCTCACATTGGCAAAGAGGCGCGGCGTAGGACGCACGGGCGGCGTCCGGCCGATGAGCGGCGCAAAGCGGTGGAGGCCGTCGTGCGGCATCCCGATACACAAGCCGTCGGTGTCGAGGGGCTTGGCGAGCTCCGCCTGCACCAGGTCGGCCATGCCGAGCCCAGTCACCCTTCTGGCTAACCCGGCCAGCAGCCACCCGTAGGTGATTGCGTGGTAACCGGGGTGCCCCGGCCATGGGTCGGCCGGCCGGGCCGCGAGTCGCTCCTCGAGGGCGATGTGATCGAGCAGATCCTCTGGGCGGTCGACGAGGTCGGTCATCGAGTGCAGGCCGGCTTGATGGCTGAGTAGCTGTCGGACGGTGATGGCTTGCTTCCCGGCAACGCCGAACTCCGGCCAGTAGCTCGCCACCGGAGCCTCGTAGTCGACAAGGCCACGATCGGCCAAGCGATGGATGACGGTGGAGGCCACACCCTTGGTCGTCGAGAAACAGACAGTGACCGTGTCCCGCTCCCAGGGCCGCGACAGCCGGCGGTCGGCGAACCCGGCCCACACGTCGACCACGGGCCGGCCATGCAACCGGACCGCCAAGGATCCGCCACCTTTGCTGCCAGAGTTGAAGAGCTGGCCAAAATACGAAACCACGGGTGCAAATATCGGATGTGCGTAGCCGTTGACGGCCCCGAGTGGAAGCTGCCCGCTCGTCAGCCCATGAGCTTGCCCGGAAGGTGCTCCTGTGCTCATCCTCTGGTCTCGGGGCGGGTCGTGCCGGAACGGGACTTGTTGGGTCGGCTGTTGCCAAGTCGTGGGAGGGCGCGTTCGCGGAGCTGTTCGATGCCTCCCGACGCAGCCGAGGCGAGCACCTGCACGTCGGGTGCTGTCGAGTAGTCGCCGGTGATGCCGAAGAAGAGCCGGTCGTTGTAGGAGAGGATGGCCGTGCTCACTCGAACTCCGTGGCTGATGGGGACGAAGGGGCGGTATTCACGCATCTCGCGACCGAGGCAGTAGAGG
>JARLGS010000614.1 GCA_031292695.1 Mycobacterium sp. | reverse complement strand
TCATCTGCGGATCAGCAGGCCGTCGGTGGGCACCGGGCCGCGGGGCCGGCGCGGTTCATCGGTCTTCGGCAGATGACCGATGGCGATGGCGCCCAACGGTTCCCAGTCGCCGGGCAGGTCGAGATCGGCGCGCACGATGGCACCGGCGAAGATCGTCGAGCCGATCCAGCAGCTGCCGATGTCGCGGGCGGCGAGGGCCACCAGCAGGCCCTGCACCGCGGCGCCCACCGCGACGGTGAACATGGTGTGCTCGGCCTCGGTGCGGGCCGCATCCGGATAGCTGTGCGCGCCATCGGGAACCAGGAACGGGATGACGAGTTCGGGTGCGTCGTAGAGAATTTGGCCGCGCCCGACGCGCCGGTCGACAGAGTCGGCGGGCCGGCCGTCTCCGGTCAGGTCGTCGCGCCACTTGGCTTGCATGCGGTCCAGCAGCCGAATTCGGGTCTCGTGGTCCTGCACCCAGACGAACCGGACCGGGCGGGTGTGGTGCGGTGCGGGCGCGGTGAGCGCCTCGGCGACGGCATCCTCGATGAGTTCCGCTGCCACCGGTTCCGGGCTGAACGAGCGCACCGAGCGCCGCATCAGCTGGGCCTGTCTGCGGCCCAGCGTCACTGCTTCCTCGGTGCCCAGCCAGAACAGGTCTTCCTGGCCGGCCCGCACCAGGGTGCGGCCGTTGGAGCCGTCGTCCCGCGGCGACAGCCCGCGCACCACCGCGACGGGGATGCCGGTCAGCTTGCCCTTGACCAGATCGGCGGCAGCCGCGATCTCGTCGGCGATGGCCACTTCGGTGACCAGCAACTCGTTTCCGTGGGTGTCCTGCACGCCCGAATACCCGTGCAGCACAGCCAGTCCGGCTGCGCCGATGGCGGCGTCGATCTGGCCGTTGCGCCAGGCCCGGCCCATGGTGTCGGTCACCACGACCGCGACGGTGACGCCGAGACGCTCCTGCAGGCCGGTGCGCAGCCGGACGGCGCTGCCGTCGGGGTCGACCGGCAGCAGCGCCAATTCGGTCGTGCTGACATTGGATCCGTCGACGCCGGCGGCGGCCTGGACCAGTCCGATGGCGTTCTCGGTGATCAGGGTGCGGCCCTTGCGGGCCAGTACCCGTACGGCTTCGTCGTTGATCAGCTTGCGTCGCAGGGCGTCCCGTTCGTCGGGGTCGGTCGGTGCGGCGACGATCCGGCCCTCGGCCTTGGACAGCACCTTGCTGGTGACCACCAGCACGTCGTCGTTGCGCAGCCACGGCGCCGCGGTGGCGATCGCGGCCGCCACGTCGTCGCCGGGGCGGAACTCGGGAAGCCCGGGCACGGGCAGGATTTCGATGGCCGTGGCGGCCCCGTGCTCAGCCGCTGTGGATTCCGTCATAGCTCAATTTCGGCGAGGCGCAGTCCGGCCCGCACCATCTCGGCGGTGGCGTCCGGATCGGTCATGAGCAACGGGATGGCCTGCACCTCGACGCCGTCGATCTCGGCGCGGTCGCCCTTGTCGATCAGCCAGCAGTCCAGGATGCCGGTCCCGCTACGGGCGCCATAGTGGCTGCCGACCGCCGCCGAGGTGCTGTCCACACCGATCACCTTGAGGCAGTCATCGGCCATGCCCCGCAACGGTTTTCCGGCGACGATCGGCGAGTACCCGATGACCTTCGCCGGGGTGGCCCGCAGGGCACTGCGCAGGCCCGGCACGGCGAGGATGGCGCCGATGCTGACAACGGGGTTCGACGGGGCCAGCAGCACCACGTCGGCGCCGGCGATGGCGTCACCGACTCCGGGTGCGGCCGTTGCCTTCTCGGTGCCGATGAAGGCGAAGCTGTGGGTGGGGATTTGGGCGCGGTAGCGGACCCACCACTCCTGGAAGTGGATGGCGCGCTGGTCACCGGATTCGGGATCGGTTACCACCACGTGGGTTTCGCTGCGGTCGTCGGTGACGGGCAGCAGCCGCGCGCCGGGTTGCCAACGGTCGCACAGCGCCACGGTGATCTGCGACAGCGGATAACCGGCTCGCAGCATCTGGCTGCGCACCAGGTGCGTGGCCAGGTCGCGGTCGCCGAGGCCGAACCAGTCCGGCTGCACGCCGTAGGCGGCGAGCTCTTCCTTGGCGTGCCAGGTCTCGTTGCGGTGCCCCCAGCCCCGTTCGGGGTCGATGCCGCCGCCAAGGGTATACATGCAGGTGTCGAGATCGGGGCAGATGCGGACGCCGTACATCCAGGCGTCGTCGCCGACGTTGACGATCGCGGTGAGTTCGTGCGGGGCGGGCTCGGCACCGGGGGCGGCGAACTGACCGAGGCCCAACAGTTTCTGGACGCCGAGCAGAAAGCGGGCGCCGCCGACCCCGCCGACCAGAACTGTCACCTTCACGTCGACTTACCCTAGGCGATGGACCCGGGTGCGTGCCGTCGCCCCCGGGGAGGCCAGGGCTCGCGCGGGCGGGAATCGAAAAGGCGCGCCCGGGCCGCAAATTGATGACGCAGCAAACTCAAACCTCAGTATTAACTTGAGTAACAGGCGGGCGCGGCTTGGTGACGCCAACTCCGTTGTGCGGCAGCGTGTAATTGGTCACGTTCGCGACACGCCGTGGTAACGACGCGCCGGATTTAGGTCACGAGATGGTAGGAAATACGCTTCATCGGCTTGACCAGGGCAGCTAACCCGTGTGTAATCACACCAGTGTCATTCCCGGTTTGTTTACCGGTTCCGGTGCAGCAGACTGAGATTCGACCATTTGTTCGAATTTTGATCGCCACTCAAGGCACGCTGGGCAAGTAGTTGGACTCCGAATGAGAACTAAGTAACGCAGGGGAGGAGGCGGCAAATGTCTTACGAACACGCTGATTTCGATCATTTCATTCAGTTCGACGGGCGGATGCTCGGCTCTGTTGGGACCGCACCGCACACGAACACCGGACCTGTTCAGCACGTCGTCGCCGGACGGCCGCAGCTGAGCCTGGTACCGGAGCACATGGACGACGACCTCGAACTCACGGAAGATCAGTGGCAGGAGCGCGCGCTGTGCGCGCAAACCGACCCTGAGGCATTCTTCCCGGAGAAGGGTGGCTCGACCCGGGAAGCCAAGCGCATCTGCCAGGGTTGCGAGGTGCGCGACGCGTGCCTCGACTACGCCTTGGCGCACGATGAGCGCTTCGGCATCTGGGGCGGTCTGTCGGAGCGTGAGCGCCGGCGGATCAAGCGCGGCGTCATCTGACGGACCCGGTGTGAGGCGCCGCCATCCTGCGATGGCGGGCGCCCGCCGGAGTGATCGACCGACTTAATCGTCTGAGATGGACGGGTCGATCACCGAAGGTTCGACCCCGAGGTACGTGGCAACCTGCGCCACCAGTACCTCGTGTAGCAAGTCGGCGAGGTCGACGGAGTCCTTCGCTCGACGCTCAATAGGCTTGCGGAACAAGACAATTCGTGCTCGCGTAGCGTTGCCGCGGACATCGACCCCGGCCGGGATGAGCCGCGCCAGCGCCACCGGCCCGTCGGCGATCACCTCTGGTGGCCACTGCACCGCTTCCGGATCCTTGGGGGAAATCCGGGGAATCTCATCGACCGCCACGTCGAGCCCGGATACCCGGTTGCTCCAGCGGCGCTCGATCGGTTCGTAGGCCTCAAGCACTGCCATGTCGAATCGTTCGGCGCGACTACGCCAACCGGGAACGGTCGGGGGGAGTAGCGGGCCGCGCATGCCACGACGGCGGCGCACACGCGAGTGGGCCATCGGCCGATAGTAACGGTTGGAGATCGACGCACCGGCCACGCGCGTGTCCGGCAGCGGGCGGGTCAGTGGCACGATAGCCTCCTGCGTGTGAATGTTCCCCGTCGCTGCTGCCGGCCAGGGTGCCCGCACTACGCCGTGGCGACGCTGACATTTGTGTACTCGGATTCCACGGCAGTCGTAGGTCCGTTGGCCACCGTGTCGGAGCCGCATTCGTGGGACCTGTGCGTGTCGCACGCCAGTCGCATCACCGCGCCCCGCGGCTGGGAGTTGGTTCGGCACGCCGGCCCGCTGCCCACGCCGTCGGACGATGACGACCTCGTCGCACTCGCGGACGCGGTGCGGGAGGGGCGCGACGGTCCGTCGCGCGGCGGCATCCCAGCGGGTTTCACCGATCCGTCGACCGGCGTGCACGGTGGCGCGGTCATGGCACCGCCAGCTCCACACGCACAGCACAACGGGCGTCGCCGCGGTCATCTGCGAGTCCTGCCCGACCCGGCCGACTAGACAGTGTTCGGCCGGCCCCAGTGGCCATCGAGCCCCCCGCCGAGCGCCGTCAGCGCCGATTGCAGGTATAGCCCGCACTCGGCGCTGGTGATGGAGCGCCGGGGCCGCCCGGCCGTTGCCCGCCTCAGGGGAGCGGTAGGCACACCGTTTTCATGACTTTGTCGGCAATGGTCTGCCGCTTGGCATCAAACAGCGGGAGCAGGTAGCCGATATAGCAGATGGCGGCGTCTAGAAAGTGGGCAAGCTGGCGCACGATGGACATACCGACACCGATTGGCTGGCCGGTACGCTCGCCGACCACCTTGAATTTCATGATCGCCTTGCCGATGCTCGCCCCCGTCGTCCCCTGCTTGTAGCCGTAATTCCAGACCAGGTACGCGAACCCCACGGCCACCGAGGCAAGGAAAGCGGCCACTCCAATCGTGGAGTTCCCGGTGACGCAGAACTGCCCGAGGTTGTACTCCGAGGTATCAGTGGTACAGAGAGTTTCCTGAGTCATCGCCTCGATGCCGTACCCGATTCCGACGATGATCACATAGGGGACGCAGTCGATGAGGAAAGCCAATGCGCGCGTGAGCCACGGCGTGAATGGATTGTCCGAGGGCGCTCCGGTGTGCGGCGGAGGCGGCTGGTAACCGGCCTGTGGCTGGTAGTTACCGGGCTCGGGCAACGGTTGTTCGGTCATTGGTCAACGCCTTTCTAGCGGTATCCTGACTACGGTGTTGTCGCACAACCGATTCGCTTGCCAGCGGGAGCTGATCGTAGAGCCGGCTATGACGTCAGCGCGGGGATTTCACGAGCGGTTTGCCGCGGATTCGGATGGCAGACAGGCCATGCCGGCAGCCTAGAGCGGGCAAACTTGTTTGATCCAGGCTTCGATGGCGTTGTTGTATTTGTCGTATTCGGGGTCGTCGAACTGATCTCCGCCCGTCGACACGAAATGTTCGACGGCTTCCTTGACCTCGCCGGGAAGGTCGTATTTTTCGAAGGCGCTGCCGGCCGTACGAGCTGCGTCGGCGTTCGTGGCAGTGGCCAGGTCGACATTGGCCTGGGTGACCTCGACGCAGGAACTGGCATCCAGTCTTGCGGCGGGAGTGCCGGTTGCCGACGAACTCGCCTGGGATGTGGATGCCTGCGCGGTCGAACTGGACGTGTCTCTCGATGCGCTGGGAGTCACTTGCTTGGTAGTGGAGCACCCGGCGATCGTTACGGCGACCATCGTGGTGGCGAGCATGAGCCTCTGGTACATACGGACCTCCTCCTAGCTGCGATGTATCCACCCATCGCGATGACGAGGCAGGCTAACAATGCTTGTTTGGAAAGCGTTTGGATGGCGGACTCACAGCATCGCCGACCACGGGGATTGTGGCCTGGCGTTTTGCTCTGCTCGGCCTCGGGTTATCCGCTCCCGGTCGCGGCGCGCATCAGGCCAAGAGCACACTGAGCGCGACGAGCATGACTGTCGCTCCACCGACCAGGAGTGCGTAACCGATCTTCGGTGAAGCCGCCTCCAAGTGAGCGTGTTGCGGATCAGCTGGATCGTAGTGGGCTGCGACGTGGTCGAGAACTTTCGCCAACGTCCGCTCGGCGGCGCTGCGCTTGAGGCCCTCGCTGCTGTAGCTCCAGCGGTCCGCTCGCTACGTGACTTCGTCGACCACGTAGGTGCACGTCACTTTTGGTTGATAGTTGCCGCCACTGCCCCAGCGACATTCACGCCCAATGAGGTGGTGAGTGGGACGACTTCGCGGCTGAGCACCGTGCCACGTGTCGTGTTGAAGGACCGCATTTTTCGCGCGGCGGAGACATAGTTCCATCCGGCCACGATGGCTGCCAGCGCCACGACGAGAGCTGAACCGGCCACGGTCATGCGGCGAGCGTACCGTCAACCCGTCCGCCTTGGTCCGATCATCGCCAAGCCTCCGGATTCCACCGGAAAGAAGTGAAAATTGTTGGTGTCGTTGGCTTTTCAGGCGCAAGTCCGTGGCACGAGCGATCGAGGCGGATGGGCCCGGAAGCGCGCTGCACCGGACCGATCTCAGTATCGCAAGCGTGATTGTTCATGGATGAGTATCGTCTGGCCGAACGGGGCGCTGCTACTCAAGGTCAGGGTGATGGTCGACTACGTGCTGTCTGGCGCTGTGGAAGTCCGTCGCGCGGGTAGGAGCGTACCGCTCGGTGGGACGAAGCAGCGGTGTGTCTTGGCAGTGCTGCTCGCCAATCATGGATCCGCCGTCAGCACGGATCAATTGATTCAGTATGTGTGGGAGGACGACGCGCCGCCGAAAGCGTTGGCTTCGTTGCGCGCCTACGTCTCGAATCTGCGGCGGGTGCTCGACGAGGATGACGACGATGCCGGCCCGGTGCGGCTGGAATCGCGCCCGCGGGGCTACCGCCTGAACCTGTTCCACGGCGACTCGGTCGATCTGCACCGGTTCGAATCATTGATCTCCGCCGCGCGGACGGCGCTCGACGGAGGTGATGCCGGCAGCGCCGTGGGCATGCTCGGCGAGTCGCTGGCGCTCTGGCGGGGCGACCCGTTCGGCGATTTCGCCTACTCCGAATTCGCGGCGGCAGAGGTGCAGCGGTTCGCGGGGTTGCGGTCAGCGGCGATCGAACTGCGGTTCAGGGCGGCGTTGCATCTCGGTGGCGGTGCTGAACTGATCCCGGAAATCCGGGCGGCGTTGGCGCAGAACCCGCTGCACGAACCCTTGTGGGCGCATCTGATGCTCGCTCTGCACCGCGCCGGACGGACATCCGACGCGGTGCGCGCCTTCGATCGCGCGTGCGAGGTGCTCAGGCGTGAGGTCGGCGGCCGTCCCGGAGCGGAATTGCAGGGCATCTTCGAACAGATCACCACTGGGACAACCGATCTCGACGGACAATCGGCCGCCCGCATCGCTTCGGCCCCGTCCGCGCTGGTGGGTCGGAATCGGGAATTGAGCTTTGCGACGGAAACGGTGGTGCGGGTGCACGACGGTGTCGGGGGCATGATCCTCGTCGCCGGGGAGAGCGGTATCGGCAAGACGTCGTTCACCCGCGCGGTCACCAAAGCCGCCCGGGCGGCCGGAATCGCAGTTGCCTGGGCGGGGCATCCCGCCGGAATCAGTCTGCCGCAATACTGGGCATGGATTCAGGTGCTGCGGCAGTTGGGCAATGAGTTCGGCACCGACGGTCGTGCCGCGGTCATGCGCGCGGCCCCCGGTGTGGCGGATGCGCTGGTGCCAGAATGGAATTCGGAGACTCCGCGGTCCGGCGCCGCAGTGCCCGCGACGGGATTCGCCGTCGCCGAGGGCATCGGGGTTGCCCTGGAAGCATTTTCGGCACTCCGTCCGGTGGTGGTGGTCATCGACGATGCACAGGACGCCGACCCGCCCGCGCTGGATGCCCTCGCCCTGCTGGTCGCACAGCTACCGCAGCTCCCGCTGCAGGTGATGGTGAACTGGCGTTATCACGGCGCCGCGCGGCCGGTCAATCGTGTGTCGCTGGAACGGCTGGCCGGCCGGACCGACAGTGTCACCATCCATCTGGATGGTGTCGACGCGGGCGCGACCGGTGAACTCATCAACCTCGTGACGGGTACGGCGGCACCGGTCGCGGTGGCGGAGTACATCTCTCGGTACACCCGCGGTAATCCCTTCTACATCAAGGAAATCGCGCGGACGCTCGAAGCCGGCTCAGCGGCGGTGCCCGGGCTGCCCGAGACGGTCGTCGACGTGCTGAGCCGGCGACTCGATGAACTGGGCCGGCCGAGTCGGCAGGTGCTGGCGGCAGCGGCGGTGCTGGGACCGGAATTCGACCTCGCCGAGGTTGCCGCGATGGTGAACCTGTCCACCTCGACGGTCGAGGCGCGTCTGCGTCCTGCCCTCGCGACCGCCCTGGTCGACGAGGCAGCGGACCTGCCGGGGACATACCGGTTCAGCCACGGGCTGACCCGTGATGCCGTACTCGCCACCGTGTCGACGGATCACCGGGCCGAGCTCCACGCGGCCGCCGCGAGCGCACGTGCGTTGGGGCTCGAATCCGATCCCTACGAAATCGTCATCGCCGCGGCCGACCACGCCTGGCAGGCCGGCACCCACCTCAACCCCGTGACGGCGGTCGATGTGCACGAGACGACGATCCAGCGCGCCCTGCACCGCTCGGCGTACGAGGACGTGGCCACCCTGACCGAACGTGCCCTGCACCTCTGCCGCCGGCTGCCCGCCAAACCCGAACTGCTGGAACGTCAGGCGGCGCTGTGGCTTCACTTGGCCGGTGCCCGCGGGATCCTCGATGGACAGGGCAGCGCCTCGGCCACCGACGCGGTGCAGCGAGCCTTCGAGATCGGCGCACACATCAAGGGGCGCAGCTTTTACGGGGCGGTCGCGGTGCAGGCCTCGATGTTGTGCGCCCATGGGCGCATCGACGAAGCCGATGTCATCGCGCAGGGTCTACGGGAGCAGCACGCAAACTCGGGTGATTTCGACTGCGGAGTCGCCAGCGACTTCGCCAGTGTCGTGGTGGCGGGGCTGCGGGGAGAGACCGATCTGCAGATCGAGATCGGCCGCCACATGATGGACACTTTTCCGGCGCCTGAAACCGTCACCGACCCAATGCATTTCTTCCATCCCCGGGTCTACTGCTGGATGTCGCTGGGGGAGGCGTTGCGCGGTGACGCCGACGCGTCGCGGCAATACGGGACGCGGGCGCTGCAACTGGCGAGCAGTCGCGGCGACGTGTTCAACGTCCTGGGCGCCAAACTCACCCTGGTCGAGGCGTCGGCCATTCTCGGCGATCTCCAGGGGACCGCGGCGGCAGCCGCGGCGGTGGAACGCGATTTCGCGGCAGCGGGCGGTCAGCAATGGGGCGCCGCGGCCAGGATCGTCAGCGTCTGGGCGCAAGTCATGGAAGGTGGCGTCGTCGATCCGCAGGACGGGTTCGACGCGTTCGAAACCCTCCGATCGGACGGCACGTGCGTCATGCACGCGTACTTTCTCGCTCTGTTGTCCGACATCGAGCTTCGTCTCGGGAGGCCAGCGGCCGCCGCGGAACTCATCGAGCGGGCGCAGAACCTGATCGCCGTGACGGGCGAACGCGTGTGGGACGAGTTCCTCGCCCGCCGCACCGCAAAGATCGCCGGTGCCGAGCCAGGTGCCGAGCCAGGCGCCGCGGATCCGGCGCCGATCAATGTTGGCTGAACGCCACCGACCACCCGCGAGCCGATGGGTGTGCCGATAGGCTGACTCTCACAGACCCTCGCCAGTGCAGTGGTCTGCGGACGATGAGATCGGGAGGGTTATGTCTCGGCCTGCTGCCGCTGTACAGCGCGTGATCAAGGCATATGACGTACGCGGGCTGGTCGGTGCGGAAATCGACGAGGCGTTCGTCGCCGATGTCGGCGGTGCCTTCGCCCGGTTGATGCGCGCCGAGGGGGCTACTCGGGTGGCGGTCGGTTACGACATGCGGCCGAGCTCGCCGTCGTTGGCTGCGGCGTTCGCTCGCGGTGTCACCGCGCAGGGTCTGGACGTGGTACAGATCGGCCTGGCCTCGACCGACCAGCTCTACTTCGCGTCGGGCCTGCTGGACTGCCCGGGCGCCATGTTCACGGCCAGCCACAACCCGGCGGCCTACAACGGCATCAAGTTGTGCCGGGCCGGCGCAAAGCCAGTCGGCAAGGACACCGGGCTCACCGACATCAGCAATGAGGTCATCGACGGCGTCCCCGGCCACGACGGCACCACGGGCAGCGTTGAAGACCGCGACGTGCTGACCGAGTACGGCGCCTTCCTGCGCTCGCTGGTCGACGTCTCTGAGCTGCGCCCGCTGCGGGTCGCGGTCGACGCGGGCAACGGCATGGGTGGACACACCACGCCGGCGGTGCTGGGTGCGGTCGGTTCGATCACTTTGCTGCCGTTGTACTTCGAGCTGGACGGCACCTTCCCCAACCATGAGGCCAATCCGCTGGACCCGGCCAATCTCGTGGATCTGCAACGGCATGTCGTCGCCGGCGGTGCCGATATAGGCCTGGCCTTCGACGGCGATGCCGACCGCTGCTTCGTCGTCGACGAAAAGGGCAACCCCGTCTCACCGTCTGCGGTGACTGCCCTGGTGGCCGCGCGCGAACTGGACCGAGAGGTCGGCGCCACGGTGATCCACAACCTGATCACGTCGCGGGTGGTGCCGGAGCTGATCGCCGAGCGCGGTGGCACGGCGGTGCGGTCCCGGGTCGGTCACTCGTACATCAAGGCGCTGATGGCCGACAGCAACGCGATCTTCGGCGGCGAGCACTCGGCGCACTACTACTTCCGGGACTTCTGGGGCGCCGACTCCGGCATGCTCGCCGCGTTGCACGTGCTGGCGGCACTCGGGGAGCAGGATCGCCCGCTCTCCGAGCTGATGGCCGACTACCAGCGCTACGCGGCTTCCGGCGAGATCAACTTCACCGTCGCCGACGCCCCGGCGTGCGTCGAGGCCGTCATCGAGTCGTATGGGACCGGTATCGAATCGCTCGACCACCTCGACGGCGTGACCGTCGATCTCGGTGACGGGCGGTGGTTCAACCTGCGCACCTCGAACACCGAACCGCTGTTGCGGCTCAACGTCGAATCCCGCACGCGCGAGGAAGTCGACCAGATCGTCGAACACGTCGCGGCACAGATCAGGGCCACCAGCGGGTCGGCGCCGTGAGTGCTGCGCCGGCGACCCTAGACCTCGACGATGTCGACGGTCTGATCGCGGCGGACCGCGACGGCCTGCTGCGCGCGGCGTCGATGGCCGGCGCGCAGACCCGCGCGGTCGCCGCGGCGCTCAACGAAGGCGAACTCGACAAGCTGCGGTCCGATCAGCGGCCGCGGACCGTCACCTGGGTGTGCGGGCGCGGTGTGTCCGGTGCGCCGGGGGCGGCCGGGACCGTCCTGGCCGCGGCGTTGGGGGCAGCGTCGTCGATCCCGTTGGTGGTCAGTCCTGAGGTGCCGACGTGGATCGGGGCGCTGGACGTGATGGTGGTGGCCGGTGATGACGCCGCTGACCCGGCGTTGGTGGCGGCGGTGGCGACCGGTGTGCGCCGTGGCGCCCGGGTGATCGTGGTGGCGCCCAACGAGGGCCCGTTGCGCGATGCGGCTGCCGGCCGTGCGGTGGTGCTGCCGCCGCGGCTGACGGTGCCCGACGACTTCGGCCTCACCCGTTACCTGGCCGCCGGCCTGGCCACCCTGATGGTCGTCGACCCGGCGCTGCGGATCGATCTGGACGCTATGGCCGACGAGTTGGACGCCGAGGCGCTGCGCAACAGTGCGGCCCGCGAGCTGTTCACCAACCCGGCCAAGAACCTGGCGGAGCGCATGTCCGGGCGGCAGGTGGTGCTGGCCGGTGAGGGCGCAGCGATGTTGGCGCTGGTCCGGCACGCGGCGACGGTGCTGCTCCGGGTCGCGCATCAACTGGTGGCCGCCGCCGGCGGGGCGGACGCCCTGGTCGCGCTGCATGGTGGACTGGCCCGGCAGGGTGGCGCCGGAATGTCTTACGAGACATCACTTTTCCACGATCCGGAGATCGATGGGCCGGCGCCGACCCAGGTCCGCACCGTGGTGCTGTGTGCCGATGAGGAGCGCCCCGGGGTGATCGCCCGGATGGATGCGGTCGGCGGCCTGGGTGATGTCGACGTGCTCAGTGCCGATGACGTTCCCGATGCGGGGCTGGCGGTGCCTGGTAGTCGATTGGAACAACAGATCGCGATGCTGGCGGTACGGCTGGAGATGACGGCCGTTTACCTGAAACTGGTTCGAGGTTAGACAAAGTGCATCTGCTACGAGGCGCGGTCCGGAACTACGCCTGGGGATCGCGTACCGCCCTGGCCGATTTCGCGGGAAGGCCCAGCCCCACCGCGCATCCCGAGGCTGAACTGTGGCTGGGCGCGAATCCGGGGGACCCGGCGTGCCTACAGACCGCTGCTGGTGAGACGTCGTTGTTGGACGCCATCCGAGCCGACCCGGACGGTGAGTTGGGCCCCGAGGTCCGGGCCCGGTTCGGCGACGCGCTGCCGTTCCTGGCCAAGGTGCTGGCCGCCGACGAGCCGTTGTCGCTGCAGGCGCACCCGAGTGCCGAGCAAGCCGTCGAGGGCTTCGATCGCGAGGACCGCAATGGCATTGCGGTCACCGCGTCGAACCGCAATTACCGGGACCGCAGCCACAAGCCGGAGTTGATCGTCGCCCTCGGGCCGTTCGAGGCACTCGCCGGATTCCGGCCGGTGGCGCGCAGCGTCGCATTGATGCGGGCCCTGGCGGTGTCCGATCTCGATCCGTATATCAACCTGCTGGCTGGTCAGTCCGACGCTGACGGGTTGCGGGCGCTGTTCACCACTTGGATCACCCTGCCGCAGCCGGATCTCGACGTGCTGGTGCCTGCGGTGCTCGACGGCGCGGTGAACTATGTCCGTTCGGGCGCAAAAGAATTCGCCGCCGAAGCGAAAACTGTGCTGGAGCTCGGTGAGCGCTACCCGGGTGATGCGGGGGTGTTGGCGGCCATGCTGCTGAACCGCATCAGCCTGGTCGAGGGCGAAGGCATCTACCTGCCGGCCGGCAACTTGCACGCCTACCTGCACGGTCTGGGGTTCGAGGTCATGGCCAACTCCGACAACGTGTTACGCGGTGGGTTGACGCCCAAGTACGTGGATGTGCCGGAGTTGTTGCGGGTACTCGATTTCACCCCGACCGACGGCCTGCCGATCCGTCCGAGACCCGCCGATGGCGGCGTCGAGCGGGTGTTCGACACGCCCACGCCGGAGTTCGCGGTGTCGATGCTGCAGCTCGACGGTGACCACCTGGGCCGTCAGGTCGAGGTGCCCGTCGAACACGTCGGCCCGCAGATTCTGTTGGGCACCGAGGGCAGCGTGCAGGTGCACGCGGCAGGCCGAGAGTTGACCCTGGACAAGGGGGTCGCGGCATGGATCGCCGCCGGGGATGG
>JARLGS010000613.1 GCA_031292695.1 Mycobacterium sp. | reverse complement strand
GCCGCGAAGGTCGCCAGCGGATCTGCGGCTACCACCAAGTGCTCGGCGATCACGACGTCATAGGTCGGCATCGCCGATTCGATCAACATTCGGCCGGTATCAGTCACGGCAACAACGTTCGCGCGGCTCGCCAGCCGCCCGTAGGGCCTAAGGTCCTGGCTCATAGGCGAGTGACACCGGCTGTCCGTCCGAATTGCTTTCGGCCCTGGAAGCGCCACGATGCACACCCTAATGTCCCGTACATGGCAAGAGGACTGGGTCGCGCCGTCAGTGTCGCGTTGACGGTTGGTGCCGCCATCGGTTATCGGAAGTTGGTTCGCCCCTAATGGGAGGACCTTGTCCTCTGCCACTTGGCCGTTGGCGTGGTCAGAATTTAACCGGCCGCGGCTCGATACGCCACCAGGCCACCGACGTACAGGGAGATTCATCATGGTTATCCGGGTTGGCGTGAACGGCTTTGGCCGTGTCGGCCGAAACTTTTTTCGTGCGGTGGACATACAACGCGCGGCAGGTACCACCGACGTCGAGATCGTCGCGGTGAACGACCTCACGGACAACAAGACTCTGGCTCACCTGCTCAAGTACGACTCCGTCCTCGGACGCTTGCCGCACGACGTGTCGGCCGACGGCGACGACCTCGTGGTGGGAGACCAGCGGATCAAGGCATGGTCCATCGCCGCGGGGCCGGCGGCGGTGCCGTGGGGCGATCTCGGGGTTGATGTCGTCATCGAATCGACCGGTCGGTTCACTGCCGCCGAGCAGGCCCGCGGTCACCTCCACGGCGGCGCGAAGAAGGTGGTGGTGTCGGCGACATCGAAGGGTGCGGACCTCACAGTTGTGATGGGTGTCAACCATCGCGACTACGACGGCACGCAGACCGTTGTCTCCAACGCCTCGTGTACTACGAACTGCCTGGCGCCGATGGCGATGGTGCTCGACGAGGTGTTCGGAATCGAGCGCGGGCTCATGACCACCATCCATGCGTACACCGCGGACCAGAATCTTCAGGACGGTCCGCACCGCGACCTGCGGCGAGCCCGCGCCGCGGCGATCAACGTGGTGCCCACGTCCACCGGGGCCGCCCGCGCGATCAGCGTGGTGTTGCCCCAGCTCGAGGGACGGCTCGACGGGTACGCGTTGCGGGTGCCGGTGCCCACGGGTTCGGCTACCGATCTCACCGTCATCGTCCGAGAGCCGGCAACCACTGAGGCGG
>JARLGS010000612.1 GCA_031292695.1 Mycobacterium sp. | reverse complement strand
GCTCGGGGCCGGCCTCGTGGAGCCCGCCCGGGAGGTTCCCGGGGCTATCCGGCCTCCGTCGGCTCCTTGTCCGTCTCGCCCTCTGTCCCGTCGAACGGCTCGATCCCGAACAGGCCGACCGGCACGCCGATGTCGGCGGGCACGCGGGTCGGCGTGTCGCGGTTCAGCACCTCACCACGGAAGTACGCCGGGCGTATCCCGGCGTAGACGACCATGAGCACGATGCCGAGGATCACCGCACCGAAGTCGAGGAGGAAGACCCCGCCGATCTGCCAGTGCGTGATCGGCATGTTCCAAGAGGTGTAGCAGTTCGTCGGGTGCCAGTAGTACCAGAAGGCCCAGAACATGGCGGTCCACAGCATGAGCCACCCCGCCAGCGGCAGGATGCCGCGCAGCCACAGGTTGCGCGGGCTCTCGCGCAGCGTGCTGCGGAAGTACCAGGCGCACGACAGGCCGGTCAGGCCGTAGTAGAAGGCGATCCACACGCCCAGGGCAGAGACCGAGTCCCCGATCACCGCGTTGCCGTTGGACACGTAGTTCATGCCCACGTAGAGCGCGATCGATACGGCACCCATGGTGACCGTCGAGGTCGTCGGCGTCAGGAATCGCTTGTGGATCTTGGCGAACGCGCTCGGGACGGCCTTGAACACCGCCATCGACAGGGTGGTGCGCGCGGTCGGCAGGATGGTGGTCTGCGTGGAGGCGGCGGCGGAGCTCAGTACCATCAGCACGAGCAACTTGGTGAGGAAGGTGCCGAAGCCAGAGGTGCCGAAGATGGACGTTCCCAGCACCGTGAGGACGTCACCGTTGTGGTTGGGGTTTTGCAGGCCGATGCCCTTCGTACCGATGCCGGCGTAGGACTGGGTGGACATGATGACCAGGGCGTAGGTGGCGAGCAAGATGACGGTCGACGTCACCGCGGCCCGACCCGGGATCTTGTCCCGCTCCTTGGTCTCCTCGTTGACCGACACCGCGGTGTCCCACCCCCAGTAGATGAACAGCATCAGGGTGAAGCCGACCATGAAGCTCTCTATGTCGGGCACATCGAACGGGTTGAACCACGTCCACGACGGCGTAAGGTGCCCCAGGGGCGCAGTGCCGTTGCCCACCTTGACCAGGGCGACGATCGAGAGGACCAGCAGCATCGTGATCTCGATGCTGAGCAGCACCTTTTGGAAGTTGGCGGAGATCTCTATCCCGACGTAACAGATGGCCGTCATGGCGACGATCCACCCGATCCCGACCAGGAGCACCCAGCCGCTGTTGGGATTGCCCGAGAGCCCGTACGCGCCGAAGAGCTGGAACAGGTAGTCGGCGGCCACCTGGGCCAGGCTGGCCATGACCAAGACGTCGGCCACGACGATGCCCCAGCCGCCCCACCATCCCGACTTCGGCCCGAAGGCCCGGGTGGCCCAGGTGAAGGTGGTGCCGCAGTCGGGGTCGGCGCTGTTCAGCGCCTTGTACCCATACGAGATGAACAGCATGGGCACAAAGGCGATGATCGTGATGATCGGCGCTTGGAGCCCGTTGATGGCGATGACGACGAAGCCAAGGGTGGCCGCCAAGCTGTAGGCCGGCGCGGTGGACGCCACCCCCACCACCACCGACGAGACGAAGCCGAGGGCTCCTTCCTTGAGGCCCTTCTCCCCTGATTCCCCCTGCTCAGCCAGCGAAGCATCGAGATGTACCACGGCCACCCCCTGTTCGTTCCTGGAATGGACCTGCACCATACTCAACGAGCGCCGGAATTTCCCGAGAAAATTACTGATCCCGTCTGTGATTCAGGGATCTCATCACCATTTCACGGGGCAACCCCGCTCCTGATGCCCGATTTCGTCGCTCAGCTCCGCTCGGCCGGGGGCTGCTCGATGCCCTCCCTGAGCTTCTGCAGGCTGGACGAGAGGAGCCTCGAGACGTGCATCTGGCTCACGCCGACCGCCACGGCGATCTCGGACTGGGTCCGCCCTTCGACGAAGCGCATGCGCAGGATCGTTTGCTCGCGCGGCG
>JARLGS010000611.1 GCA_031292695.1 Mycobacterium sp. | reverse complement strand
GCTCCGGCCGGGGTGCGCTCGTCGGCGATCCGCTCTCGGGTGTTGCCGTAGAAACCCACGGCGCTGGCGTTGATCAGTACCGGGACTCCGGCGTCGACGACCGCATCGGCCAGCACTTCGGTCGGGCTGATGCGGCTGTCCCGGAGGCTCTGCTTGAACGCCCCGGACCAGCGCCGGGATCCGATGCTCACCCCGCACAGGTTGACCACCGCGTCGACGTCATGCAGTGTGGCCCAGTCGAATTCGCCGGTGTCGGGGTTCCAGTACACCTCATCGGCGTTGGCCGGCTTACGGCGCACTATGCGCACCACCCGGTGGTCGGTCGCGCGGAGCGCCGACACCAGTGCGGACCCGATCAGTCCCGATGACCCCGCGATGGCAATGACCGCGTGCGCCATGCGATTACAGCCCGGCCTAGAGACCGAGGTCGGCCTCGAACGCACCCTCTTCGAGACGACGTTTGATGGTGGTCACGAACCGCCCGGCGTCGGCGCCGTCGATCAGCCGGTGGTCGTAGGTCAGGGGCAGGTAGCAGATCGACCGCACACCGATCGACTCGTTGCCTGCCTCGTCGAGCACGACTCGCGGCCGCTTGACGATGGCGCCGGTACCGAGCATGGCCGCCTGCGGCGGCACCAGGATCGGGGTGTCGAACAGTGCGCCCTGGCTGCCGATGTTGGTGATGGTGAACGTGCCGCCGGACAACTCGTCGGGCCGGAGGTTGCCCGAGCGGGCCCGGTCGGCGATGTCGACGATGGCGCGGGCCAGGCCACCCAGGGACAGGTCACCGGCGTTGTGCACCACCGGCGACAGCAGCCCCTGCTCGGTGTCCACTGCGAAGCCGAGGTGCTCGGCGTCGTAGTAGGTGATCTCCTTGGTGTCCTCGTTGTAGCTGGCATTGACGTTCGGGTGAATCTTCAACGCGTCGATCACCGCGCGGGCGATGAACGGCAGGTAGGTGAGGTTCACGCCCTCGCGCTCGGCGAACGAGGTCTTGGCCCGAGCCCGCAGGGCGACGATGCGGGTCATGTCGACCTCGTGGGTCTGCGTCAGCTGCGCGGTGGCCTGCAGCGACTCCCGCGTCTTCTTCGCGGTGAGCTGGCGGATCCGGGTGGCCTTCTGGGTGGTGCCGCGCAGGTGGGACAGGACCGGAGCGGGCGCTGCCGACGGGGCCTTGGCAACGGGGGCCGGTGCGGCCGGAGCGGCAGCAGGCGCGGCCGGAGCCTTGGCTGCCTCGGCCGCGGCGAGCACATCCTGCTTGCGGATGCGACCACCGACGCCGGTGCCCTGCAGGCTCGCAAGGTCAACGTTGTTCTCGGCGGCCAACTTTCGGACCAACGGGGTCACGTACG
>JARLGS010000610.1 GCA_031292695.1 Mycobacterium sp. | reverse complement strand
TCGGGGTCAACGGCGCAGGCAAGACCACTACCGTCGGCAAGCTGGCCCGGGTGCTCGTCGCCGACGGCCGACGGGTCGTCCTCGGCGCGGCCGACACCTTCCGCGCCGCCGCAGCCGACCAGCTGCAGAGCTGGGGCGCCCGCGTCGGCGCCGATACCGTGCGCGGCCCAGAGGGGGCCGACCCGGCGTCGGTGGCGTACGACGCCGTGGACAAGGGCGTCGCCGCGGGCGCCGACGTCGTGGTGGTCGACACCGCCGGCCGGCTACACACCAAGACCGGTCTGATGGACGAACTGGGCAAGGTCAAGCGGGTGGTGGAGAAGCGCGCCAAGGTCGACGAGGTGTTGCTGGTGCTGGACGCGACCATCGGTCAGAACAGCCTTCCGCAGGCCCGGGTGTTCGCGGAGGTGGTCGACATCACCGGCGTCGTGCTGACCAAGCTCGACGGAACGGCAAAGGGTGGCATCGTGTTTCGGGTACAGCAGGAGCTCGGGGTGCCGGTCAAGCTGGTCGGCCTGGGCGAGGGTCCGGACGACCTCGCACCCTTCGAGCCCGCCGCGTTCGTCGATGCGCTTCTGGGGTAGCCGGCCCCTCCTGAGCGGACGCGGAACCCCCGGTTTCAGAGAAATTATGGGGTTTTCACGTCTGCTCGCCAGGCTTTGTGAGCGCCACCGACGAGGGCATTAACCGTCCCGAAACGGAAGTGGTCGATCCGTTCACACGGGCGAAACCCCCATGCGTCGTGCGCGAAACAACCGCTGCGCAAAGTTCTGGCCTAGGTCAACGGTGCCTGACCGTGACATGGGCGAAGGAGGAATCAGCCAGTGGATGGATTTCCGATAATGGGTGTCCCCAACTCTGGGGATACGGCTTGGATGCTGGCTAGTGCCGCACTGGTGCTGTTGATGACGCCGGGACTGGCGTTCTTCTACGGCGGCATGGTGCGTGCCAGGGGCGTGCTCAACATGATCATGATGAGCATCAGCGCCATGGGGCTGGTGACAGTGTTGTGGGTCCTATACGGATTCTCGATGTCGTTCGCAAACGACACGGACAACCTGTTCGGCAACCCGAGTCAGTTCTTCGGGCTGAAGGGTATGTTCACCGCCGCCAACGGTGCCGCAGCCGTTGCCGCCGTGCCCGCCAGCGGTAGCACGGCGGCAGTGGCCGCTGTGCCGGAAGTTGATATCCCGCTCTTCGGAACGCTCCCTGCGCTCGTCTTCGTGATGTTCCAGTTGATGTTCGCGATCATCACGGTGGCCCTGATCTCGGGTGCCATTGCCGACCGACTCAAGTTCAGTAGCTGGTTGGTCTTCGCCGGTCTGTGGGCGACGATCGTCTACTTCCCGGTCGCGCACTGGGTGTTCGACTTCGACGTCAAGGATGCCACCGGCAAGGTCATCCACCACGGCGGCTGGATCGCGAACAAGCTTCAGGCGATCGACTTCGCCGGTGGTACCGCGGTCCACATCAACTCGGGTGCGGCAGGTCTGGCGCTGTGCATCGTGCTGGGCAAGCGCAAGGGCTGGCCGGGTGCCTTGACCCGTCCGCACAACGTGCCGTTCGTCATGCTGGGCGCCGGCCTGCTGTGGTTCGGTTGGTACGGGTTCAATGCCGGTTCGGCGTTGTCGGCCAATGCATCGGCTGCGGAGACCTTCACCACCACGACCATTGCCACTGCCTCTGCCATGTTGTCCTGGCTGCTGGTGGAGCGGATCCGCGACGGCCACGCTACGACTGTGGGTGCCGCGTCGGGCATCGTCGCCGGTCTGGTGGCTATCACGCCGTCTTGTTCGTCGGTGAACGTCGTCGGCGCACTGGCCATCGGCCTGATCGGTGGCGCGGTGTGTGCCCTGGCCGTCGGACTGAAGTTCAAGCTCGGCTTCGACGACGCGCTCGACGTGGTCGGTGTGCACATGATCGGTGGTCTCACCGGCACCCTGCTGATCGGTCTCTTTGCGACCGACGAGGCGCCGGCAGCAGTCAAGGGTCTGTTCTACGGTGGTGGCTGGGCTCAGCTGGAGAAGCAGGCTGTGGGCGCGTTCTCGGTGATGGCGTACTCGTTCGTCGCCACCTTGATCATTGCACTGGCGGTCAAGTACACAATCGGACTGCGGGTGAGCGAGGAAGATGAGGCGAGTGGCATCGACGAATCGCAGCACGCGGAAACCGCTTATGAACTCGTGTGATCGGGAAGGATTCACGGTGACATCCATGGGTATTTGGAAGGAATCAACCAAATGAAGTTGATCACGGCGATTGTCAAGCCGTTCACACTCGAAGACGTCAAGACCGGCCTGGAGCAGATGGGCATTCTCGGGATGACCGTCAGCGAAGTGCAGGGTTATGGACGGCAGAAGGGCCACACCGAGGTCTACCGTGGCGCCGAGTATTCGGTTGACTTCGTGCCGAAGGTGCGGGTAGAGGTAATCGTCGACGAGTCGTCGGTCGACAAGGTCGTCGATGCCATCGTGCAGGCCGCACGGACCGGCAAGATCGGTGACGGCAAGGTGTGGGTCACGCCTGTCGACACCGTGGTGCGGGTGCGTACGGGCGAACGGGGCAGCGACGCCATCTGACCGGCGGCTGACTCTTAGATGACCAAGCAGAAGCCAGATTCCGCTGCCGGGGCCTCCGATGAGGGGGCTCCGGCAGGGGATTCACCCCGGCCGGCGACCGACCTCTCCGCGGCGGTCGAGCAGTTGCTCGCCGGCGGGGCACGTCGGCTCGATTCCGCCGCGTTGCGTGAGGCTTTGGTCGATCTGTACGAATTCTGGCTTGTGGCAAAGGCAACCGAGATCGGCATCACCGAGACCAGCGGTTTCGCCATTGTGTCAACCGGCGGGCTGGGGCGGCGGGAGATGCTGCCGTATTCCGATCTGGACCTGACGCTGCTGCACGACGATCTGCCGAAGGACGTCGTCACCGAAATCGCCGAATCGTTGTGGTACCCGTTGTGGGACGCCAATATTCACCTGGACCACAGCGTTCGGACGGTACCGCAGGCACTCAAGACCGCGGCGAACGACGTCTCCGCCGGGCTGGCCATGCTGGACGCACGACACATCGCCGGTGATTCGGATCTGTCGTCGCTGTTGGTCGGTGGGGCAAAACGACAGTGGCGTACCGGCATCGCGCCGCGGTTCGCCGAGTTGATCGAACATGCCCAGGCGAGGTGGGAGCGGTCGGGCCAGATCGCGCACCGGGCCGAACCCGATCTGAAGAGCGGCCGTGGTGGCCTGCGCGATGTGCAGCTGCTGAATGCGCTGGCCATCGCGCAATTGGCGGACGTCTATCCGAGCAGTTCGGTGGCGTCGCCGATCGGCACCCTGGGCGATGCTCATCTGGCGTTGCTGAATGTCCGTACGGAACTGCATCGGGTCTCGCACAAGGGCCGCGAAATGGTGCTGGCCCAGTACGCCGACGAGGTCGGTGCGGCGTTGGGTATCGGGGACCGGTTTGACCTGGCCCGGATGATCAGCGACGCCGCTCGGACCATCAGCTTCTATGTGGACGCAGGCATTCGCACCGCGGGAAATGCCCTGCCGCGCCGGGGTTTTGCCGCACTGAAGCGACCCGTGCGCCGCCCCCTCGACGAGGGTGTGCTGGAGTTCGGCGGCGAGGTGATCCTGGCCCGCGATGCGAAGCCGCAGCGGGACCCGGGTCTGATTCTGCGCGTGGCCGCGGCTGGGGCCACCACCGGACTACCCATCGCGGCCTCGACGCTGGGGCGACTGGCCGAATCGGCACCCGAACTGCGCACTCCGTGGCCGAAGGAAGCGCTCAACGACCTGCTGGTCATGCTCGCTGCCGGCCCCGGCGCGGTGGCCACCGTGGAGGCACTGGACCGGACCGGGCTGTGGGGCCGGCTGTTCCCGGAATGGGGCGCGATCCGTGACCTGCCACCACGCGACGTCGTGCACATCTGGACCGTGGACCGCCACCTCATCGAAACGGTTTCCCGCGCAAGCGCTTTCACCACCCGGGTGACCCGGCCCGACCTGCTGGTGCTTGGCGCACTGCTGCATGACATCGGCAAGGGGCGGGGCGGCGATCACAGTGTGATCGGCGCCGAACTCGCCTACCAGATCGGCACGCGGCTGGGCATGTGGCCCGCGGACATCGACGTGCTGGTCAAGATGGTGCGCTACCACCTCCTGCTGCCCGACACCGCGACCCGGCGAGACCTGCAGGACCCCAACACCATTGCCGCCGTTGTCGAGTCGCTGGGCGGCGACCCGGTGCTGCTGGAGTTGTTGCAGGCGCTGGCCGAGGCGGACTCACTGGCCACCGGCCCCGGAGTTTGGGGGGACTGGAAGGCCTCGCTGATCGGCGATCTGGTGCGCCGATGCCGGCTGGTGATGGCGGGGGAGGACCTGCCCCAGCCGGATCCGATTGATCCACAGCTTGTTGCCCGTGCCACCCAGGCCGGTGTACATGTCGAACTCACGCCGGCCGACAGCCCGCACATGTTCGACGTCATCATGATCGCGCAGGACCGTCGCGGTCTGCTGTCCAAGGCCGCCGGAGTGCTGGCCCTGAACTCGTTGCGGGTCCATTCGGCGTCGGTCAACAGCCATGACGGGCTGGCCATCAATACCTTCGTGGTGTCCCCGCATTTCGGGACACCACCGGCGGCCGGGCTGTTGCGTCAGCAGCTCATCCTGGCACTCGACGGCGACCTGGATGTGATCGGCGCGCTCGAAGAGCGTGACGCAGAAGCGCCGGCCAGCGCCCGCCGGGCCGGAGAGATTCCGGCCGCGATTCCCGGCCACCACGCGGTCGCACCGCCGCGGGTGCTGTGGTTCGCGGGTTCCTCACCCGGCGAGCTGGTGGTCCAGGTCCGCAGCGCTGACCGGCCAGGCCTGTTGGCCCGGTTGTCCGCGGTGATCGAGCGCAAGGGTTTCGACGTGGCTTGGGCGAAGGTCACGACACTGGGTGCCACGGTGGTAGATGCGTTCGGTCTGGTGGTGCCCGACGACATCGCGGCCGACGGCGAGGCGCGCACCGCGTTCGAACAGGACCTGTACGCGGTGTTGCCTGCCCCGCCGCCGCCGGCGAAGCCAGCCAGCACGGCCAGCTAGGCTTACCACGTGTTTGAATCCCTGTCCGACCGGTTGACCGGTGCGCTGTCGGGTCTGCGCGGCAAGGGCCGGCTGACCGATGCCGATATCGATGCCACCGCCCGCGAGATTCGCCTGGCCCTGCTCGAGGCCGACGTATCCCTGCCGGTCACGCGTGAATTCATCGACCGGATCAAGGACCGCGCCAAGGGTGCGGAGGTCTCGGGCGCGCTGAACCCGGCACAGCAGGTCGTCAAGATCGTCAACGAGGAGCTGGTCGGCATCCTCGGTGGCCAGACCCGCCAACTGGCTTTCGCCAAGACGCCGCCGACGGTCATCATGCTGGCCGGTCTGCAAGGTTCGGGTAAGACCACCCTGGCCGGCAAGCTGTCGAAATGGCTTGCTGAACAAGGACATACGCCGCTGCTGGTGGCCTGCGACCTGCAGCGCCCGGGTGCGGTCAACCAGCTGCAGATCGTCGGTGAGCGCGCCGGCGTCAGCGTCTTCGCCCCGCACCCGGGAGTTTCGCCGGGCGGCGTGACCATCGACCAGATGACCACCGGTGACCCGGTAGCGGTGGCTGCGGCTGGTCTGGCCGAGGCCAAGGCCAGGCACTTCGACGTGGTGATCGTCGACACCGCCGGTCGGCTCGGTATCGATGAAGAGCTGATGGCCCAGGCCGCCGCGATCCGCGACGCGGTCAAGCCAGACGAGACCCTGTTCGTCCTCGACGCGATGATCGGTCAGGACGCCGTCACCACCGCCAATGCCTTCCGCGATGGCGTCGGCTTCACGGGTGTCGTGCTGACCAAGCTGGACGGTGACGCCCGCGGTGGCGCCGCCCTGTCGGTGCGCGAAGTCACCGGCGTGCCGATCCTGTTCGCGTCCGCCGGGGAGAAGCTCGAGGACTTCGACGTCTTCCACCCGGACCGGATGGCGTCGCGCATCCTGGGCATGGGCGACGTGCTCACCCTGATCGAGCAGGCTGAGCAGGTCTTCGACCAGCAGAAGGCCGAAGAGGCCGCGGCCAAGATCGGTTCCGGCGAACTCACCCTCGAGGACTTCCTCGAGCAGATGCTGATGATCCGCAAGATGGGTCCCATCGGCAATCTGCTGGGCATGCTGCCCGGTGCTGGCCAGATGAAGGACGCGCTGGCCGCTGTCGACGACAGCCACCTGGACCGGATCCAGGCCATCATCCGCGGCATGACCCCCGCCGAGCGCACCGATCCGAAGATCATCAACGCCTCGCGCCGGCTGCGCATCGCCAACGGTTCCGGGGTTTCGGTGGCCGAGGTCAACCAGCTGGTGGACCGTTTCTTCGACGCCCGCAAGATGATGTCCGCGATGGCCGGTCAGATGGGAATGCCGTTCGGCCGCAAGAACACTCGCAAAGCTGCAAAGGGCAAGAACAAGCAGGCGGGCAAGGGCAGGAAGGGCGGCCGCGGCCCGACCCCGGCCAAGGCGGCCAATCCGTTCGGGGAGCCTGGCGCGTTGCCGGGGCTTCCGTCGGGCTTCCCGGACCTGTCCAACATGCCGCAGGGGCTCAACGAGTTGCCGCCCGGCCTGGCTGATTTCGATCTGTCGCAGCTGAATTTCCCGAAAAAGTAGCTGTGGCCGGGGCGATGAGCGCTCGCGCGAAGAGCAGGTGATGCTGCACGTTCGCGGTCGGGGGTTGCCCGACGGCGAGCCGGTGCAGTGGTGGATTCATAGCGGCGTGCTGTCGGCCGAGCCGATTGCCGGTGCCGACACCGTCTTTGACGGGGGCTGGATCATCCCCGGCCTGGTCGATGCGCACTGCCATGTCGGTCTGGGGCCTGGTGGCGCCGTCGAACTCGACGAGGCGGTCAGCCAGGCCGAGACCGAGCGGCAGGCCGGCGCGCTGCTACTGCGTGATGCCGGGTCACCGGTGGACACCCGCAGCTTCGACGACCGCGACGACCTGCCACGGATCATCCGGGCCGGCCGTCATCTGGCCCGGCCCAAGCGCTACCTGCCGGGGCTGCCGATCGACATCGAGGACGAATCGCAGCTGCCGCAGTACGTCGCCGAGCAGGCCCGCAGGGGTGACGGTTGGGTCAAGCTGGTCGGCGATTGGATCGACCGGGGCGTGGGTGACCTGGCCCCGCTGTGGTCGGACGAAGTGCTCAAGGCCGCGATCGACGCCGCGCACACGAACGGGGCCCGAGTAACCGCGCACGTGTTCGGTGAGGAGGCGCTGCCGGGGCTGATCAATGCGGGGATCGATTGCATCGAGCACGGCACCGGGATCACCGACGACATCATCGAGCTGATGCTGGCGCACGGCACCGCCCTGGTGCCGACCCTGATCAACATCGAGAACTTCCCGGGCATCGCTGAGAAAGCGGCGAAGTTTCCGGCCTACGCGAAGCACATGCGCGACCTGTACGCGTCGTGTCCGCAGCGGGTGGGTGCCGCGCACGAAGCGGGTGTCCCGATCTATGCCGGCACCGATGCCGGCGGGATGATCGCCCACGGCCGGATCGCCGACGAGGTCGCGGCGCTCGGCAGGGTGGGCCTGAGCCCGACGGCGGCGTTGGGTGCGGCCAGTTGGGATGCTCGGGCCTGGCTGGATCGGCCGGTGCTGGAGCACGGCGCTTCGGCCGATCTCGTCTGCTATGTCGATGATCCGCGGTTACCGGGCGTGCTCGATCACCCCGACCTGGTGATGCTGCGCGGCCGGGTCTGGCCGTAACTCGATCGTCTGTGGCGTCAGAGCGTCAGAGCGAGCCGACGCTGATCGAACGATCCTGGGCGAATCCCCAGTCCAGCAGCTGAGCGGCCTGATCCCAGTAAGTCGGACCGCCCTCGTGGATCATGCCGTACATCATGGCGATGACCAGTCGGCGTCCACCGCGATCGGCGGCCGCGACGAAGGTCTTCTTGGCGGCATCGGTGAACCCGGTCTTGCCGCCGATCGTGCCCGGATACCGCTGCAGCATTTGGTTTTCGTTGACGATCGGTTGGTCGCCGGTGGCGGTGGGGAACGTCGCGGCGGGCTTCGCGGTGATCTGCGCGAAGTACGGGTTGGCCATGGCGGCGCGGAAGATGATCGCCAGATCCCGGGGCGTGGTCCAGCCCGACCCGCCGGCCCCGTCCAGGCCGGACGGCGTCGCCGCGTGGGTATCGACGGCGCCTATCGACGCGGCCTTCGCATTCATCTTGGCCACGGCCGCGTCGTAGCCGCCGATCATGTCGGCAAGGGTGTTGGCGGCGTCGTTGCCCGACACCAGCAACACCGCGTCCAGCAGCTGTCGTGCGGTGTACGTGTGCCCGGGAACGATGCCGGCGCAGTTGCACTCCACCTTGGTGTCGGCGACGTTGGCCACCACCGTCTCGTCCAGACTCGGCAGGTCACTGAGCGCGGTCAGCGCCAGCAGAGTTTTGATGGTGCTGGCGGGAGGGTGCCGTAGGTCCATGTCCCGGCCGGCGAGCACCTGGCCCGAGTCCATGTCGGCGATGATCCACGCCGGTGCGGGACCGGCGGGGACCGGTGCGGTACCGACTGGCTGAATCTCGGGGTCAGCTGCCGCCATCGGCGGAGCGACCAGGAACACGAGCGACAGCGCCGCGATGACGGCAGTTGCGAACCTTCCCATGGGGCCAGCAGCCTACTGGCAGTTCCTGGATGGTGCCGGACGGACGCGGTGGCATCGAACACAGGTTTGGCCAATTGGTGGTCATCGACCCGAAGCCGACGACTCGGATCGCGATGTCCACCACGTGACCGCCGACCCCGCGGCGCGAACCTCCCGTGGTGTTCAATCGGAAGCATGCTCAGCTTGGAAGAGATTTCTGACCGCCTCGAGATCCAACAACTGCTGGTTGCCTACTCGACGGCGATCGACACCCGCCAATTCGATGATCTGGCACGGGTTTTCACGCCCGATGCGTACATCGATTACCGCGCGATGGGTGGCATCGACGGGCACTTTCCCGAGGTGAAGGCGTGGCTGGCGCAGGTACTGCCGAACTTTCCGGCGTATTCGCACATGCTCGGCAACTTCGATGTGACCATCACCGGTGACACCGCTACATCGCGCACCCTGTGTTTCAACCCGATGGTGTTGCCCACGGCCCCGGACGCGGCGGCCGACACGCAGAGCCAGGTGCTGTTCTGCGGGCTCTGGTACGAGGACAAGTTCATCCGCACGCCCGATGGCTGGCGGATGACCCGCCGGGTCGAGACCAAATGCTTCGACCGGGTGGTGTGAGCGCCCGTCAGGCCTTCGGCCGCTTCAGGGCATAGGCCTGCGTCAGGTCATTGCCGGGCACGAAGTACATCCGCAAGGACAGGTTGTTGCCCTTGTCGAAGACCCAGCGCGTGATCGGCCCACCCGGAACCGGCGGGGCCTGCGGGCACAGCTTGTTGGCCAGGAACCGGGCACCGATCACCTTCCAGGCGCCCTTGCCTTCGTAGCGGTACAGCAGCGCCTGTGGCGCGGTGGGGTCGAGCACCCCGGCGTTCTTGACGTTTGACTTGTTCAACACCGCGATGGTGAGTTCAGGCCCAGCGGCCCCCTGCGCGTCGATCTCCGCGATGCGTTTGGCCACCTTGTCGTTGTGCTGCTCGCTCGCCCCGAGCTGCGCGGCGATGTCGAAGCCCGCCGCCTTGGCGGCGTTGACATCCGAGAGGCCCGCGGTGGCCGCCTCGGTGCGGGTCAGCAGATCTGTGGCGGCAGCGCGCTGTGCGGGTGTCGCCGATGCCACATCGGGCAGGTTCGCCATGGTCGCCGGGTCCTGGCCGTACTGGTGGGCCCAGGCTTGGCGGGCCTTCTGCTCAGCCTTCTTGTCGAGCTTCGGGGTGGGCGTCACCGCGCCGCTGGTCGCAGCGGTCGGGCGAGTCTCACCCGAAGTGGTCAACGCGAAGACAATCGCCGCCACAGCCGCGACGATCGCCGCGATGACGGCAGCGGTGACGGCGATCCGGCCACGCCGCCCGGCCGGCGGTGGGGGCGCTGCGGGCGGGGCGAAGGCGGTGGTCGGCTGCTCATCCTCGGAGGGGTACATGGCTCATAGCCTGTGGGGTGTTGCTGAAGACAACCTGAAGCGCAGCAGACTCCCAGTCGACGGTCAGCCGGCCGCTGTTCCCGCGGCCGGCAGCCGCAGCATGAACACGGCGCCGGTACCGCCCGCCGGCGGGGCGATACAGACCACGTCACCGCCATGTGCCCGGGCGATGCCGCGAGCTATCGGCAGCCCCAGGCCGGAGCCGCCGCCGGAGCGCCCGGCAGTGGAGATCCGGACCAAGCGGCCGAAGATCCGCTCTCGATCCTCCGCGGCGATGCCCGGCCCCGCGTCGTGCACGATCACCGACACCTCCTGCGGCGCGGACGACACAGCGACACGGACGGCGGCACCTGCAGGGGTCACGTCGCAGGCGTTGTTCAGCAGATTCGCCAGGACCTGGCCGATCCTGGCGGCGTCCACGTCGGCCCGCACCCGCGGCCCGGTGACCTCGACTTCCACCCCCGGATGGGTCAGCTGCGCACGATCGGCCTGGGCGTCGGCCAGGGCGCGCAGGTCGGTTGGCTGGGGGTGCAGACTCAGACCGCTGTCGATTCGGGCCAGGTCCAGCAGATCGTCGATCAACCGGCCGGCCCGGCGGGCTTCGCCGCCGAGCATCAGCAGTAACCGCTCCCGCTCGGCCGGATCAGCGTCGATCGGCTGCTGCAGCACGGCCTCGGCTGCCGCTCCGATACCCGTCACCGGCGTGCGCAGTTCATGGGCGGCATCGGCGACGAACCGGCGCATGCGTTCCTCGGATGCCAGGGCGCGGCGTTCGGCGCCCTCGAGCGCGTCCAGCATCTCGTCGAAAGCCGCTGCGGTACGGCCTAATTCGGTGTTCTGGTTGGGCGGGGCGAAGCGTTGGCCGCGGCGGCCCCCGGTGATCGCGCGGGCCAGCGCCGTCATCGTGTCCAGTGGCGACAACGCGTACCGCGCCACGATCGGCACCACCACTGCGACGGCGACCAATGACGCGAGCACCACGACGGCCAGCACCTTGGCCAACCGGTGTCGTGCGGCGGCCAGTGGGCGGCCATCGACCTGCAGGGTCAGCTTGGCGCCGTGCAGGACGCCGGTCACGTTGGGCAACCGAACCTGGCGGCGGTCGATGTCGGGGTCGGGTGCGGCCAGCGCCGACAGCCGCCCGAAGCTGCGTCCGTCTGCGAGTTGCAGACGGACACTGACCGACCGGGATTCCAGGTGCTCGACCAGTTGCGCCGGCGCGGTGTTCGCGTTGGCGAGCTTCTCGGCGGTCTGTACCTCGGTGGCCAGGATGGTGGCGGTGGATCGCTTGGTGAACACCGAGAAGGACGCGTAGACCGCGGCACTGGCGGCGATCAGAGCGACCATGAACACCGCAATGGTCGCGACCGTGACGCGGCGGCGCAGCGACGCGGCGGCCAGTCCGACGGGCGCGGTCATGTGCCGTTGTCCCGCAGGGTGTAACCGAGTCCGCGCATGGTGTGCAGCAGCCGGGGCCCGTGGACTTCCAGCTTGCGTCGCAGCGTGCTGATGAACACCTCGACCAGATTTGGGTCGTAGGCATCGAATCCCCATACCGCCGAAAGGATTTGCGTCTTGGTCAGAACCTTGCCGCGGTTCTCGGCCAGGTAGCACAGCAGCTTGAATTCGGTGGCGGTCAGGGTGATCGGGGTGCCGGCGCGCTGGGCCAGCCCGGCATCGGGTTCGACGGTCAGGTCACCGACGGTCAGCGTCGAGGACCTCCGGCCCATCCGGCGCAGCAGTGCGTTCACCCGGGCCACCAGTTCGGCCAGGATGAACGGTTTGACCACGTAGTCGTCCGCGCCGGTGGTCAGACCGCGCAGCCGGTCGTCGATGCTGTCGCGGGCGGTCAGCATGACCACGCCCGCGTCGCACCGGGCCCGGGCCACCTGTAGCAGCGCGAATCCGTCCCGGCCGGGCAACATCACATCCAGCACCAGGGCGTCGGGACGGAAGTCGGTGAGGTCGGCCTCGAACCGATCGCCGTCCGGCCGCACCAGCACCTCGTGGCCGGCCTGCTGCAGGGCCGACTGCAGTGCGGTCCGGATCGCGTCGGCGTCTTCGACGACCAGTACCCGGCTGCGATGCGGGTGGGCATTGCTGGGCAGGAGACCCCCTGGAGTGGCTGGCGATGGCAGGGTCTTCAACCTACCCAACCGAGCTGGTGACCGCCCTGCTCAGGCCGCTGCGATTTTCGATCCGTCCGGTGGCTCTGGCAGAATGAGCGGCTGTCTGTCCGCGGCTCGTTCAATGCGCCGCGCGGCGGTCACACACGTGAGGCAAAACCGGACCGGGCAATCCGCCCGAGTCGCTGAATTGCAGCGTGGCAATCACAGGAGATGTTGATTCATGGCTGTCAAGATCAAGCTCACCCGGCTTGGCAAGATTCGCAACCCGCAGTACCGCATCATCGTCGCCGACGCGCGCACCCGCCGCGACGGCCGCGCCATCGAGGTCATCGGCCGCTACCACCCGAAGGAAGAGCCGAGCCTGATCGAGATCGATTCGGAGCGCGCGCAGTACTGGCTGGGCGTCGGCGCACAGCCGACCGAGCCCGTTGCCGCCCTGCTGAAGATCACCGGTGACTGGCAGAAGTTCAAGGGCCTGCCGGGCGCCGAGGGCACGCTGAAGGTCAAGGAGCCCAAGCCGTCCAAGCTGGACCTCTTCAACGCCGCGCTGGCCAACGCCGACGCAGCGCCGGCCGGCGAGGCCGTCACCTTGAAGAAGCGCAAGGACAAGAAGGAAGAGGCTCCCGCGGAAGCCGCCGCCGAGGCTGAGGCCGCCGAGGCTGAGGCCGAAGCGCCCGCCGAATGAGCAGCGTCGTCGTCGACGCCGTCGAGCATCTGGTCCGCGGGATCGTCGACAACCCCGACGATGTCCGCGTCGACATGGTGACCAGCCGGCGCGGCCGCACCGTCGAGGTGCACGTGCACCCCGATGACCTGGGCAAGGTCATCGGCCGTGGCGGTCGTACCGCCACGGCGCTGCGCACCCTGGTTGCCGGCATCGGCGGCCGGGGCATCCGCGTCGACGTGGTGGACACCGACCAGTAACTCGAAGTAAGGCGGACATGGACCTCGTGGTCGGCCGCGTCGTCAAGGCGCATGGCATCAGCGGCGAGGTTGTCGTCGAAGTACGTACCGATGACCCCGGCGAGCGGTTCTCGCCGGGGTCATCGCTGCGTGGCAAGCCCGGCGCGCGTGCTGCCGAGCGCGCCGAACGTACCTACGTGGTCGAATCCGCGCGTGAGCACGGCGGCCGGCTGCTGGTGCGGCTGGTCGGGATCACCGACCGCAATGCTGCGGACGAGATGCGCGGCACCCTGTTCCTGGTGAGTACCGCCGATCTGCCGCCGATTGACGAGCCCGACGAGTTCTACGACCATCAGCTCGAGGGGCTGAAGGTGCGTACGGTCGACGGCGTCGAGGTCGGTGTGGTGATCGAGGTGCTGCACACCCCGGGCGGCGAATTGCTTTCGGTGCGAACCGAATCCGGCAAAGAGGTGCTGGTGCCGTTCGTCACCGCGATGGTGCCGACGGTGTCGCTGGCCGATTCCCTGGTGGAGATCGACCCGCCCGACGGTCTGCTCGAACTGGAGTGAGGGATGCGTTCCGTGCGCATTGATGTCGTCACCATATTTCCCGCGTACCTCGACGCGCTGCGGCAATCCCTGCCCGGCAAAGCGATTGACGCCGGCATCGTCGAACTCGGTGTACACGACCTGCGGCGCTGGACCCATGACATCCACAAATCGGTCGACGACTCGCCGTACGGCGGTGGGCCGGGCATGGTGATGAAGGCCCCGATCTGGGGTGCGGCGCTCGACGAAATCTGTACGCAGGAAACGGTTTTGGTGGTGCCGACGCCCGCGGGCCGGCTGTTCACCCAGGCCGATGCGCACCGCTGGACGGCCGAATCCCACCTGGTCTTCGCCTGCGGACGATACGAGGGCATCGACCAGCGGGTCGCCGATGATGCCGCCCGTCGAATGCGGGTCGAAGAGGTGTCGATCGGCGACTACGTGCTGCCCGGTGGGGAGTCGGCGGCCCTGGTGATGATCGAGGCGGTGGTCCGACTGCTACCCGAGGTGTTGGGCAATCCCGTTTCGCACCAGGATGATTCGCATTCGGCACACGTCGGGGGAGTGCTGGAGGGGCCGAGCTACACCCGGCCGCCGATCTGGCGTGACCTCGAGGTGCCGCCGGTGTTGCTCTCCGGCGACCACGCCAAGGTGGCAGCCTGGCGCCGCGAACAGGGATTGCAGCGGACCCGCGAACGACGCCCGGATCTCCTGAGCGACTAGCTGACTCGGCCGCCCGGGAAAATTGTCTTGACGGCGTCGGTGATGGTGGCCCTGGCAGTGCTGTCGTCAGTCGGCTGCAGCGAGCCGATGGCCATCACGTAGCGCCGGTCCGCGCCGATCACCCCGGTGGACATGTGCATCCAGTTGTTGCCGTTCCACTGGGGCATCCAGCCTTGCTTGACCGCAACGGGTTCGCCGTACAGCCCGTCCGGGATACCGAAGCGCTGTGGGTAGCCGTCGGCACCGGTGGCCGTGGATGCGGCCAGGTTCGACAAGATGATGCTGGCCCGTTCCGGCGGGAGGCCGCCGGTGCCGCCGAGCAGTTGGTCGTAGTAGTGCACCAGGTCGGTGACAGTGCTCAAGGTGTTCCACCAGTGGCCGTCATAGGGCACCGACGTTCCGGTCAGCCCGTAGCGAGCTGTGATGCGCGTGATGATGTCGTTGCCGCCGCTGCGGTTCCAGAACGACTCGGCGGCCGAGTCGTCGGACGAGCGAAGCATGGTGTCCATAGCCTGACGATCTGCCGCAGTGAGCTCGGTTTGGCCCTTGGCCTCCTGCAACAGCAGGTCGTCGGCGATGAACAGCTTGGCCACCGACGCGATCGGCATCGACGCGTTGTCGCCGGTGGTGGTCATCTGACCGGTGTCCCGATCGAGCACTGCGGCGCTGATCGTGGCGCCGACATTCGCCGCGTCGGTGGTCGCCCGGCGTTCCCGCGCATCAAGGCCCGGCAGAGCCACTGGAGCCTCTCCGGCGGGCGCCTCAGGGAGCTCGGCGGACGTGACCACCGGGACGAGCGTGAGCTCGATCCGGTTTGGTGGTGGCGCGCCGTAGACTTTCGCTTCGCAGCCAGCCGTGAGCATCATCGCTGCAGTGGCCGCGATGAGGCTCAGCAGCTTTAACTGCTGCGGGCGCATGGGGTCTCCTTGGCGGAACGGTGGACAAAATTCCGGTGGATCAGCGTAACCGGTGAAGCTGGGTTACGTGTGGCGGATGTGACTGTGTGTGGGTGTGATGTCCACTGCATCGCCGCCGTAACATCACGATTTCGTCACCCGGCGCCTGTCTGGCACAATTGAGCAGTTGTCCGCGCTTGGCGCGGGGTCGGCGTCTGTCTGGATGTGTCCCCGCCCGCTGCGGCATCCGCCCAAGTACGTCCGAAAAGAGAATGGCTCTTCCGTCACGCCACATAGGCACCCGACGGCTGTGGCCGCGAGCTAACAAGGAAGTGTCACCGATGAAAACGCTGGACTTCGTCGACCAGGCGTCGCTGCGCGACGACATCCCGGCCTTCAACCCCGGCGACACCTTGAATGTGCACGTCAAGGTCATCGAAGGCAACAAGCACCGGATCCAGGTGTTCAAGGGTGTCGTGATCCGTCGTCAGGGTGGCGGCATCAGCGAGACCTTCACCGTCCGCAAGGAGAGCTACGGCGTCGGCGTCGAGCGGACCTTCCCGGTGCACTCGCCGAACATCGACCACATCGACGTCGTCACCCGTGGTGACGTGCGTCGCGCGAAGCTGTACTTCCTGCGCGAGCTCCGTGGCAAGAAGGCCAAGATCAAGGAGAAGCGCTGATCCGCGTCGGCGACATCGTTGCCACACTGATTAGCCTGGTGCCGTGACCGGCCCGAGCGAAGACAGCCCCATCAAGGACGAGCCCGTCGCACCCGCGGATGAAGTGACCGCGGGCAGCGGCGACTCTGACGGCGAGGCCGGTGACAACCCGGCCGAAATCCAGAAGCCGCGGTTCGCGGCGTTCCGTGAGGGCGCCATCCTGGTGGTCATCGCGGTGCTGCTGTACTACGTCGTGCTGACCTTCGTGGCGCGACCGTACCTGATTCCGTCCGAGTCGATGGAGCCGACGTTGCACGGCTGCACCGGCTGCGTCGGTGACCGGATCATGGTCGACAAGATGGTCTACCGGTTCAGCGAGCCGGAGCCCGGTGACGTCGTCGTGTTCAAGGGCCCGCCGAACTGGAACATCGGCTACAAATCGATCCGTTCGAGCAACCCGACCCTGCGCACCATCCAGGATGCGCTCTCGGTCGTCGGTTTTGTGCCGCCCGACGAGAATGACCTGGTCAAGCGAGTTATCGCGGTTGGTGGACAGACCGTGGAATGTCGCGCTGCGACCGGTCTGACCGTCGACGGCAAGAAGCTCACCGAGCCGTACCTCGATCCGGCGACGATGATGGCCGACCCGGCTGTGTATCCGTGCCTGGGCAACGAGTTCGGCCCGGTGAAGGTGCCGGACGGCCGGATTTGGGTGATGGGGGACAACCGAACCCACTCAGCGGACTCGCGTGCGCATTGCACCAACGTGCCCGCCGACGCCCTCAAGGGTCTGCTGTGCACCGGTGACCCGACCGCCGGCACGGTGCCGGTATCCAATGTGATCGGTAAAGCCCGTTTCATCGCCTGGCCGCCGTCGCGCTGGGGCGGTGTGCTCACGGTCAACCCGCAGACCGGTCACTAGAGGTTTGCGTTGCCGCGGGTTGACGCCTCTTCGCGCGAGCGCTCATCGGGGTGGCCGCCACGCGCGGTGATCCGCAAGTCCGCGGGCCTGCGCACACTCGAGTCTGCGCTGTACCGCAGCGGGCTGGGTCCGGTCGCCGGGGTGGACGAGGTGGGCCGCGGCGCCTGTGCGGGCCCGTTGGTGGTGGCGGCCTGCGTGCTGGGGCCGAATCGGTTGGAAAGCCTTGCGGCACTTGATGATTCGAAGAAGCTTACCGAAGCCGAACGGGAACGGCTGTTCCCGTTGATCCGGCGGTACGCGCTGGCCTACCACGTGGTGTTCATCCCGTCGGTCGAGGTGGACCGACGTGGTGTGCACATCGCCAACATCGAAGGCATGCGCCGCGCGATCGCCGGTCTGCCGATGCGCCCGGGCTACGTGCTCTCGGACGGGTTCCGGGTGCCAGGCCTGTCGGTTCCGTCGCTGCCGGTGGTCAGCGGGGACGCCGCGGCCGCCTGCATCGCCGCGGCGAGTGTGTTGGCCAAGGTCAGCCGCGACAGACTGATGGTCGAGATGGACGATGTGCATCCCGGTTACGGGTTCGCCGAGCACAAGGGGTACAGCACCGCAGCGCACACCGCGGCACTGTCTGAGCTCGGACCGTGCCCGGAGCACCGGTTCTCGTTCGCCAATGTGCGCAAGGTGGCGGTCAACCCCGCAATAGGTCAGCGCTGCCGATCCGGGTAAGGAAAAATGGAAACAATCATGGCCGCCGAAAACCGAAGGACCACTGAACTGATGAGTCTGTGCCGATGAGTGCCGAGGATCTCGAGAAGTATGAAACCGAGATGGAGCTCTCGCTGTACCGCGAGTACAAGGACATCGTCGGGCAGTTCAGTTATGTCGTGGAGACCGAGCGGCGCTTCTACCTGGCCAACAGCGTCGAGCTGATCCCGCGCAACGCGGACGGCGAGGTCTACTTCGAGCTGCGGCTGGCCGACGCCTGGGTCTGGGACATGTACCGGCCGGCGCGGTTCGTCAAGCAGGTCCGGGTCATCACCTTCAAAGATGTCAACATCGAAGAGGTCGAGAAACCCGAGCTGCGCCTGCCCGAATAGCCGCAGCCGTGTCGACCATCGGTGAGCTGTTCGCGGTCATCGACCTCGCCGGAGTGCTCACCAACGCGATCCTGGGTGGCATCGTCGCGCGCGACGAGCGGATGGATCCGATCGGGTTCCTGACGCTGGCACTGCTGTCCGGTCTGGGCGGCGGCATCATCCGGGACACCCTGCTGCAGCACGGACCCCCGGTCGCGCTCACCGACTTCCGCTACGCGTTGTGCGCGGTGATCGGAGCGGTGATCGCTTTCCTGATGCCCATCGGCGGCCGTGCCTGGCACGGGGTGTTCCCATATGTCGACGCGTTGGCCCTCGGCTGCTGGGCCACCGCGGGCGCTCAGAAGACGCTGGCACTGGGCCTCGGCTGGGTGCCGGCCCTGCTGCTGGGCACGATCACCGCGGTCGGCGGCGGGACCTTGCGCGACTTGACCGCGCACCGGGTGCCGCAGATTTTCGGCGGTAACACGTTGTATGCGACGAGTGCGCTGGCGGCCAGCGCGGTGGTGACCGGATTCTGGTACGTCGGGCTCGCGCAGACCGGCGTCTTGGTCGGTACGGCGGTGGGCGCGGCGTTATGCCTGATCGCCCGGCGCCGCGGCTGGCAGTTGTGGGGTGGCCTGTCCTGGGAGTACAGCTTTTCCCGCCGGCCGGGGCAGCGGCTGCCGCGCATCGTGGTGCGGATGGTGCGTGACGGCAGCACCGGTGACGATCAGTGGTAGTGCAGCTCCAGGCGCCGGTGTCGGCGCACCATGATGCTGGGCACCCATTCGGCGTCCGCCAGTTCGAACCGGTCGGTGGCCGCCAACAGCGTGGTGATCGCGATCCGGGCCTCGGTACGGGCCAGCGCGGCGCCGACGCAGAAGTGCAGTCCCTTGCCGAAGGCCAGATGGTTGCGCGGGTTGGGCCGGTCCAGCTGCAGCAGGTCGGGGTCGTCGAACGCGGCCGGGTCGCGATTGGCCGAGCCCCACATCAGCAGCAGGTGAGCGTCCCGGGGCAGCGGCACCCCGGCCAGGGTCGTGGCGGCCCGGACATGCCGGTGGTGGTTGCGGAACGGCGACTCCAGCCGCAGCGTCTCCTCCAGTAGCACCGGTAGCAGCCGCGGATCGCTGCGCACCTGTGCCTGGATGTCCGGCAAGGTGGCGAGCAACCGGGCGGCATTGCCGATCAGCCCAGCGGTGGATTCGCCGCCGGCCCCGACCAGCTGGACCAGCATCAGCACTGCGACTTCGGCCGCGATCTGATCGGCGGCGACGGCACGGGCCAGGTCACCGAGAAGGTCGTCGTTGGGGTTCGCCTGAGCCTCGGTGAACTTGCCGTACAGGTAGCCGGCGAGCTGTGCTGAGGTGCTGACCGCGGTGCCGATGTGCTCCAGGTCGAACACTCCGCCGAGCAGTTCAGTGCTGCCGTAACCCCACTGCACCAGCTGCGGCACGTCGTCGCCGGGCAGTCCGATGAGCCTGGCCACCAGCGTCATCGGCAGCAGGTCACCCATGGCCGACATCCACTCGATGCGGCCGTCGACGGCACCCGCGTGCCACAGTCGACGGCTGATGTCGGTGAGGTCCGGCTCCAGGGCCTGGATGCGCCGGGCAACCAGCGACGGCAGCACCAACTTGCGCTGCTGCGCATGCAGCGGGTCGTCACCGGTGGCCAGTACATGCCCTGCGGTATTGACCGCGCCGAGGTCGAAGGTCGACGTCTGCACACCGTCGCGCAGGAGGGTTGCGGTCAGGTTGGACGAAAAGTCGTCGGGCCGGCCCGCGGCCTCCTGCACGGCTTCCCAGGTGGTGGCCAGATAGAAATCGGTGCCGGCGATCCGATGCACCGGACCATCGGCGCGCAGCTGCGCATAGAGCGGGTACGGGTCGTCCAGCGTGGCCGGACTCAAGAGGCCTGAAACAGCTTGCACGCCTTGAGTTTTGGGTGTCCCTGCCCCGTGTGTCAAGGGCGATCTGCGACTGTCTCAGGTACCACCCCGGAGCTGCGACGACGCGGAATGACGGACGAAAAATGTCTCGTTCTGAGACGAATTCACCAAGTAGTATCACCTCGTGGATTGGTTGGTGGGGGCAGATCGCCGCGACGCGGGATTGGAACGGATCTATGCCGCAGCGGCCGAGAGCGCCGCTGCCCGTGGACTGGACCGGCTCAGCGTCGACGACATCGCCGCGAGTGTGGGGTGCTCGCGGGCGACGGTCTACCGGCACGTCGGCGGCAAGCAGGCGCTCCGCGACGGTGTGCTGGCCCGGGCGATCTCCCGAATAGGCAGTGGTATCACCGCTGCCGTATCCGGATACTCGGGCCGCGAGCGGATCGTCGTCGCGGTGCTGTCCGCCGTCAGGCTGGTGCGGGCCGACGCGGTGGCCACCGGCTTGGTCCGGGCCGGGGCCTCGGTGGACCTGCGTTCGCCGCGGCTGGCGCGGGCTGCGGCCGAATTGTCGGGGATTGCCGATCCGCTGCTTGCGGAATGGATTGTGCGAGTGGTGCTGTCGTTGCTGTGCTGGCCGATGGCCGACCCGAAAGCCGAGGAGATGGTCGTGCGTAGGTATGTGGCCGCGATGGTTGGGTCGGAGGATTTGCAATCAGACCTCCCGGCAAGCGGTCATGTTGGTGATGCGACCAGCAGTAGATTGTTAGGCTAAACAGGTGGTAGGCAAGGGTCCGCAGGCTAAAACGTCGCTGGCAGCGACCAGCTGGACGCTGCTGGGCATGCTGTCCTACGAAGAAGAACTCAGCGGCTACGACATCAAGAAGTGGATCGACTGGAGCGTCGGCTTCTACTACTGGAGCCCGTCCTACAGCCAGATCTACACCGAGCTGAAAAAGCTTGAGGGACTTGGCTATCTGGAGTCCCGCGTCGAGCAGGACGAAGGCCTCCGCAGCCGCCGCCTGTACCGCATCACCGAGTCGGGTATGGCCGCGGTGACGGACTGGACCAACAATGCGCCGGTGGACCCGCCGGTACTCAAACACAGTGTGCTGCTGCGGGTTACGTTCGGTCATCTGAGCAACCCGACGCGGCTTCGGGAATTACTGGAACAGCACGTCGCGTATTGCGAAGCCATGGAGCGGCAGGCCGCAGAGGACTCCGAGGGTGCCAAGGCGCAGCCCGTATGGGCGTATTCGGTGATCGCGCTGCGCTGGGCGGCCAAGTACTACGCCGCTGAGCGGGAACTGGCGCTGGAGCTGATGAAGGATATCGACGAGGCCGACGCAGTCCTCCAGGCGGCAGCCAAAGGTGTTGCCGGACTGCCGCGTTCGACACCGGGCCTGTGGCGCGACGTCGAACGAGAGGTGCAGGGTCACCACGCGCCATAGCGCGGCTCTTTCCATTCTGGGGTGCGCAGCCCAGAATGGGGGTATGAATTTCGGTCGGCCTACGGTTCTCGTGTTCGACGTGAACGAGACGCTCATTGATATCGAATCGCTTGGCGTCCACTTCGACCGGATTTTCGGTGACCCCATGGTGGTTCGTGAATGGTTCGGCCAGTTGGTCACGTACTCGATGACCGCGACACTGTCCGGCTGCTATGTCGACTTCTTCACGCTGGGCCGGGCGGTGCTGCACATGGTCGCCGACGTTCACGGTGTGCACGTCGCGGACGACGACCTTGATGCGTTGGCTACCGGGATGCGGACGATGCCGGCACATCCCGATGTCGGGGCCGGATTGTCCGCGTTGCGCGCAAACGGCTATCGGCTGGTCACCCTGACCAACTCGCCGCATGTGCCGGGTATGGCAACGGCGCTGGACAATGCCGGGCTGGCTCACCATTTCGAGCGGCAGTTCACCGTGGACCAGTCGCGGTTGTTCAAACCCGCCACCGCGCTGTATCTCGAGGTCGCGCGGCAATTGGGAGTACCTGCCGGCGCCTGCATGATGGTCGCCGCCCATGTCTGGGACACCATCGGCGCACAGGCCGCCGGATTCGGCGGTGCGCTGATTACCCGTGCGGGAAATGCGCCGCTACGCGCCGATGGGCTGCCGCAACCGGACCTGGTCGCCGCTGATCTGGAAGACCTGGTGGTTCAGCTCGGCACCGCCTGAAGTGCCTCGATGATCACGTCGTGCACCGTGCTTGGTGCGGTGATCAACGGAGTGTGATCCACCTGGTGCTGCCGGACCTGCGCTCCCATCCGCCGGGCCATGAATGCCTGGGTCAGCGGATTGATCATCCGGTCTTCATCGGCCTGCAGGTACCAGGTCGGCAATCGTCGCCAGCCCGGCTCCGACACCGGCTGCTGAATGCAGGCCGCCGAGATGGGGCGTTGAACCGCGGCGAGTACGGCCAGGTCCTCCGCGTCGGCGTATGGCGCGAAGGCGCCGGCGAACGCGTCGGGCGGCAGCCAGATGTATCCGTCGCCATCCGGTGCGAGCTGCGGTGCCGCCGGATGTGGCGGCTCCCGGTAGAAGACGTCGGCGACAGTCTCCCCGGTATCTGGTGCCAGCGCGGCGACGTAGACCAGTGCGGTGACCTGCTCGTGGGTGCTTTCGCCGATGACCGCGCCGGCATACGCGTGCCCGACCAGGACGATCGGGCCACCCACGCGCTCGATGGCCCGGTCGAGCGCGGCGACGTCATCGTGGAGTGACCGCAGGGGCAGGGGAGCGGCGGTGACCGGGATGCCGTCGCGGCGCAGGAGGCCGATGACCCGGCGCCAACTGGAGCCGTCGGCCCAGGCGCCATGGACAAGGACCACGGTCGGCGTATTCGCTTTCATGACAGTTCCTTTCGGCCGTCGCTGTGGTCAGGTCAGCGGTTCGCCACCGTCGATCTTGAGCATCGCGCCGGTCATGAACGTGTTGGTCATGGCGAACAGCGCCGCATGCGCGACGTCGTCGACGGTCCCGATCCGACCGGCCGGGTTGTGCGTGCTGATGTGCTCGAAATAGCTACGTTTACCTTCGTCGCCCATCGGATCCCAGGCGCCGGTGTCGATCACGCCCGGCGAAATAGCGTTCACCCGGATGGGCGCGAGTTCGACGGCCAATGAGCGGATCAAGAAGTCGACCGCGCCGTTGGTGATCGCGACTCCGAGGTATCCGACGCTCACCTTGAATGCATTGATACCGGAGAACAGCACCAGTGATCCGCCGGGATTGATATGCGGAGCAAAGTATTTGGCGACCATGGTGGGCCCGAGGACCTTGGTGTTCAACGACAGCAGCAGAGTGTCGCGCTGTAGTTCCGACAGCTTGCCCCGGGCGCGCGCCGAGGCCGTTGAGACCACATGGTCCACCTTGCCGATCCGCTCGGCCAGGGCGGAGATGGACGCGTCGTCGGTGATGTCGATGACCTCTGGGGTAATTCCAGGCTCGTCGTATGCGGCGGTCAGTTTTGCGTGGTCGCGGCCGGCGACCACTACATTGGCTCCCTCGGCCCGGGCGAGCTGAGTGATCGCCCTGGCGATACCGGAACCACGTCCGATCACCAGAACCTTCTTGTCGTGCAACGAGGTACCCACAAGAGTGCTCCTGGTGTTGCGTCGGGGAAGCTGGGGCGGGTGTCAATGCGTATATTGGGTGGAGCAACCCAAACATAGGCAGAGGATCGGCCTGCGGTCAATATCTTTGATGCACTGGGTGTTTACTGTGAATTGGCAAAACTGTAGCTGGTGCCGAGCCGGTAGATTTGGCATAATGGGCTGAGCAACCCAGTACTTGCGATACTGGCGAATGGAGATTTCGATGGCACGAATTCACCACCGCTACATCACCGTCGACGGGCACCAGTTGTTCTACCGCGAGGCAGGTGAGGAGAAGGCCCCGGTAGTGGTGCTGCTGCACGGTTTTCCGACCAGTTCCTACATGTTTCGGCACCTGCTGCCGGCGCTGGCTGACCGATACCGAGTAATTGCCCCGGACCATCTGGGATTCGGGTTGTCCGATGCGCCGCCGGTCGGCGAGTTCGACTACACCTTCGACGGACTTGCGGCCTTGACATCCGGCTTGTTGCGCGGTCTTGGTGTCGACAGATACGCGATGTACGTCCAGGACTATGGCGCGCCGATAGGCTGGCGCCTAGCGCTGGCGGAGCCGACCGCAGTGACTGCGATCATCAGTCAGAACGGCAATGCGTATGACTCGGGCTTCGTCGAGAGCTTCTGGACGACGGTATGGGACTACCAAAATGCGCAGACTCCCGAGACCGAGGCTGCCGTGCGGGCGTTCCTCACCTTGGACGCGACGCGGTGGCAGTACGTCACTGGCGTCAACGACCCGACGCTGGTCGACCCGGAATCGTGGCAGCACGACTACGCGCTGCTCTCCCGTACGGGCAATGACGTGATCCAGCTGAAACTGTTTCGCGACTATGCGACGAATGCCCCGATGTATCCGCGGGTGCACGAGTTCTTCCGTGCCACCGGGGTGCCGCTGTTGGCGGTCTGGGGTCGCGGCGACGAGATCTTCGGCCCCGCCGGGGCCGAAGCGTTCGCCGCGGATCTGCCGGATGCCGAGGTGCATCTACTCGACGGCGGACACTTCCTACTCGAATCGGCGCTCGACGAGGTAACCGCGTTGATCCACGGCTTCTTGGCCAGACATCTGACCTGAGGCTGACGATCACCGGGGTAGCCTGAATGGTTGATGGTCACTGCAGATCCGGGCGCCGAGCGGCGGCATACCGCAAAAGGGCAAGCCACCCGTGAGCGGATTCTGCAGGCTGCTGCCGCGGTGATTCTCGCCGAGGGGCTGTCCGGACTGAGCATGGACAAGGTGCGTCGTGGCGCATCGGTCAGCGGATCACAGCTCGGCTATTACTACGACGACAAGCAGGCGCTGATTCGCGCGGTGCTCGATCGGCAGATCGAGGCGGTGCTGGACTTTCACCACCAACCTCAGCTCGGCGGCTTCGAGACCTTTGATGACTACGAACGCTGGATCGACCGCAACGTCCGTTACATTCGGCGCATCGGATACGTGGGCACGCCGACCTACCACGCGCTCGCTGGGCAGCTGATCAAGTCCGACGAATCAACCCGCGCCACACTGGGACTCGGATACCGGCGCTGGATCGCGCTGTTCGAGCGGTCACTACAGCGCATGAAGGATCGCGGTGTCCTGGTGGCCAAAGCCCGTCCTTCCGAACTGGCGCTGGTGCTGGTAGCGGCGCATCAGGGCGGCGGCACCATGACCTTCACTTTCCGCCAGGAGTGGCCGCTGACCGACGCCCTGCGGTTCGCGGTCAACAACCTGCGGCGGTTTGCCGCTGATCCGGCCGAGCGGGCGCCGCGCCGCCCGAGACGGGTCCGCGACCACCGTGAGATCTATTCCGGTGTAACAGATTCCGACCATGACGCGCGATTCACCGGCAAGGGGCTGGCGACCCGCGCTCGGATCGTCGACCATGCCGCCCGGCTGATGTTCGCCCAAGGCGTCGTCGGGACCAGCCTCGACGATGTACGCCGCGCCGCCGGGGTCAGTGGCTCGCAACTGGCCCACTACTTCACCGATAAGCGCGATCTGACGCGGCAGGTCATCGCCTCCCGTGCCAGCGACGTTGTGACGTTCCATACCCAGCCTGTCATGGCGTCTCTGGATTCCATTGACGCGCTGCGGTCCTGGGCCTCGGCCGGTGTCGCCGACGTCGCACCGGTGTACCTGAAGGGTGGGTGCGTATACGGATCGCTGGTCAGTGAACTGCTGGAATCCGACAGCGAGATCCTCGATGATCTTGCGGCTGGTTATGGACAGTGGTTGCGCTTGTTCCGCAACGGATTCAGCGCCATGCGCCGCAACGGCGAGCTGACACCCGAGGCTGACCCGCGCCATCTCGCTGCGGTGATGGTGGCCGCGCACCAGGGCGGCGCGATGCTCACCTACGCGATGGGCAGTCCCGACACCTTCGGAGTGGTGGCGGGGGCCGCTGTCGACTACATCGGCCTGTTTCGGCAGCCGGCGGCCACGCGGGCGCCACGTTGAGGTCCTGAGCTACAGCTTCCCGGCCGCGTCCCGGCCCGCGATATAGCCGTACACCAGGCCCTGGGCGATCGTCGCGCCCGCACCTGGGTACACCGTGCCGAATGCGTTGGCCGCGGTGTTGCCAATGGCGTACAGCCCCTCGATCACCCCGCCGTCCTCCCGGTGCACCCGGCCCCGCTCGTCGGCCACCAAGCCACCGCAGGTGCCCAGGTCGCTGAGGGTCATCTCCACCGCGTAGAACGGGCCCGTGGTCAGCGGGCGCAGGTTCGGGTTCGGGGTCACCGTCGGGTCGCCGTAGTACCGGTCGTAGGCGCTGCGCCCGCGGTCGAAGTCGGGATCGATTCCGGCCGCGGCGCTTTCGTTGAACCGTGCCAGCGTCTGCTGGAAGTCGGCCACCGGGACGCCCATCTTGGCGGCCAGCTTGCCGTGGTCGGCGGCCTTGGCCGCGATCCCCGCCGCGTACCAGGACTTCGGCAGCGGCATCCGCGGGAACGACCCGGCGGCAAAGACGTAGCTGTTGCGGTACTTCTGGTCGAACACAATCCACATCGATTCGACCGGCGTGCCGGCGCGTTCGCGCTCGAGCACCCGCTGACCGAACGACATGTAGTCGGTCGATTCGTTGGCGAAGCGCTTGCCGTCCTGGTCGACGATGAGCGACCCCGGCAGCGAGCGCTCGGCCAGCAGGACCGCCGGCGGACGGCCGTTCGCGGATGCCACGGCCGGGAACCACCAGGCCTGGTCCATCAGTGCCGTTGCCGCACCCAGATCGGTGGCGGCCCGGATGGCCGCACCGGTGTTGGAGTCGGCGCCGAGGCTCTCGTGCGCACCGAGCGAATCGGACTGGAACTTGTGGCGCATCGCCATGTCGTGGTCGAAGCCGCCGGCGGCCAGCACCACGCCGCGCCGGGCGGTGACGGTGACTTCACGGCCCTTGTGGGACAGCACTGCACCGGTCGCTCGCTGGCCATCGCCGGTCAGCCGGACCAGTGAGGTGTCGGTCCAGATCGGGATACCGGCCTGCAGCACGCCGGCGAACAGTCCGGCCGCCAGCGCCTGGCCACCGGCGATGTACTCACGCCCCAACAGCCGGCCGCCGATGCCCTGCGCCAGCCGTTTGGCGATGAGCGGCAACCCCTTTCGCGGCACCCGCGTCATCAGGTTCATCCATTTGTAGTCCGCGCCGGCGGTCGGCATCGGCACCTTGACTTCCATGACGCCGCCGCGCAACCGGCTCCGGTACTGGCCGAGCACGGAAGCGTTGAGCGGACGGCACTCGCAGGTGCGGCCGGTGGCGCGGCCACCCGGCTTCTCGGGGTGGTAGTCCGCGTAGTCGCGGGCCCAGAACAACTTCATCGGAGTGGTGCGCCGAAGCATGTCCACCGTTGCGTTGACGTGCTGCAGGAAGCCGCCGGAGCGGGCCGCCGGGGCGCTGCCGGCCACCACCGCGTCGAGGTAGGTCTCGGCGCGCTCGACGGTGTCGGCGGTGCCGCCGTCGGTCAGCAGTGCAGTGGTCGGCAGCCACAGCGCCCCACCGGAGCGCGCGGTGGAACCGCCTATGTGCGTGGCCTTTTCGACGACGAGGACGCTCAGTCCGGATTCCTGTCCGCTCAGCGCGGCAGCCAAGCCGGTGCCGGAACCGATCACCAGCAGATCGACAGAGGTGTCGGTGATGTCCAGGCCGGCCGGAATCGTGGCTGCAGCAGATGTCGTCACGGGCGTCGAGCGTATTGCGACCGGCGGAATCAGGGTCGTTGTCATCCCTGCCAGCGGGACAACACGTGCATCCATCACCCGGATGCTGTTAGACCTGAATCACCAAACCGCAGCCCCGTTTCTACGTGAGGATGGACGAGAGATGACACTGAATGATGTCGCTGTCCGTGAGATCGAAGCGGGTTCGGCCCCGACGCGGTTCGCCCGTGGTTGGCACTGCCTCGGCCTGACCAATGACCTCGGTGACGGCAAGCCGCATTCGATCACCGCGTTCGGTCAGAAGCTGGTGGTGTTCCGGGGTGGGGACGGTCAGCTCAACGTGCTGGACAGCTACTGCCGCCACATGGGTGGCGATCTGAGCCAGGGCACCGTCAAGGGCAATGAGATCGCCTGCCCGTTCCACGACTGGCGCTGGGGCGGCGACGGCCGCTGCAAGCAGGTGCCGTACGCCAAGCGTGCGCCGCGGCTGGCGCGCACCGCGAAGTGGGCGACGCTGGAACAGGACGGCATGCTGTTCATCTGGAACGATCCGGAGGGCAATCCGCCGCCACCTGAGGCCACTATCCCGCGCATCGCGGCCGCGGAGAGCGACGAGTGGACCGATTGGCACTGGTACACAACGGTTGTCAACATCAACTGCCGCGAGATCATCGACAATGTGGTCGACATGGCGCACTTCTTCTACATCCACGGCTCGATGCCGTCGTACTTCAAAAACATCTTCGAAGGCCACGTCGCGACGCAGTACATGAACAGCTCCGGCCGTGCCGATATGGGCGGCACCGAGAGTGAGCGGATGCTCGGTACCACATCGGTGGCGTCGTATTACGGGCCGTCTTTCATGATCGACGACCTCACGTATCACTATCCTGAAGCTGACCACAACACCATCCTCATCAACTGTCACTACCCGATCGATGCGAATTCCTTTGTGCTGCAGTATGGAATCGTCGTCAAGAAGTCCGCGACCATGCCGGAAGATGCCGCCATGGCAACCGCGATCGCGCTCGGCGATTGGGTGAAACAGGGCTTCGAGCAGGATGTCCAGATCTGGAAGAACAAGGCTCGGATCGACAACCCGCTGTTGGTCGAGGAGGACGGCCCCGTCTACCAGCTGCGCCGGTGGTACGAGCAGTTCTACGTCGACGCAGCGGACGTGATGCCGGAGATGGTGGACCGCTTCGAATACGAGCTGGACACCACCGCGCCACGCGAGGCGTGGACCAAGGAGGTCGAGGCGAATCTGGCAGCACAGGGCGCGGAGTCGGTCTGATGACCGTGCGTCCCGACAATCGGCTGGCCGACATGCCGATGGTGCCGGTGACCTGCCGTGCGTGCGGCGCAAAGGTTTTGGCACGCAAGGGCAGCTGGCAGCAGACCAGCGTGCAATGGGATACGCAGTCCGCCGGGAGGTGTGAGGAACGGCAGCGGTCCGAACGGTTGCCGGGCCGGATCTTCCTGGCGTGTGGCCAACTGCGGGAGTCCATCTCGGCTGCGGCAGCGGCCGGCAGCCTGCACGTCGTGGGTGACGAACTGGACGTGGCACCATAGCCCGATGAGTTCAGACAAGCGGGTCGCGGTGGTGACCGGGGCCAGCAGGGGAGCGGGCAAGGGCATCGCTGCGGCCCTGGTCGCCGACGGATGGCAGGTGTACCTGACCGGCCGGACCGTGGTCGACCCGGGTGACGGTGGCATCGCGGTGCAGGTTGATCACGGCGATGACGACGCGGTCGCCGCGCTGTTCGCCCGGGTGTCCGACGAAGCCGGCCGGCTGGATCTGCTGGTCAACAACGCCGCCGTGGTTCACGACGATCTGGTTGATCCGAAGCCGTTCTGGGAGAAGCCCATTGGGTTGGGTGATGTGCTCGACGTCGGGTTGCGCTCGGCTTACATCGCGTCCTGGCACGCCGCGCCGCTGTTGGTCGCACAAGAGCGCGGGCTGATCGCGTTCACCTCATCGCCTGGTGCGGTCTGCTATATGCACGGGCCGGCCTACGGGGCGCAGAAGGCGGGCGTAGACAAGATGGCCGCCGACATGGCGGTCGATTTCCACGACACCGGAGTGTCGACGTTGTCCATCTGGATGGGCATCCTGCTCACCGAGAAGTTCAAGCGCTCGTTCGACCCGGAGATGCTGGCCAAGGCCGCCGGGAACTTTGAAACCCCCGAGTTCGTCGGGCATGTCATCAACGCGCTGTATCACGACCCGGAGCTGGCCGGGATCAGCGGTCAAACGGTGATCGCCGCGGAAGAGGCGCAGCGGTACGGCATCACCGACGAGGGCGGCCGGACGCCGCCGTCACATCGGGCGATGCTTGGTGATCCGCGGGTGCCCAGCGATGTGGTCGTGCGCTGAGCGCACAAATGTGCGTCGTGCGCTGAGCACCCGCGGACGGCTCAGCTGCGGGCCGTCACCGTCAGGGCCCACACCAGCACCGCGGTGGACGCCGTATTGGCCAGGGCACGAATCAGATTCCAGCGGACCCAAGACGATTCGAACTGCTGTCGCAGCCCGGCCAGGTCGGTCGCCGTGGTGGCGGTGGTCGCGGTGCCGAGTTGGTTGTTCAGCGGCACATTCACCGCCGAGGTGATGACCAGGCTGGTGATGTTGAGCGCCAATCCGATTCCGATGAAGACCAGAACCGGGCGGACGGCGGGCTTGAGGTAGCACGCGCCGGCCAGCGCGGTGAATCCGACCGACCCCAGGAAGCTCAGCATGAACGGTGGGTTGACGATCACCACGTTGATCTTGTTCATCACGTCGACGAAGGTCCGGTCGTCGAATGCACCGAGCGCGGGCATCACCGATATCGCATAGGAGTAGTAGACGCCGGCCAGGAGTCCGGAGGTCACGATGGCGACGACGAGTGCGCCGAGGCCGAAGGGTTGGGGCAGCTTGCCGAGTGTCATGCCCTGAACGTAACCAACCGGAGTAAGACGATCCATCATTAAAAGCCTCACTTTCATACGCAATCGTCTACGCTGACGGCGTGGATGCCCTGGCGGGATTGCTGGACGGGCCGCGCGCGCGTGGCGCATTTCTGATGCGGTCGCTGCTCGACCCACCGTGGTCGCTCCGCGTCGAGGACCGGGCCGCGCTCACCGTCGTCGTGGTGGGGCGCGGATCGGCATGCGTCATCCCGGACGACGGCCCGAGCCGACACCTTGAGGTGGGGGACATCGCGATCTTCCGCGGGCCGGACGGCTATACCGTCGCCGATCACGCCGACAGCGCGCCTCAAGTCGTGGTGCACCCAGGTCAGATCACGACGACGATCGACGGCGAACTGCTGTGCGAGGCACTGAGTCTCGGTGTCCGGAGCTGGGGCACCCGACCCGATGCCCAGACCATGCTGATCACCGGCGCCTACGAGGAAGTCGGTGCGGTATGCAGACGTCTGCTGACGGCACTGCCGCCGGTGGTCGTGGTGCGGCGCGGCGACATCAACGGCAAGCTGGTGGACCTGTTACTGGACGAGATGTCGCGCGACGAACCCGCGCAGGGCGCGGTGCTCGACCGGCTGCTGGATCTGCTCACCATCGCAGCCTTGCGCAGCTGGTTGTCCCGCGAGGATGCGCCGGCCTGGTACCAGGCCTACCAGGATGCCCAGGTAGGCACCGCACTTCGGCTCATCGAGAACAATCCTGCGCACCCGTGGACCGTGGGATCGCTGGCTGCCGAAGTCGGGTTGTCTCGGGCGGCACTGGCTCGGCGGTTCACCAGACTCGTCGGCGACCCGCCGATGACGCTGCTCACCGAGGTTCGGCTGGCCCTGGCCACCGACCTGCTCCGCGAATCCGACGACACGATCGAGACCATTGCCCGCAAGGTCGGCTATGGCACCGCTTTCGCGTTGAGTGCCGCGGTGAAGCGGCGTTATGGCGTGAGCCCGAAGGCGATTCGCGGCAACCGTTAGTCGGGAGTGCGGCTACCGGGTCTTACGGAACCGGCTGTACTTCCACAGGTACCGCGGCACGCCGCGCACGGGGACGGCCTTGGGCCAGTCGTCCGGACGGAAATAGGCGTCGGTGCCGCCATCGACGAAAATGACGCTGCCGCAGAGGAAGTCGGCGGAGTCCGACAGCATGAAGGTGATCCAGTTGGCCAGGTGGACCGGATCGCCGAATCCGCCGCACGGGATCGGGAAGCTGCGGACCGCCTTGCCTTCGCGCGGCGAATCGAGCTGAGCCTGCAGCAGCGGCGTCATGATGGCGCCGGGGGCTAGGGCGTTGAGTCGGATACCGCTGCCCGCCCACTCGGGTGTCACCGCATGGCGACGGACCCACCGACTCAGTGCGATCTTGGAAGCCGCATACATGATCGCCGACGCGGCGGGGCCGAACAACCGCACCGAACGAGTCGCCTTGTCGGCATCGCCGGACAGCAAGGCGCGGATGGCGCGCCGGGGCACCGCAGGAGTGGTGGTGGTGGAATTGCTAGCCAGGGCAACAACTTTCGCATGCCCGGTCGCGGCCAGTGCCGGGCGCCAGGCGGACAACAGCTCAACCACGCCGAGGAAGTTGATCTCGGCGATCAGCCGGGCCCGATCGGCGCCGTTTCCCGGCCCGATGCCGGCGGCCAGTACCGCTCCGTCGAGTCGCCGCTCGCAGCGCGCCAGAACCCCGTCGGCTGCTGCCTGGCGTCCGGCCGCGGTGGACAGGTCGGCGATGACCTCGGCGTCTCTGAGGTCGACCCCGATGACGGTGTGGCCGTGGTCGCGTAGCTGTTGGGCCGCTTGGTATCCCATGCCGGATGCAGAACCGGTCACGGCGTAGGTGCCGATGATGATCTCCTAGTTGTCGTCAGCCGATCACGGTTTTGGCCAATGCGTCGGATATCTCACGACGCGCGCGGTGCGCGAGATCGAGTACCGGCATGGTCAGGAATCCGTGAATGGCACCGTAGTACAGCTCGGTGACGGGCACGCCGGCATCCTGGAGTGCGGCGACATACGCTAGCGCCTCGTCGCGCAACGGGTCGTATCCGGTCACCGCGACGACGGCCGGCGGCATCCCGGTGACGGACGCCGACAGCGGTGCGGCGTAAGGGTTTTCCCGGTCGGCGTTGCTGGGCAGGTACTGGTCCCAGTACCACTGCATCGCCGCGGTGGTGTGGTAGTACCCGGTGCGGAAATCGTGGTACGAGTTGTACGTGAAGTCGGCGGCCAGTACCGGGTAGAGCAGCAGCTGCGCGGCCAGCGGCGCGCCGCCGCGGTCCCGGGTCATGAGGGCGGTGACGGCGGCCAGGTTCCCCCCGGCGCTATCCCCGCCGACCATCAGTTTTGTCGGGTCGCCACCGAGTTCCGTGGCATGCGCGGCGACCCACTGGGTTACTGCGTAGACGTCCTCGGCGGCAGCCGGCCACGGGTGCTCGGGCGCCAACCGGTAGTCGACTGAAATGACCACGGCTGGAACAGAATTCGCGAAGTTACGGCAGAGGCCGTCGTGGGTGTCCAGGTCGCAGAAGACGAAGCCGCCGCCGTGCGCGAAGACCAAGACCGGAAGTGGTCGGTCGGCCGCGGGCCGGTAGATCCGCACCGGAATGCCATCGACGACGGCGTCATTGACGGAGTCGACCGGTTCGGGTTCGGCAGGCGGAACGTACCTCGACCGGATGACGGCGCGCGCCTGCGCGCCGGTCATGGACGGCAGATCGGGGAACGCGCCGTTGAGTGCATCGAGCAGGCCGGCGATCTGCAGGTCGAGGCTCATGCGCGATCGACGTCCGCTACTCGCTGAATGCTCACGCGTACTGCAGCGCCGGACCCATGCGCAGCGGGCGCTTCGGTTGCAGCG
>JARLGS010000072.1 GCA_031292695.1 Mycobacterium sp. | reverse complement strand
CGCCGGACGCAAGACGATTGCGGAAAATTATGTCGGGCTGCCGTATGAAGCTATCGAATAACTGAATTGCCCCCACTCTTTGTGCATCGTTCGGCGGAACGCAAAAACGAAAAAACCCACCAGAAGCTGCCAAATCAATACGGGCATCCGGCCGAATGATCAGGTCCAGGTCAATGACGACCTCCCCCTCGTTCAAGCCGAATGTCCGAGAAGCGAACGACTCGGATCGTAAAAGATTCGCGGTGACAATCGTATCCGGCGCTTGGGTGAGCGCCGGTTATTGCTCCCATCGAGGCTGGGCAAATCGCTCAGCCAGAAAATTGATCAGCACCCGGACCTTGGTCGCCAGGTGTTTGCGTGTGGGATAGACCACATATGGCACCGGTTCGGATCACCGGGCCTTCGACCAGAGGCCAGTTCACTGCTTTGAGGTGGGCGATGACCTCATTCAGTGGCACGCTGGCGATAAAGCACAGATCCAGGGAACCCGGCACCGGCAGGTGGGCCTTGGGTTCGACTTCATGACCGCGCACGTGCATGTTGATTTTCTGGTTGCCGAACGTGAAGGCCACCCGGCCCTCACCGAACTGCTCCAGGTGCATGCCCATCACCTCGGTGTAGAAATGAATGGTCGCTTGCGGGTCAGTGGCGGTCAGGACGATATGGTCGACGTGATCAACCATCCCCGCCACCGGGGCGCCCGGCGGCACGCTGGCCGCCGCCACGGCGGGTGTCACCTGCAACAGTACACCCAGGGACAGTGCGGCAATGAACAATGAAACAAGCTGACGGACCAGTGTGATTGTTATTGTTTTCATGAGTGGACCTTGTTGTTGGGTGGTGAAGCCGTTACGAGACGAGGTTGATCAGATTCCCCGAGTAGTAGCCATGCAGGTTGCCGAGGATGCCGTCGGCCAGCCGTTGCAGGCTGCTCTGGCTGGCCCAGGCGACATGGGGCGTGACGATCAGGTTGGCGTGGCGGCTGGTGAGCAAGGGCTGGTCGGCCGCCGGTGGTTCCTGGCCCAACACATCGAGGGCGGCGCCGCCAAGACGGCCGCTGTCGAGGGCGGCGAGCACCGCCGCTTCATCCACCAACGGCCCGCGGGCGGTATTGATCAGCACCGCGCCGGGTTTCATCCGCGCCAGCTCTGCGGCACCGATCAGGAGGCGGGTGTGCTCGGTCAGTGGGCAGTGCAGCGAGATCACGTCGCTTTGCGCCAGCACCGTTTCAAACGCCTGATATCCCTTGCGCACCGGGACCACACCACGGTGTTCGGCATAGAGCAGCTGCATGCCCAGGGCACTGGCCAGACGTGCCGTGGCCTGGCCGATGCCACCTTTGCCGACGATACCCAGCACACTGCCCTGCACATCCCGGATCGGTGCGCGGTGGACGCAGAAGTGCCGCGAATCCGGCCAATCGCGCACGGCGGCGGCCTGGTAGGCGAACAGCTGCCGGCGCAAGGCGAAGATCGACGCGATCACCGACTCGGCGACGCTTTGCGCCGAGTAGGCCGGGACATTGCACACCACCACGGCGAAATCACGGCAGGCCGCCAGGTCGATGCAGTCGTAACCGGTGGCGGCGACGCAGATGAATTTCAGGTTCGGCAGTTGCTCCAATTCGGCCCGACCGATGCGTACCTTGTTGGTGATCACGGCATCGGCAGCACGGGCGGCTTCCACCACCTGATCGGGCGCCGTGTCGGAACGGTCCTGCCAGTCCGTCACCCAAGCTGGACGTGCAATGCCCACGGGCAGGCTAGCACTGTCGAGAAACACCACCCTCATACTGCACGCTCCGGCTGCACGAGCTCGGAAATCTCGATCAGGTTCAGGTCCGGGTCACGCACATACACCGAACGGATCGGCCCCGTGGCTCCGGTGCGCAAAACCGGGCCTTCAATAATCGGCCAATCGACACGGGCCAGATGGGCAATCACCTGGTCCAGGGGGACCGAGGCGATAAAACACAGGTCCAGCGCCCCTGGCACCGGCAGGTGCGCCTTGGGTTCGAACTCGTGGCCGCGTACGTGCAGATTGATTTTCTGCTGGCCGAAGGCGAACGCCTTGCGCCCGCCAGCGAAGGTCTGCACCTGCATGCCCATGACCCGCACATAGAAATCCTCGGCGGCCACCGGGTCAATGGTGGTCAGCACCAGATGGTCAAGATGGTCGATCATGGTTGCAGCTCCTGGGTTCGGGTCGACGGCACCTGTTTTTCCAGGTTGGCGACATGGGCGGGTATCGGATGCAGGTCCAGGCGTTTGCCGGCCTTGAGGATCTGGCTGGGAATCTCGTGGCCGACCAGCCCCGGCAACCGTGCGGCAGCCGCCAGCACGCGGTCCAGGTCGACCTCGGTGTCGAAGCCCATCAACTGCAACATGTGCAGCAAGTCTTCGGTGCAGACATTGCCACTGGCCCCCGGCGCGTAGGGGCAACCGCCCAGCCCGCCAAGGGACGCGTCGAAGCGATCGACACCTGCGTCAATGGCCGCCAGGGCATTGGCCAGGGCCATACCCCGGGTGTTGTGGAAATGCAGGGTCAGTTGCAGCGCCGGAAAACGCTCACGCACCGCCCTGGACAGCGCCTCGACCTGGCTCGGGTAGGCCATGCCGGTGGTGTCGCACAGGGTCACGCCACGGGCGCCCAGTTCGGCAAAGCGCTCGACCCAGTGCAGGACCTCCCCCACCGGCACATCGCCCTGCATCGGACAGCCGAACACTGTCGACAACGACACATTGGTCGCCACCGGCCCCTGGCCTATGACCCGAAACACTTCGCTGAGCTGGGCAAACGACTGCTCGCGACTCATGCGCAGGTTGGAGCGGTTGTGCGGTTCACTGACCGACATCACCAGGTTGGCTTCATCGATATTGCACGCCAGGGCCCGCTCGGCGCCGCGCACGTTGGGCACCAGCACGGTGTATTCCACCGCCGGATTGCGGCGGATGCCGTGCATCACCGCCTCGGCATCCCGCAGCGCGGTAATGGCCTTGGGCGAGGTGAACGAGGTGACCTCGATCTTGGCGAAGCCACACTGGCTGAGGGCATCGATCAGGGCGATCTTGTCGACGGTTTCGATAAACCGTGCTTCGTTCTGGAAGCCGTCACGGGTGGCGACTTCCTGTAGGAAAAGACGTTTCATAAAATTCCTCGGGTTCAGATGATGCCGCGTTGGCGCCAGTCGGCCTGCTGCGCGGGGTCGATACCCAGCTCGCCGAGAATCTCGGCGGTGTGCTGGCCCAGGGTCGGTGCCGAGCGCATCACGCGACCGGGCGTGGTGCCCAGCTTGGGCACGATGCCAGGCAAGCTTACGGGTGTGCCGTCGTCCAACTGGCTGTCGAGCAGCATGTCGCGCGCCCGGTAATGCGGGTCCTGGGCGATGTCGGCGGCG
>JARLGS010000609.1 GCA_031292695.1 Mycobacterium sp. | reverse complement strand
CTCGATTGTTGGTCGCGCCGCCCGCCTTAGCGGAGCAGCTGCAGCACGCTCTGCTGCGACTGGTTGGCCAGCGACAGCGCGGACACCGCGATCGACTGGCGGGTCGACAGCGCCTGGCTGTTGGCCGCTTCCTGGTTGGTATCGGCCAGCGTCAGGTTGGACGAGCCGGTCTGCAGCACGTTGATCAGGTTCTTCGAGAAGTCCTGACGGATCTGCACGATCGACAGGTTCGAACCGAGCGCTGAAGCTTCCGAACGCAGCGCGGTGGAGGCCGCGGTCAGGTTCGTCAGCACGTTGTTGGTGGAGGCATTGTCGATGAAGTCGGTGCCCTGCGTCAGGCTCGACAGGCCGAGGCCAGCCGAGTTGAAGGTGACGCCGGTGATGTTCAGGGTCGACTTGCCGGTCTCGTTGAACACCAGCTTGAGCTGGTCGCCGTTCAACAGGTTGACGCCGTTGAACGAGGAGTCCTGAGCGGTCGTGTCGATCTGCTGCAGGACGTTGTTGTACTGCGTGACCAGATTGGCACGGGTCGCCTGGGCGTTGGCGTCGGCGACGGGCGCCGAGGCGGTCGAGAAGGTGAGCGAGTTGGGCAGCGTGCCTCCGATGACGCCGCCGGCCGAGGCCGAACCGATCGTCGAGGATGCGTAGTTGTTCGCGGCCGAGATGGTCAGGACGCCGTTGGCGTCGACAGTGGCATTGAGGTTGTTGGCCTGCAACGCAGCGTTCAGCTGGTTGAGGGTCTGGACCTGGCCGGTACCGGTACCGAAGGTGACATTGACCGCGGTGCCGCCGTTGAAGGAGGAGAAGCTCAGGGTCTTGCCGCTGATACCGCCGGCGCCGGCAGCACGGGCGGCGGTAAAGGCCGTCGCGGTGCCGGTGTTGCCGGCGAGACCGAGCGAGGTCAAGGCATTGCCGGTGCCGGAGATGGCGAGGTCGGCGTTGGTGCCGGTGCTGATCTTCAGCGCGCCGGCGGCGGTGATCGACGAGGCGGTCTGGCCGGTCGCGGTGGTGACGGTGGCCGTGCCGCCGGTGCCATCGCCGAAGGTGACATTGACCGCGGTGCCGCCGTTGAAGGAGGAGAAGGTCAAGGTCGTGCCGCTGATGCCGCCGACGCCAGCAGCGCGGGTGGCAGTGAAGGCCGTCGCGGTGCCGGTGTTGCCGGCGAGACCGAGTGCGGCGAGGGCGTTGCCGGTGCCGGAGATGGCGAGATCGGCGTTGACGCCGGTGCTGATCTTCAGCGCGCCGGCGGCGCTGATCGACGAGTTGGTCTGGCCGGTCGCGGTGGTGACGGTGGCCGTACCGCCGGCATTGCTGGCGGTCTGGACACCGGTCGCCAGATCGATCGCCTTGAGCACGTCGGCGACGGTGCCGCCCTGCAGATAAACGGTGGAGTTGCCGCTGCCGTCGGTGACGACGTTGCCGCTGACGCCGGAGCCGGTGGGAACCTTGGCGGCGGCAGGTGCCGTCGCATCCGCGAAGGTGATGATATGGCCGTCGACGTTCAATGTCGAACCGGACTGGATCAGCGTACCGAGGCTGCCGGAGCCGGTGGTGCGGAACGCCTGCACCGTGGCATTGCCCGAACCGGTGGCGGTGGTCAACCCGAGCGCCTTCAGGTCGTCAGCCTTGCCGGTGACCGTGAGGTCCTGACCGGTGGTGCTCTGCAGCGAGATTTGGCCGCCGGTGATGGAGGAGGCGGTCTGGCCAGCCACGGTGGTCACGGTGGCAGCGCCGGCGCTGATGGCCGCGGTCTGCACGCCGCTGGCGAGGTCGAAGGCCTTCAACACGTCGCCGACGGAGGTGCCGGCGTTGAGGTAGACGGTCGAGTTGCCGGCGCCGTCGGTGACCACGTTGCCGGACACGCCGGAACCGTTGGTCAGGCTGGCGGCGGCCGGAGTAGCCGCGGCCTTGATGGTGACGGTCTTGCCGTTAATGGTGAAGACATCGCCGTCCGCGAACGGGGTGGTGCCGGAGGTCAGCGAGTCGGAGTTGGCCGCGCCGGAGAGCTTGGTCGCGAGCGTGATCGCAGCCGGAGTCGTCAGGACGTTGTCGACGACCGCACCGGTCGACACACCCGAGGTGCCGCCGAGCGTCGAGCCCGACACTGCCGCCGTCGCGCCGCCCGCGGCGCCGCTGTAGAGGATGTTGCTGTTGGCGGTCGCGCTGTTGTAGGTGGTCGTGCCCAGCAGGTTCGACGCCGTCGCGCCGGCGATCGTGGTGGAGACATTCGACAGGGTCGAATAGCCGACCGTGGTCTGCAGCGCCTGGTTGGCGATCGACTTCGCGCTGTCGACCAGCGACTGCAGCGAGGTGATGCCGGTGTTGGCGG
>JARLGS010000608.1 GCA_031292695.1 Mycobacterium sp. | reverse complement strand
GCCGACGATCAGCACGTCGAGCTGCTCGATGTCGGTGTGGTTGGTGGTGTGCTCCATGACTGACTCCCTCATTGGCGGCGCGAAGCGTAGTAACCATGGTCGCGCCCGAGGCCCACCAACTGAAGGTCTTAAATTCCCATATTTGACGCGATTCAGTGCAATTTGCACCAGCGACGCTAGTCTGGGTCGATGAGCACGGCACGACCGTCACCGCACGTACGCGAGTTGATCCGGCAGTGCGCGCAGATTGTGGTCAACGCCCGTCCCGAATGGCTCGACGAACTCGACCGGGCCGTGCTGGCCGCCAATCCCGCCGTCGCCGGGGACCCCGAGCTGGCCGCGGCCGTGAGCCGCAGCAACCGATCGAACCTGTATTTCTGGGGCACGGCCAACATTCGCGAGCCCGGCGCGCCGGTACCGCCCAACCTCGGTGCCGAGCCGATGGCGGTCGCTCGCGAAGTGGTGCGCCGTGGGCTCGACTCGTACTCACTGGATGCCTACCGGGTCGGCGAAGGCGTGGCCTGGCGCCGACTGATGGAGATCGCGTTCGAGCTGACTTCCGACCCCGCCGAACTGCACGAACTGCTAGAGGTGTGCTCGCGATCGATCAGCGCGTTCATCGACGCCACCCTGGCCGGCATCGCCGCACAGATGGAACTCGAACGCGACGAACTGACCCACGGCACCCACGCCGAACGCCGCGAGACCGTCGCACTGCTGCTGGACGGCGCCCCGATCCCCCGACAGCGCGCCGAGAGCCGACTGGGTTATGGCCTCGGCGGCACCCACACCGCCGCGATCATCTGGACCGACAACCCGGACGGCGACCTGTCCCAGCTGGATCGGGCGGCGGAAGCCGTTGGCCAGGCCGCTGCGGGCGGGCGACCGCTCAGCGTGCCGGCCAGTACCGCCACCCGCTGGGTGTGGGTGGCCGGTCCCGTCGACGTCGCCGCCCTGGCACCCGCGGTCGCCGGCCGGGAGGTCCGTATCGCAATCGGATCCGTCGGCGACGGCGTCGACGGATTCCGCCGCAGTCACTTCGACGCGCTCACCACCCAGCAGATGATGGCGCGGCTGCATTCGCCGCAGCAGATTGCCGAATACACCGACATCGAATTAGTGGCGCTGCTGACTGCGGACGCCGATCGTGCCGCCCAGTTCGTCAAGCGGGTCCTCGGTGATCTGGAACCGGCGAGCCCGGAATTACACGCTGCGGTAAGGGTATTCGTACGCGAACAATGCAACGCCTCGCGCGCCGCGGGCCGGCTCTTCACCCATCGCAACACTCTGCTGCGGCGGTTGGCCCGGGCCGACGAATTGCTGCCCCGCCCGCTGGCCGAGAACAGCCTCGAAGTCGGCGTCGCACTCGAGGTCCTGCACTGGCGCGGCTGACGTTGGAGACGGACGGTTCAAGTCACCACGGACAACCACGGAAGTGCGCCTACCCACGCTGATGTCGGCACGAGTGTGCGGCGAGATCGCGCCTACTCGGATTTCCCGCTCTCACTGCACGGTCGTGAACGCGCACAACACCAAGGCCGGGCCCACTACTCGAACGCAGCGTCGAGATAGCGCAACGCGTCGGCCTTCAGCACCCCCAACGCGCGCGCTGTATCGGCGAAGGCATTCGCCGCGTCCACCATCGCGGCGGCCGCCGGGTCGCTCGCTGAAACGAAAGTTCCTGACCGGCCCCGGGTTTCGAGCACGCCTGCGGCTTCCAGCTCCCGATACGCCCGGGCCACCGTGTTCGCCGCCAGGCCCAGCCGCGCAGCCAGGTCCCGCACCGTCGGCAGCCGGGTGCCCGCGGTCACCCGCCCGTCGCGAACACCGTCGACGATCTGCAACCGCAATTGATCGAACAGCGGTTGCGCGGCGTGCGGATCGATCCGAACCCAGTCCCCGATATCGGCCATCCGCCCAGTATCTCCGATGTGCAAGTGGCTCAGATCACCCGAAACCCGATAGCGTGGTGCGATGCGAGTCACGGTGTTCAGCGGTGCGGGGATGTCCGCCGACAGCGGCGTGCCGACCTTCCGGGATGCCGAGACCGGTCTATGGGCTCAGACCGACCCATACGAAATCTCCAGCTCTGACGCCTGGCGCCGACACCCCGACCGGGTGTTCGCCTGGTATCTGTGGCGGCACCACATGATGGGCAGCGTGTCCCCCAACGACGGTCACCTCGCGGTGGCGGCTTGGCAGGACTACGCACTGGTCGACGTCGTCACCCAGAACATCGACAACCTGCACGAGCAAGCGGGCAGCACCCGGGTCCACCACCTGCACGGCAGCCTGTTCGAATTCCATTGCGACAGTTGCAGACACATCTACGACGGCGCACTTCCCGCAATGCCCGAGCCGGCTCTTTCGATTGAGCCACCGCACTGCCACTGTGGCGGTCTGATCCGGCCCAACGTGGTGTGGTTCGGCGAGAACCTGCCCACGCTCGCGTGGGACGAGTCCGTCCAAGCGGTCGGCAATGCCGACCTGGTGGTCACCGTCGGTACCTCATCGGTGGTGTACCCGGCCGCTTCGCTGCCGGAAGCGGCTGTGCAGCAAGGCATTCCGGTGGTCGAGGTGAACCCCCAGCCGACGCCGTTCTCCGACCGGGCGACGGTGTCGCTGCGGGAGACTGCGGCAAACGCTCTGCCCACACTGTTGCAGCGGTTGCCCGAACTGTTGCCCAACGTCAGGCCGGCCTGACCGAAGCCCAGCGTCAGGTCAGCCTGACGGCCCGCCCGATCACGACTTCCGACATCGGCACCCAGCCCGGCAGCATCAGCGTCCGCCGAGCCTCGGCGACCTGGAACCCGGCGCCGACGATGCTCTGCTCGGTCTCCCGGTGCGCGTGGCAGTTGCCCGATATCCGCGGCCAGAAGGTCGCGTCGAAGAAGCTCTGCACCCGGCCGCGCAGGCCGGTGCTGGCGACATGCTCGAAGTAGCGCAGTTCACCGACTGGCTTGAGGCGCGAATGCAGCTGCCGTAGAACACTTTCCGGATCAGCGATCGAACAGAGCACCAACGAGCACACCACTGCGTCGAAGACCTCGTCCCCGGCGAACTGCTCGACAGTCTCCGTGCGCACGGTCACCGGAACCGGCGCCGTGCGGGCCGCCTCCCGCGCCCCCACAACCAGCCGGGCCTCCGGCTCGACCGCGACCACCTCGGTCACGGTGTCGGGGTAGAACGCGAAGTTGGTCCCGGTGCCGGCACCGATCTCCAGCACCCGACCGGTCAGCCCGGCCAGGTTCTCCTGTCGCAGACGTTTCATCAATGGACGCTCGCGCGACGACATCGCGATCCACATCCGGGCAAAGAGCGGGTTGTCCACCACCGTGTTGTCGGTCATCAGAGCCCTTTCAGTCGGTCGACCAGCTGCTGCGGTGTCACGTCCGGTCCACCCAGTCCTCTCACCATGCCACCGAGGCACGTGGCACTCAGCACCCGGTCCGCGAATTCCTCGGCGTCACCAAACGGCAGGTAAGGCCGGGAGATGAGCAGAGCAGCCAGGCCGTGCGCCACCGTCCACAGTCCCAGCGCCGCCCCGGTGCCATCACCACGCGGGTAGCTCCCCTCGTCCATCAGCGCCTGCACCGAGTCCCGCATATGGGCGAAGGCCGCCGTGTTCAGGGCCAGATCCACGTCACTGCCCGGGCGCCCCTCGGACATCATGGCGATCCGGTACAGCTCGGGGTTCTGCCGGGCGAACCGCACGTAGGCGAGCCCTTGGGCGCGCAGCCGGTCCACCGTGGTCGGTTGGTCGGCGGCCACGTGCTGCATGACGTCGTCGAGTCGCTCGAAGTACCGGCCGCACACCGCGTCCAGCAGTGCGTCCTTGTCGGCGAAATGCAGGTAGATCGATGGCGGGGTGACGCCCACCCGTTGGGAAACCGAACGGATGGACACTTCCTTGGCGCTGCCCGTCTCCAGGAGCAGTTCGGTTGCCGCATCAAGGATTTCGTCGCGCAGTTCGGCGCCGGAACCGCGCGGTGCCCGGCGCCGCTTACTAAGCGTCACTGCGCCGCTACCGCGAGTTCAGGTGGGTCGACTTCGCCGGATTCACTGACGCCGAGCCGGCCATGCAGCCGGACCAGCGGCGCCGGCGCCCACCAGTTCCACCGTCCCAACAGGTGCATGACGGCCGGGACCAGCACCATCCGGACCAGAGTGGCGTCCACCAAGACAGCCAGGGTCAGCCCGACACCGAACATCCGCATGAACGACACCTTGGCGGCGATCAAGGCCGCAAACGATATCGACATCACCAGGGCCGCAGCGGTGACCACGCGACCGGTGCGGGCCAGGCCCAGCGCCACGCTCTCGTCGCTGTCCTGATTGCCCAGCCAGAACTCTCGGATCCGGGCGACCAGGAACACCTCGTAGTCCATCGACAGACCGAAGGCGATGCAGAACAACAGCACCGGCATGTTGGCCACCAGCGTTCCGGTGGCGGTGGTGCCGAGCGCGTGCAGGTGACCGTCCTGGAAAATCCAGACCAGCGCACCGAACGCCGCGGTAAGCGAAAGAACGTTGAGCACAATGGCTTTCAGCGGTAGCACCACACTGCCGGTGAGCAGGAACAAGAGGCCGAACATGATCACGGCGATGACGCCGAGCACCCACGGCAGTCGGTCGGTAATCGCCTGCACGCTGTCGTGGTTGATCTGTGCCAGGCCGGCCAGCTGCACGGCACGGTGGTCCGGACCGGCAACGGCGTGCACCGCATCCAGTTGGACCTGCGATGCGTCGGAGAACAGCGGCGCGCTGCTGCCGACGGTCAGGAAGGCGCTGCCGTCGGCGCTGCCGGCGCCGGGGCCGGCCGGTCCGACCTTCCGGCCGCCGGCGAAAACTCCCGTGGGTGCGGACACCGTGGTGACATGCGCGATCCGCGACAGGTCGGCCGCGTATGCATCGAAGGACGCCGGGGCCAGCCCCTTGGCATCGGGAACGACGACACTGATGTCGGTGTCTGAGTTGTTGACGAAGTCGTTGCGCAGCTGGTCACCCACTTGGTGCGCGGTCGCGGACGTGGGCAAGACCCGGTCGTCGGGGAAGCCCCACTTCACGCCGAGGAACGGTGCGCCCAGCACCAGCAGCAGCGCGACGACAGCCAGGCCGGCCGGAATCGACCGCCGCATCACCGCTTTGGTGGAGCGGTACCAGAACATCTCGCGCACCGGTTTTGGTGCGGTGCTCTGCCGGAACAACCGCTCGATGCTCAGCGCGTCGAGCCGGTCGCCGAGCAGCCAGATGGCCGCCGGCGTGACGAGCGTTGCCGCCACCGCGGCGAACGACACAGTGGCGATGCCGGCATAGCCGAACGATCTGAGGAAGTACATCGGGAACATCAGCATCGCGGCCATCGACAGCGCCACGGTGACGGCCGAAAACAGCACGGTGCGGCCAGCCGTCGACATGGTGCGCATCAGTGCCCGGTCCCGGGCCTGCCCGTCGGCCAGTTCGTCGCGGTAGCGGCTGATGATCAACAGCGTGTAGTCGATGGCCAGGGCCAACCCCATTGCCGTGGCCACGTTCAGTGCGAAGACCGACACGTCGGTCACGAAGGTGATGAGCCGCAGGATCGACAGAGTGCCGACGATCGCCAACCCGCCGACCGCCATCGGTACCGCCGCGGCGACGACTCCGCCGAAAACCCAGACCAGCACCAGAAAGCTGAGCGGTATGGCGATGGACTCCATCAGCAGCAGGTCGTGTTCGTTCTGTTTGTTGATCTGGGAGTAGACCATCGCACCGCCACCTGCCCGGATGGTTACCCCGGGCCGGTCGTGAACCACCTGATCGGCAAGCTCCTGGGCATATTTCTGGGCGTTGTTCTCGCCCCCGTTCATCCCGGCCACGATCAGCCCGGACTTGCCGTCCTTGCTGATCAGTTCGCCCGCCGCAGCCGGCGGCACAGTCCAGGCCGACGACACGTAAGCCACGTGCGGCGACGCCTTCAGATGGTCGACGATGTCTCGGGCGGCGGTCACCGCGGCCGGGCTGTGCACCCCGTCGGGTGCACTGACGGTCACCAGCATGGGCATGTCGCCCTGGTGGAACTTCCCGGCCAGCAGCTGGCTGGCCTGGGCCGACTCCGAGTTCGGGTCCTGGAATCCGCCGGCGGGCAGGATCTTGACCACCGGTACGCCGAAGATCGCCGCGGCGATCAGGACCAGTCCCGCCACGGCCAGAATCCTGCGGGGTGCGGCGATGGCCAGCAGGGCAATGCGGTTCAGCACAGGCTCCCTTTCAGTCGCTAACGCCGATAAGTTATCGCTGATAAGTTACAGTCGTCAACCTATTGACGCCAATGATCACGAGATGCGTCGGCGTCCGGTTCAGGTGATTGATCGACCCCGCACCGCCTCGGCCCGACGATCGGCTCCAGTGGCACCGCCCGCCGCGGCGACGGCCTGCGACAAGGTCGGACGGCATGACCGGCCACACGTTTGCTACTCACGAGTGAACCAAGCCGCATTCCGACGCCCGAAAAGCGCATCAAGATCAGGCGTGGCCTTGCCGAATATGCCCTACCCACCAGTCACTTAGGGGTCGATTACCGCCAACCTACCCAGCGGTAGGAATTGCCAGGGTTTTCCGAATCGTGACTCAACGATTTCTTAATCGCAACCCATAGCCTCAGTGTCATGTGGATCGACGACACCAATGCCGATGTCATCAAAGTTGATTTCGACGCCCTCTACCACGGGGATGTCCTAGTCGAGGGTGACACCTCCGAGCAGTTCCCGGACCTCGCGCAAGCAGTCTGATCCCGCGGGTTCGCCCGCGAATCCGACGTTGCACTGAGATGCAGCCGCCCGGGGTCTGACACCGCGTGCGCCCGAGCGGACTCACTGGGCGATCACCGACGTCAAAGCCGCCGACCGATACGGTCGGCGGCTTTTCTGTGCGCGGACGAGTTCGCTGACCAGCCCGGGAACGCGCTGAGGGCCGCAGCTCGGATTGAGCCACGACCCACAGGACGTCATTCGGGCGGGAGTCTGCCGTTAGACGGACACCAGCTCGGCTTCGCCGGCGCCGACCATGCGTGC
>JARLGS010000607.1 GCA_031292695.1 Mycobacterium sp. | reverse complement strand
GGCACCTCGTTCTTGTCCGTGTACTCGGCCGCGGTCAACAGCACTCCCGCCGCGGTCGGCTGCACCTCGAACAGCCAGCCCTCTCCGTAGGGGTCGGAAGTCACCAGGGCGGGATCGTCGACCGCAGCGGTGTTGACTGCGGTGACGGTGCCGCTCACGGGCGGGTACAGCTCGGACACGGTCTTGGTGGATTCGACCTCCCCGCAGGCCTCTCCGGCAACGATGTCGGCTCCGACCTCAGGGAGGTCCAAGAACACCAGGTCACCGAGCGCAGCGGCGGCGACCGAGGTGATCCCGACCCGCACCGGGACGTCCGGCAGTGCGGCGCCGGGAGCAATCAGCACCCACTCGTGTTCCTCGGTGTAACTGCGGTCACCGGGAATCAGGTTGTCTGGCATGTCGATCCTAATCGGTTAGTAGGGATGGATTGCCGGTCCAGGTGACCGGGCTTTTGTTCCTGACGAGGTCTGCTGCCAGGTGATGCCTGGTGGCTCCGGTCGTTCGACGACTTCTGAAAGAACGGCGCGCCTGGCAGCGGAGCTCATTCGGTGGTGGTGGGATTCCGTTGCCCGAGCCTGCCGCAGGGTTGACTTCCCGATGCTTGTTCCCGAGCCTTGAGCTCTTCGACAGAACGAAGTCCTGCGGTGCGCTGGAGTCACGGACGGCTAGTGAGATGACGGACCCTTGAGTCCCACGATTAGGGCGCCGCGTGAGTCCACCGGTAACGGCACGACGACGAATCGAAGGAGTGAAGGAACGTTGGGGTTGTATTGCGGAATCGATTGGGCTACAGCCCATCACGATGTTGCGGTGATCAACGATGACGGCAAGGTGGTGGCACGCGGTCGGGTCAGCAACGACGCCGCCGGCTTTGCTGCCCTGCTGACGCTTCTGGCCGAGGCCGGCGACAGTGCCGAGCACCCGATCCCGGTCGGTATCGAAACCGACCGCGGCCTGGTCGTCGCGGCGTTGCGTGAGACTGGCCGGGTGATCTATCCGATCAACCCGCTGGCCGCCTCCCGCTATCGGGCCCGGTACTCGGTGTCGGGCGCTAAATCCGATGCCACCGACGCGGTGCTGCTGGCCAACATCGTGCGCACCGACGCCGCCGCGCATCGTGCGTTGCCGGCCGATACCGGACTGGCCCAGGCGATCCGGGTTTTGGCCCGGGCCCAGCAGGATGCGGTGTGGGCACGTGGGCAGGTCGGCAACCAGATCCGCGATCTGCTCAAAGAGTTCTACCCGGCAGCCCTGGTCGCGTTCGCCGACCTCGACGGCGGGTTGGCCCGCCCCGACGCGCGGACCATCCTGGCTGCCGCCCCGACGCCCGCCCAGGCCGCCAAGCTGACCCCGGCGCGGCTGCGCCGGCTGCTGATCAAAGCCGGCCGCCAACGCTACCTCGACCGCGACGTCGAGCGGCTGCGGGCGATCTTCACCGGCACCTACCTGCACCAGGCGGCGGTCGTGGAGAACGCGATGGGTATTCACCTGTCCGCGTTGCTGGGCCAGCTCGACGCGGCGTGTGCTGCTGCCGATGCCCTCGCCGAGGCGGCGATCGCCCATTTTGATCAGCACCCGGACGCCGAGATCATCACCGGCTTTCCGGGGCTGGGGATGCTCGCCGGTGCCCGGGTGCTCGCCGAGATCGGTGATGACCGCAACCGGTTCACCGACGCCCGCGGACTCAAAGCGTTCGCCGGATCGGCGCCGATCACCCGAGCCAGCGGCAAGAAAACCGTTGTCCTGCACCGCCATATCAAAAACCGGCGCCTCAACGCCGTCGGTCCGATCTGGGCCCTGGCATCGCTGCGCGCCTCCCCGGGAGCCCGCCGCCACTTCGATGCCCGCCGCGCCGCCGGAGACTGGAACCACCAAGCCCAACGGCACCTGTTCAACAAATTCCTCGGCCAACTCCACCACTGCCTCCAGACGCGTCGGCTCTACAACGAACTTCAAGCGTTTCCACCTCCTCTCCCGATCGCGGCTTGACTTTTAACTTCGTGAGATGTCTTTCAGTTGCGGCGGTAGAACGGTGCCGGTGTGACTTCGAACTGCTCATTGCGTCCGCGGACGTCGACCTGCACGACCGTCCCCGGTTCGGCAAGTGCCGCATCGACATAAGCAAGCGCGATCGGGTAGCCCAAGGTCGGCGACAGGACACCTGATGTCACGGTGCCCACCGCCACCCCATCGGCACCCTGGTGCACGGCGTAACCGGCCCGGGCCGCCCGGCGGGTCGAGCCCTTCAATCCGACCAACACCTTCGCCACCCGTTGCTCGGAGAGTTGCTGCAGCGCATTGCGTCCCACAAAATCCTTGCCCAAGCGGACCACCTTGCCGAGGCCGGCCTCATACGGATTGGTGTCCAAATTCAGTTCGTGCCCGTACAGCGCCATGCCTGCTTCGAGCCGCAATGTGTCGCGGCAGGCCAAGCCCGCCGGCGCGCCGCCGGCGGCGGTGGTGGCCGCCAGCAGGGACCGCCACAACTGTGCGGCATGGGCATTGGGCACGTAGAGTTCGAAGCCGTCCTCGCCGGTGTAACCGGTGCGCGCCAACAGGACGTCGATCCCATCGACCTGGGCGTCGGTGACCGCGTAGTACTTGAGTTCGGTGACCGCTTCGCACTGAGACTCGGGCACCAGAGAGCGCACGATGGCCTCAGCGGCAGGCCCTTGCACGGCGATCAACGCGGTCGCGGTCGACTGATCGTCCACGTCGGCGTCGAATTGTTCAGCCCGGCTGGCCAGTTCGCGCGCCACCGTCGGTGCGTTGGCGGCGTTGGCGACGACCAGGAAATGCTCATCGGCAAGGCGGTAAACCACCACATCGTCGATCACGCCGCCGTCGGTGTCGCACATGAGCGAGTACTTGGCTCGGCCGATGCCGATCTTGGACGCCTCGCCGACCAACGCAAAGTCCAGCGCCGCAACCGATTGCGGTCCCGTGACCGAGATTTCACCCATGTGCGACAGATCGAACAGGCCGGCGGTCTCGCGGACCGCCCGATGCTCGGCGAGTTCACTACCGTATTTCAGCGGCATCTCCCAGCCGGCGAAGTCGGTGAATGCCGCACCCAGATCCCGATGTTCGTCGAGTAGCGGCGAAGCCGGGGCGTGGTGGTCGGTCATGCGAAAACCTCCTGAAGAATTTCGGCGGGGTCGGTCTGGAATGCCTCGGGTGCCGGGCACGAGCAGGCGAGGTTGCGGTCACCGTGCGCACCGTCGATGCGACGGACCGGCGGCCAATACTTGTTGAGCCGCAGGGAGGCAACGGGATACGCCGCATACTGTCTGCTGTACGGCAGCGTCCACTCGGCGGCGGTGACCTGTTCAGCAGTGTGCGGCGCCTGCCGCAGTGGGCTGTCTTCGAGAGCCCACTCCCCCGAGCCGACGCGGCTGATCTCGTCGTGGATGCTGATCATGGCCGCGATGAACCGGTCCAGCTCGGCCAGGTCCTCTGATTCGGTGGGCTCGACCATGAGGGTGCCGTTGACCGGGAAGGACATGGTCGGGGCGTGGAAACCGTAGTCGATCAACCGCTTTGCCACGTCCTCGGCCGTGACCCCGGTGCGCTTGGTGATCTCCCGCAGATCGAGGATGCATTCGTGGGCGACCAACCCGGAGTCCCCGGTGTAGAGCACCGGATAGCGCCCGGCCAATGACGTCGCGACGTAGTTGGCAGCGAGCACCGCGGCCTTGGTGGCCGCCGTCAGCCCGTCCGGGCCCATGAGCGCCAGGTACGCCCAGGTGATCGGCAGGATGCCGGCCGACCCGTAGTTGGCCGCCGATACCGGCGCTGCCCCGTCCTGCAGCGGGTCTCCAGGCAGGAACGGCGCCAGGTGTGCGCGCACCGCGACCGGTCCGACACCCGGACCACCGCCGCCGTGCGGAATACAGAACGTCTTGTGCAGGTTGAGATGTGACACGTCGCCGCCGAATTCACCCGGCTTGGCCAGTCCCACAAGCGCATTCAGGTTGGCGCCGTCGACGTAGACCTGCCCACCGGCGTGGTGGACGAGGTCGCACACGGTCCGGACATCGGTTTCGTACACGCCGTGGGTGGACGGGTAGGTGAGCATGATCGCCGCGACTCGACCATCATGGGTGGCGAGCTTGGCCGCCAGGTCGTCGTGGTCGATGTTGCCGTTCTCTGCGGTCTTCACCACGACCACCCGCATCCCGGCCAGGACCGCCGACGCCGCATTGGTGCCGTGTGCCGATTGTGGGATGAGGCAGATGTCCCGGTGGCCCTCGTCGCGGGACCGGTGGTAGGCGTTGATGGCGAGCAGGCCCGCGAGTTCACCCTGGGATCCGGCGTTGGGCTGCAACGAAACCCGGTCATAGCCGGTGATCTCCGCCAGCCAGGCTTCCAGATTGCCGATCAGCTCGAGGTAACCCGCAGTCTGTTCGGCCGGCGCGTACGGATGGATACCAGCGAACCCGGGCCAACTGATCGGCTCCATCTCAGCTGCGGCATTGAGCTTCATGGTGCAGGAGCCCAGCGGAATCATCGTGCGGTCCAACGCCAAGTCCCTGTCCGAGAGCGCCCGCAGGAAACGCAGCATCGCCGTTTCCGATCGGTGCGAATGAAACACGGGGTGCGCCAGATACTCCGACGTGCGCAGCAGGTCGGCGGGCAGGGCGAACGGATCATCGCCGGCCACCGGTGAAGCCCCGAACACCTCAAGGACGCGACGGACCGCATCCTCGGTAGTGCACTCGTCGCAGGAGATGCCGACATGATCGGTGTCGACCGGGCGCAGGTTGATACCGGCGCGGTCAGCGGCCGCCACGATCTGTTGCGCCCCATCGGGGATCCGCACGGTCACGGTGTCGAAGAACCGGTCGTGGAGAATCTCGCGCCCCGCCGCCCGCAGGCCGTCGGCCAGCGCGACGGCATGGCGGTGAACTTGGGTTGCGATGGCGCGCAACCCTTCCGGGCCGTGGTAGACGGCGTACATGGCGGCGACGTTGGCCAGCAATGCCTGTGCGGTGCAGATGTTGCTGGTCGCCCTGTCGCGGCGGATGTGTTGCTCCCGGGTCTGCAGCGCCAGTCGGTAGGCGGGTTTGCCGTCCACATCGACAGACACGCCCACCAGCCGGCCCGGCAACATGCGCTCCAAGCCAGACCGGACCGCCATGTACCCGGCGTGGGGACCGCCGAAGAACAGTGGAACGCCGAACCGTTGTGCTGAGCCCACCGCGACGTCGGCACCCTGCTCGCCGGGAGCTGACAGCAGCGTCAGTGACAGCAGGTCGGCTCCGACGGTGGCGAGCATGCCACGGTCGTGCGCCGCCGCGATCAGCGGCGCCAGGTCGCGCACCACTCCGCTGGCCCCCGGCGATTGGCACACCACGCCGAAGGCGTCACCGTCGGGCAGGCCCTCTGTCAGATCAGCGACGACCACATCGATGTCGACGGCGGCAGCCCGTCCCCGCACCACCGCGAGCGTCTGCGGCAGGCAATCAGCATCCAACACAACACGATTGGATGTCGTCGACTTGTTGGCCCGGCGCATCAGGAGCACGGCCTCGGTCACCGCGGTGGCTTCGTCGAGCAATGACGCGCCGGCGACCGGCAGGGCGGTCAAGTCTTCGATGAGCGTCTGGAAGGTCAGCAGAGCCTCGAGCCGGCCTTGGGAAATCTCAGGCTGATAGGGCGTGTAGGCGGTGTACCAGGCCGGTGACTCCAACATGTTGCGCCGCAGCACCGCCGGGGTGACCGTGTCGTGGTACCCCATGCCGATCATCTGGATCCGCGGTTGGTTGCGGTCGGCCAGTGCGCGCAGCGCCGTGAGCACCTGCGGTTCGGACTGCGCGGCGGGCAGCTGCAACCCGTTTGTACAGCGAATCTGTTGCGGCACTGCGGCATCGATCAAGTCATCGACGGACGAGTAGCCGAGCGCATCGAGCATGCGACGTTTGTCGGCAGCATCTGCGCCGATGTGGCGGTCGGGAAAGCCGTTGCCGGCGTTGGTGATAGTGGTGCGGTCAGGCATGAGATGACTCCGGTTCAAGGACGTCGAAACTGCTCGACGTATTTGGGTTGGTCACCTCCCCGCTCTGTCCTGAAACCTGAGAGCTTTCGCGCGCGGCTGCGCGGTTCACCTTCGGTAAGCGCGATCGACAGATCGACGCTGTTCTCCAGAGTTGCCTGAACGCTGCGGTACTTGAGCCTGAGAGATTCCCGGGGAGGAGTTGCTCCTACGGCACCTCCGATGACGGAGGTTCTCCCACAGCGCGTGGTCGGCGTATTGAGTTGTGTGATGAATGCTACCCGATCATGACGTCGCCGCCGCCACCTCACCGTTGACCGACAGCCCGGTGCGCGCTCCGGCAGCCATCAGCGACACGATGTCGAAAACCACCGTAGCCGCTGCCACACAAGTGATTTCGGCATGATCGTAGGCCGGAGCCACCTCGACCACGTCGGCGCCGACGATATTGAGACCCGCCATCCTGCGCAGCATCCGCAGCAGCTCGCGGGAGGTGAGGCCGCCCGATTCCGGCGTGCCGGTACCCGGGGCGAACGCCGGGTCGAGCACGTCGATGTCGATGGACAGGTACACCGGCACATCGGCGACCCGACGCCGGACCACATCGATCGCCGCGTCGATCCCCATTACGTCCAGATCGCCGGCCCGGATGATCTTGAAACCCATGCGGGCGTCGTCGTCCAGGTCGAGCTGGTCGTAGATGGGACCGCGGATGCCCACGTGGATCGAGTGGTCCTCGATGAGCAGACCTTCCTCGAATGCGCGGCGGAAGATGGTGCCGTGGGTGACGGGCGCGTTGAAGTAGGTGTCCCAGGTGTCCAGGTGCGCATCGAAGTGCACCAGCGCGACGGGGCCGTGCTTGGCGTGCAGAGCCCGAAGGTTGGGCAGTGCGATGGTGTGGTCGCCCCCGATGGACACGATGCGGCGGTCTCCACCGCGGAGGATCTCGGCGGCGTGAAACTGAATCTGCCGGCACGCCTCGGTGATGTCGTACGGCGTGACGGCGACGTCGCCGGCGTCCACCACCTGCAGTTCCTGCACGGGCGCGACGCCGAGTTCAACGTGGTAGCCCGGCCGTAGGGTGCGGGCAGCCTGCCGGACCGCCATCGGCCCGAACCGCGCGCCGGGCCGGTACGACGTACCGCCGTCGAACGGCACACCGAGGATGGCGATGTCATAGTCGGACACCTCATGGATGTCGGCGATGCGGGCGAAGGTGCCCTTGCCCGCGTAGCGGGGAACCTTGGTGGCGGGCACCGCACCGATGATCGGGTTTTGCGTGCTCATCTGTCGTGTTCGACCTTTCGACTCGCCGTGTCTTCGACTGCCAGCATCACGCCTCGCAGGCCCGGCCCGCGAGCCGATAGTGCCCAAAGCATCGACGGCGCGTTTGAGCATTCGCACAAACCAGTTGCCACCCCGGGGCGGTGCCCTGGGCGCATACCGCGCGCCCGCCGTCGCGGCGAGCCGAAAAGTCGGGTAGCTGACTACTCGTGCCACTGAATGTCGCCGGCATCGACACTTGCATTACGGCACCGACGTTCAGACGCCGATGGAACACCCGAGCCGATACGTCAGGAGACCCAAATGGCCGCCGTTACAACCAAACCCGTCGATCTTGTCCTCGAAGGTGGCGGGGTGAAAGGCATCGCGCTGGTTGGCGCGGTGCTCGAACTCGCAGCTGCGGGCCACCGCTTCGCACGCATTGCCGGAACCAGCGCCGGATCCATCGTGGGCACCCTCGTGGCGGCCTATCAGCAGGCCGGACGCCCGCTGACCGAACTCTACGACGTGATGCAGGACCTCGACTACGCCCGGTTCGAAGACAGCACGATCGAACAACGCGCCCTGGGGCGTCTCGGTGACGGGCTTGCTGTGGTGTTGCGCGATGGCGCGCACAGCGGCGATTACCTCGAGAAATGGTTGACGCCGCTGCTCGCCGATGTCGGCGTGCACACGTTCGCCGATCTCCGCTTGCCCGACGACCCAGGCTCGAGCCTTGCCGACTATCAGCGCTATGCCGTGGTCGTCCACACGAGTGACCTGACTCGCCACGTGCTGGTGCGATTGCCCTGGGACTACAGCCAATACGGCATGGTTGCAGCCGAGCAGTCAGTCGCTGCTGCGGTCCGGGCGTCGATGTCCGTGCCGTTCTTCTTCCGCCCGGTCCAAGTCACCACCCAACGGGGAAAAGCCACCTGGGTGGACGGCGGTCTGCTGTCCAATTTCCCCATCACCGTGTTCGACCGCACCGATGCGCTCCCACAGCGCTGGCCAACCTGGGGCATCAAGCTATCTGCACAACCTTCGACGACCGCACGCGACGAACCGATCACAAATCCCGCCGCGTTGGCTCTGGCATGTCTGAAGACAGCCACCGACGACGAGGCGAACCGCTACCAATACGCCGACGACGGCATCAACCGCCGCACCATCTTCATCGACACCAGCGGTTTCAACTCACTGGATTTCCACATCACGAAGGCGCAGCAAGCCGAACTGTATGCCCGTGGTCGGGACGCAGCCCGCACCTTCCTCGAACGGCAGAGTCCAACCCCGGACAACGCTCGTCGCCTTGTTGGTGCCGCGAAGGTGGGAACGAACGCGTGATCCAGGAGATTCGGGTCCATCGACGGCGAACACCGGGCTGCTGCCGGCGTAGGACACGCCCAGGTGTCATCGTCAGCTGTTGAGCAACGCCTCAAGATCCGGTGCGCGCCGACCGCTGGCATCGACCGCGGCGTGCAGGGCCCCGGCGAGTGAAGCCATTTCCTCTGGCGCGGCGCGGGTATGGGCGGCGAACCACAGCTCGCCGTGCGGCCCGGCCAACGTCTTGCGCCAATACCACGCAGCGAAGCGTTCAGGCATGAGGAGATACAGCGCACGCAGGTTGCGGGGAATCTCGGTGTTGCCGGCAGCCTGCAGGGCACGAAAGGCCTGCCGGGTGGCCCGCACCATCGTCATCAGCAGCGCCTCGTCAGCGGCCAGACGCCGCGGCTGGACATCGACACGGCACAGGGCCAGCTGAATCGGCACGACGAACGCAGCGTGGGCGGTCAGCCACCCCTCGGGATCGGTGCTGATAGTGGCCGGGAACCCGGCAGATTCGAACATCTGGGAAAGCCTGCGCGCCCGCGCCGATCTCAGGCCATCGGAGTCGGCCACCATGGTCTTCTGCGCGCGGATCAACACGAACCGCACCACCGCGTCCTCACGCACCCCACCGGCGGCGGGAAATCCGAACAGCGTCCGCTTGCCGATTGCCCCCGCCAGGGTCTCAGTCAGACCGGCGGCGTTGCCGAAGAACATCACATCCGCATCCATGTTCGCCAGCAGTGGCACCGTGGCGACCATCTGATCGCGGCGCACTGCGACAAGAACAAGATCGCATGCAACACCGTCCAGTGTCGCAACCGCCCCCACCTGATAAGCGGTGCGCCAGCCGGTTTCGGCATCCTGCAGAATCAGGCCGCGATCACGCAATTGGGCAAGCCGGGGCCCCCGGGCGCACACCGTAACCGTATGCCCAGCTTCCGACAGGAGCGCGGCATACACACTGCCAATTACACCGGCCCCTATCACCAGAATCCGCATCTGGCCCCTCGGAGTTCAGTGGGCGGCGACGCCCCGGCGGATGAGCTCGGCGAGATCCTCTCGGTCCGAGATGTCGAGCTTGACACAGGCCCGATACAGGTGGCCCTCCACCGTGCGCACCGACACGGTCAGCCGGTCGGCGATATTGCGGTTGCTCAGCCCGGCAGCAACCAGGTTGGCAATCTCGCGTTCGCGCACCGTCAACGGCAACGGGTGGGTCGCCAATTCCAGGGCCGGCGTCCGCACACCTCCGCACTGAGCGGCCAGCCGGTTAGCAACCACCGAAGCCTGCGCGCTGCGCCGCCGGTCGTCGGCGGCCGCGAAACCCGCCGACGCTTGCGCCGCCGCGTCCAGCGCCGACAACAGGGCACCGAGCCGCTCGAATTGCTCTGCAGCAGCGAATAATCCAGCGTTGTCGCGATCGCCGATCGCTCGAGCGTGCGCGACAATCACCGCTGCGAGGCGCCCCCCGACACCGGAGGCGACCTCGATCAGACGGATCGCGACAGTTTGGTCACCGAACCGCGCTGCGTCGTGTAGGGCCAACATCGAAACCGCACACTGGCCGGAGCTGTCGGCCAATCGGGCCGCGTCCAACGCCAATTCAATAGCGGCACTGACGTTTCCCTCGGCTGCCGCCAGCCACGACTCGGCAATCCTCAACTGCGGTTCGAACACCGCGACGTGCCGGCCATAACGCACTTTGAGCTCAGCGACCATCTTGGCCCCGGGCTGCACCCGACCCAACACACAGTAGGACTGTGCCAGGAGCAGTCGGGCCGGGAAGCTCCATGACGCCGCCGATTCCGCGGTCAGCGCCGCGACCGTCTGCTCCATCCGCGACACCGTCTCGACGAAGTCGCCGCGGGCCATGCCGATAGTCCCGGCCAGCACATTGGCCATGCCCCACGCCAAATACTGACCCGACGAGGTGATGCGCATCATGTCCGCGGACCGGCTGCTGGCCGCGTCGAAGTCACCGGCGAGCACCAACGCGCGTACCTCGCCGAACGCGGTGAGATACCGCAGCAATCCGTCGACTTTCGCGGTGAACATACGACCGCGGCGCGCCAACACCGCAACGTCATCGCTGCGGCCCATCAATGCCAGCGCCAGAGAACCGCCGAACGCAGCCCACTGGATCGCGATCGGGTACGCAATCGGGTCGGCCAGCACCCGGTCCGCCATTTCCACCGCGTCCGCCAGCCGGTTCTCGAAGGCCAGAGTTGCTGAAGCGGCACCATCAACGACCAGCACCAGCTCGGGCGATGTGATGCGCTCGCGGAGCAACGTCAGCACTTCGTCGGCACCCTCCGCATCACCCATCGACCAGTGCAGGTTGGCGATACGTGCCCATCCCCAGCGCAACAGTTCCAGTTCGGCCATCTGATCGGGGTCGAACGAGGTCAGCGTCTCCTCCGCTTCCGTTGCCTTGCCCTGCCACAACAGCGAACGCGCCAACAGCTCGCCGGCCGCCAGGCCGCCACCGCGGTTGGTTGCCGCCCGCGCCAGCCGTTCCCCCAGCGTCACATTCGTCAAGGCGATCGCCTCCTGCGCCGCCGTGATGAGCAGGTCCAGTTCGGGAACTTCGTCGCTGTCCAGGGTCAGCTCCGCCAGCCGGATCCGATGAGCCGAGCTGCTCAGCGGCCGGTCCCGCATCGCGCGAACCAGCTCGCCACGCAATCGGCGTGCCGCTGCCATGCCCAGCCGCCGGCGAATTACCTCACCGAACAATGGGTGGGTGAACCGCACGTCGATGCCCGCCGGCTCCTCACCCACCCGCACCAGGCCACGGCTTTCCGCCTCCTCCACCACTTCCGCACCGACGATCATGGTCAGGGTGTCCAAGTCGAGCGGTTCGCAGAAGGTCAACAGCCGCAGCGCATGCAGCACCTGCTCGGGCAGCTGGTCGACCCGGGAATCCAGCAAGGACGCCAACTCCGAGGTGACCGTCGCCCGGCCCCGCAGCTGCCACACGCCCCGAACCTGCCGCAGAGTGCCCGCCTCCAACGCACCTTCCACCAGGTGCCGGACGAAGAGGGCGTTCCCGCCCGAGGCCTGCCACATGAGCTCGGCCGACAGTCCCTCGACCTGGCCTCCCAGTGCCTCCTCGATAAGGCCGACACATTGCTGCTGACTGAACGGCATCAGATGGAGCCGCTGCAGATACCTGTCCTTCCACAACGACGTGATCGCGTCCGGCACTGGCGCACCGGCGCGGACCGTAGCCACAATGCGCACCGAACCGTCCATAGCCAGCTGGTGCAGCAGAGTCGCCGACAACTGATCCAACAGATGCGCGTCGTCCACGCCGATCACCGAATGACCTTCGGCCAGAATCGTTTCGCGCGCAGCGGACAAGAACGCCACCGGATCACGCGACGTCGCGCTGCGCACCAAATGCGCGAAAACCCCGAGCGGAATGCCGCGCGCCGATTCGGTAGCCGCAACCCAGTGCGCCCGTACCGGCAGCGACTGGGTCACCAATCGGGCCAGGGTCGTCTTACCCACGCCCGCGTCACCCACTAGGACGATGCCGCAGTCGCCGGACTCCCCGAGCAATGCCCTACGAATTATCGAATACTCACTGTCGCGGTGCACGACCGGCCAGTTCTGGGCCACGGCGTACTAGCCTACCGGCCAGTTTGCCCTGCCGCAGGCATTACGACATTCGGAATATATCCATGCCCACCGGCAGGTTTCGGGGATCGCAGCGAACCCTTCCATGAAGCGATTTCCAACCAAGCGTGGTCGCGAAATCAGCCAGGGCATCAGTAGTCGACTACTCGAGTCGCGCTCGATCGGGGCGGCACAGAAACCCTCATCACATCGAAAATTCGGGTATTCCAGCCGAATACCCCAATTGTGGGGCCCGTAAGGTCAGTTGATTTGGTGCCCCACTGTGGCAACCCGGGAGCTATTTCTGCTCTATCCCGATCGGCATGACCTGATGGCTACCTTTCAGATAGGCAACCAGTCGCGGCGGCACGTAGTCCGGGGCATCGTCACGGCGCTCCACCGCGGTCGAGGCGACGTACTCGTTACTCGGATCATTCAAGCCGATCGGTCGACGATACCGATCAATCAGGCGGTAGAAGCCCGTGCGCGAGTTCTCCAGGAGCCCAAGCGGGTTGGGATGGACGCTAGTGCGCTCAGGCATGGTGGCGACATCGGGCACCGGGGCGCTACCGGAAGTACCAATGGAAAACGCGCCTGGCGAGAACGCCAATCCGCAGCCGCGCGCGCGATCCACCATCCACAGCAACGGAATGTCGCTCAGCTCGTGGTCCGGATAGCCACCACCGATGTTGGAGTGGACTCCGGAGAACCACACCTGCTCGACCTGCTGATGATCGAGCGTGTGATCTTGTTCCGTCCACAAGGTGGGTCGAAACGGGTCTCGCTGTTCGTCAATCGCCAGCGCCTGGAAGGCCGAGTCCACGTAGGAGCTCAAATTTGTGTCGTGAAATTCAAGCCGCTTGTTGAACACCTTGGCGAAGGGCACTCCCGTCACCGGGATGCCGTAGGCGCCCACAGTGTCCCAAACACCGATGAACCGAATGCGGGTCTCGTACGAGTACGAACTCCGGAACAGGGTCGCCTCGATTCCGCGGGGGTGCGAGGTGCTACTTCTGTCGCGGTAGAGGTCATACGCGTCGTTGATCCGGTCAGCGTTCTCGGGCCGCAGAATGCCGGCATTACGCACGAAACCCACAGTGCTGCGGGCGGTATAGGCGCCACGGCTGAAGCCGAAGAAGAAGAGTTCGTCGCCCTGCTCGAAGTTCTGCACCAGGAAGCGATACGTGTCCCGGACGTCGCGGCCGAGCCCGTAGCCGAACATGCCTCCGAAGAGGTGCTCCCCCGGGCTGGTTCCTACCCCACGATGGTAGAAAACGCGCTGCTCCATATCGCTGGGGTCGGTGGGCGCAACCGCCAACGCGGTCTTGGTGACGTTGGTCGGTGATAGCTTGCCGTGGCGCTGCTCATCCGGGGTATTCCACGTGCCATCGCAGCACACGACCAGCCGCTTCGACATGGGCGCTCCTTCGGGCAGGTATCCATCGTTGTCCAGCGCGGGCCCAGCTGTCGGCAAATTGGGTGAAACGGATCACCCAGCCAAAGACTCGATTCTGACCAAGACCCGCGGCAAGGTCACCCAACCGGTCCCGAATACCTGCGGGGCACGGTGTGAGCCTGCACCGGTGAAGCGTTGCCTTGCTTGCGATCTGCACTGGCAAGAATCAAACACCGGCCTAACTTTCGAGCCGCATCATCGCCGAATCAGCCTGAGGCTGTCCGGCTCCCCTTCCGTCGGAGGAGCGATGATGACGATGTCAATCCCTCGCGGCCGTTCCTGGGGTAACTGCAATGGCGCGGTGCCGGTACTCAATTTCGACGTCGATGCCTGAATCGCCGCAATGACGAGTGGGTCGGCGAGAATGGCGACCTCAGTTTTCGCTGAGGTGTGCCGCAGAGCCGGCTGCTACTCAGTGCCGCCGACGACTTCGAGGCGCTCGGCCACCCGAGCCAGCGCCTCGTCGAAAACGTCCACTTTCTCGCCACGCTTTTCGTTGGCCGGCTGGGCGGCGCCCCGGCCCCCCTCGGCTTCCACTCGGGCCGCGCCCTCGCGTCGCAACAGGCTGAAGTTCTTCTCGCGCGCGTGCCTGAGCCGGCTCTGCAGCTCCTTCAGTGACTTCTCATCCATGCGCGCGAGAGCCTCCGGATGACTCTCGGCGATCAGCGAGTTTTCCTGCGGAGTCAGGTTCACATGGTGGGTGCTCATCATTGATTCATAGCCCGGACCGCCCACCCGTGTTCGACGAATCGCCGGACTGCATGCCAAACCATCACGCCGCGGCCATTTCACGTTCACATCAGTCGGCCGAAGCCACCCGCAGCGCGGCTCCCCTGCTCCCGGGACCGTCGACACGGTGTTCGGTAACTGAATATGCTGTCGACACGGCGTTCGCAAACGGCGAGCCCGCGTCTTTCGGAGGACTCGGATGAGCCAGTCGAAACCCGTTGTCCTGATGCTGCTCCCAGCCATGGACTACGACCCCACCGAGTCGGCCGTGATCTGGGACGGCTTGACCGCAGCCGGGATCGTCGTGCAGTTCGCCACCCCAGATGGCGCGCCCGCGTACGCAGACTCACGGCTTGTGAATGAGGGCTTCTCAGTGCTGTCCCCCGTTCTCATGACTCGTTCGGACGCGCTGTCGGCGTACCGGCGAATGACCGCGGACCCACTGTTCGCGCAGCCTTGCGACTACGAAGCTGTCGACCTCGACGTGGTCGACGGCCTCTTCATCCCGGGCGGTCACGCCAAGGGGGTCCGCTCACTGCTGGAATCCGCAACGGCACAAGGCATTGTCACATCGGCATTCGCTCGAAACCTGCCCGTGGGAGCCGTCTGCCACGGTGTGCTGCTGCTGGCGCGCTCCATCGACCCGTCGACGGGACGGTCCGTTCTGTACGGACGCCGCACCACCGCACTCACCGAGTCCCTGGAGTTGAGCGGTTGGCGGTTGACCCGGCTGTGGCTCGGCGACTACTACCGCACCTACCCGACCACGGTCGAAGCCGAGGTCACCGCGGCTCTGTCGGCGGAGCGGGATTTCGAGCGTGGGCCCGCGCTCACGGTGTTGCGCGACAGCCCGCGCCATCTCGGTCGCGGGTTCACCGTGCGGGATGGCAACTACCTTTCGGGCCGTTGGCCGGGCGACTGCCATCGCTTGGCCGCGGAGTACGTCGACCTGGTGCTTGAGCACTGCCCCCAGGGCGCCGGCGACGGGTAGCAGCGAAGTGGCAGATGCCTCCTACTCGGCACCGAAGCCGAATGTCGTTGTCGAATCGTAGGTTTGGCCCGGGTTGAGAGTGGTGCTCGGGAAACCGGGGTGATTCGGTGAATCCGGGTAGTGCTGGGTTTCCAGGGTGAATCCCGCGCCCTGCCGGTAGATATGCCCGCTGGTTCCCGTAAACGCGCCGTCGATGAAGTTCGAGGTGTAGAACTGCACGCCCGGTTCGGTAGTCGAGACGGTCAGGGTGCGCCCGGTTAGCGGATCCTCAACCTTGGCGGCCTGCACCAGCCCAGTGTCGTTGCCGCGGTTGATCACCCAGTTGTGGTCGTAACCGTGGGCCAGCAGCAGCTGCGGGTCGTTGGCGGTGATGTGCTCACCGATCGCGGTCGGTGAGGTGAAATCGAATGGTGTGCCCGTCACCGGAGCGATCTGCCCCGTCGGGATCTGGGTGGCGTCGGTCGGGGTGTAGTTGTCGGCGTTGAGGGTGAGCTTCTGGCTGTAGATGCCCAGCGTGCTTTCGCCGGCCAGGTTGAAGTAGCTGTGATTGGTCAGGTTGACCACGGTTGGCGCGTCGGTGGTCGCGTGGTAGTTGATGCGCAGTTCGTTCTTCTGGCCGACGGTGTAGGTGACCGTCGTCGTCAGCGCCCCCGGATAGCCCATTTCGCCTGCAGGGCTGACATATTGAAGCTTCAGACCCACGCTGTCACTACTCTGCTGAGGGCTGGCCAGCCACACCTTCTGATCGAATCCCACGGTGCCACCATGCAGACTGTTGCCATTGTTGTTGATCGGCAGGTGGTACTGGGCGCCATTCAACGAGAACGTCCCTTTGGCGATCCGATTGCCGTAACGGCCGATGATCGCACCGAAATATGTCTTTTCTGAGCCGGTGTTGCGCACGTAGCCGTCCAGCGTCGGGAAGCCGAGCACCACGTTGTCGACATGGCCGGCGTGATCGGGGGTCTCGATCGACTGAATGATGCCGCCGTACGTCAGGATCCGCACGCGCATGCCGTGCCCGTTGGTGAGTGTGTAACGACTCACAGGGGTCCCGCCCGCCTGGCCGAACGGCTCGCTGGTGATTGACAGTGCGCCCGCTGGTGTCGACATGCTGTCGCTGCCCCCGGTCGTTTTGGTCGTGCTGTTGCTACATGCCGCCAACCCCACCGCGGCAGCGATGGCGATCAAGCGAAGCAGTTGTCTCCCCCGCATGGCGCTCCTCGCTCTCGCTGAGTCCAGTATGAAGAAGCATTATTCGCCGCCCAGGCGTGATGTGAGTCCGTTATGCCATCACTCGGCGCACCCCACCGAAATCAGCCGCTATGCCCTTTCGCCACCTCACAGCGGATCACTAACTTCGCCAAATTCTGCTGCTAAGAAGCAGGCGCTAGATGTGATACATGACGAACACACCAGCAACCAGTAGCGAATACGTCACCAGAGCCGACGCTCGGCGTCGGCAAGTCCGCGCGGCGCACGTGATCTTCGCCGGCGCCGCGACCCTCGCGCTCACCAGCGCGACTTTGCCCCACACTGCCGAACCCGCTGTCGCATCGGCGTCGGTCGCGGCAGCCGATGCCGTCAGCTCACATTCGCCAACCACAATCGACGGCCGCGTTGTCGCCATCGACGACGACAACGGAAACAGCGTCAACGACCAAGGCCAAACCTCCGGCGACATCTTCACGCAGAACGCTCAGGACCAGAGCACGGCGTGAGCTTGCTGCCCTGTTCAGCGGATGCCCGCCGGCCTACATCTAGTCCAGCTGGACCCGCACCGTGACCCGTCCCTGCTCATCGCGAGTGGCGACGGCATGCCCGCTGCGGTCGGCACCGCGGAAGTTGAGCAGCGTGATGGGCCCGCCGTCACCGAGGAAGTTGCGCCACCAACTCTTGGCGTCCGGTGCCATCACGTTGATGACGACCTGATCACCGGATAGCCGGTAGTTCACCGGGGTCTGGAAGCTGCAGCCCGATTTGCGGCCGGTGTAGCGGATCTCGACCAGGTTGCGGCCGACGACTCCGCCGAGAACGGGGACGGTGGTCAGACCGACTGCCAGCCTGTTGAAGGCACGGGTAACCGGATTGTCGAAGAAGCTGCTGGACATGATCACCAGGCTAGCGCGCATCACGTGCTCCAGACCGCGTCCCCGCGAGGATGCGGTCGCCTGATCCGGGCGACGCCACGGCCGTGCGTGTACCGAATATCCCTGGTGAACAACGCACTCTTCACAAGGTTCACCATCACGTATCGCGTTCGCCCGGAGTGCGTGTGCTCGCAGATGCCCCGTTTACGGCCTTCTCCGACGAATACGCCCCGGACTCAGCCCGCAGTACTTGTCGAAGACTGGCTGTTGTGCGATGCAGTGAGGCCCATCCGGTCGGGCACATCGTCCGACGGGTGCTGACCGATTCCGCCGCGCAGCGAATCGAAGATCGCCAGACCCTGCCCCACCAGGCCGGTAGCGATCTCCCCGAGACCGTCGGCACCGTTGAGGACGGTCAGGTTGGCTCCCGAAAGGCCTTGCGCGGCTTGCTTGACGATCTCGGGAAGCTGATCGATCAGCATCCGGTCCAGTGCGACCCGATTGTGCGACGCGGCCGCCTCGGCCTGAATCTTCATCTTCTCCGCATCGGCGACCGCGAGGATCCGGACGCGCTCGGCCTCCGCCTCGGCCGGCTTGACCACCTCCGAGATGAGCTCCTGCTGCCGGAGGTCCGCGGCACGCTGCGCCAGCTCGGTCCGCATTTCCAACACTTCGCGCTGGGCCCGCGCTTCGGCGAGCGGTCCGGCCTGGGCGGCTTCGGCTTGAGCTTTGTCGACCTCAGCTTTGTACTGCGCCTTGACGATTGCCGTCTGCCGCGCAAATTCGGCCTGGTTGCGTTGCGATTCCTGCTCGGCCTCGGCGGCAGCTTGATTGGCCATTGCCTGGGCGATCAGAGCTTCCCGCTGGATCGCGGCGTTGTGCGGGGCAGACATCGCAAGGATGTATCCCAGAGCTCCGTCATCGATCGACTGGATCTGCAGGGCATCGACTGTCAGCCCGATCTTGACCATCTCCTGCTTGGACCCGTCGAGGACTTCCGTGGCGAGTTTCTGCCGCTCCTTGATGATCTGCTCGACGGTCATCGACCCGATGATCGAGCGGAGGTGGCCGGCGAAGATGCGCCCGGTCAGTACCGCCATCTGGTTCTGATCCGACAAGAACCGTTGACCGGCGCTGACGACGCTCTCACTGTCGTTGCCGACCTTGAATGCGATAACTGCCCGAACGTTCAAGGTGATCCCCTGCTGGGTGACACATTTCTCTTCGACTTCGGCCTCACACATCGCCAGCGTGAGGAACCGGACCTTTCTGAAGAACGGCATGATGAACGCGCCATGACCGGTGACGACACGGAACGGCGCATCGCCGGCGGCACGGCCACCGGAGATCAGCATCGCCTGGTCGGGTGCGGGAACTCGATAGCCAAACATGTTGCACTCCTTCATAATTAGCACTTATTGTCCGGCACATGAGCGGTTCAGAAATCCAAGCTGGACCAGGCCTCAACCACGACCGACCGCGGACCGCGGGTGTCTATCACCAATACCTGGGTCCCCCGACTCAGCGGCCCTTCCGACCAAGCCAGATACAACTCCTTCGACCCCCGCACATTCAGCAGAACTTCTCCCGCGCCCTCGATGCCGCGGGTTGCCACAACCAGCGGCCCGACACAACCGATCACCGAGACATCACCCACCACTTACATGTTCCTCCCCCCAAGGCCTTCCCCGCGAGTCCCGGCCGTTCGCCATGCCAACCACCGACTACGACAGGGTTCGCCGCGCGACGAGGCGTTCTGCCACCGTGGCCCGACTCGCTAGTGTTGACCCACGCGGGACACCCGCCGTCACCGTCACGCCCTGTCGCGACTACCCCAAAGACATTGCCGGAGTTGCTCTTCCACGCGTCTGACACCATTGGGGCCCAGCACAGATCACAGCCAGATTAGATCTGCAGATGGCGGTTGGCACCAACAACGGTTGATCATGTCTCAAGCCTGAGGGCCGGCAACGGCTCGCGACCGCTGCCTCGACATGGATGTCCCTTGTGGTCATCATGGGGAGGCATCTTCTGGTGATGCTCCTTCGCGACGCTGACATGGCGGTTACAAACCGGGCAGGTAATGGTGGGCATTGCAACCTCACTTCCACGAGATATCTGGATGTTGTAAGCAAATTTCAGGAATGGTGTGGCAAGCGCGCCGGGATCATCACTCGGTGTAGACAATTCGAGACCTCGGCCAGCCCGGGGTCTCCGTTGTATGTCGTGCTTCTCGCTGAGGTCATGGCGTCTCCGGGTCTCTCGAAATCGAGGCCTTAGCAAGGTTTTCGACCCTGAAAGCGGTATTCGTTTCGCAGCGTAAAAGGCGACGCCTGCACCGATCTAGGGCCATTGGGCCTTACCCCGCTGCGCAGCGACATCCCCCTGCGCAGCGACCTTCTGGTAACGCGACCGATTCGGTGGCGCGACGGCCAACGACGTGGGTAATTCGTCAGCAACACCACGGGTTTGGCAGTAATCGAGCTAGATTTCGCGTCGAGTGCCCATTGGGCGGCGCGGATTGCTGCATCGGAGCCGACAATGCTGACATCGCCGAGCAAGTTGCTGAGCAACCACGGGTCGCAAAGACCGCCACATCGGGGACGTAGGACTCTGTCGCCGAATGGGTCACCGCTTCACCCTTGGTCCATGCTCACCGATTTACTCGATATTTTCCGGTTGCGGCAGTACTTCAACGTGATATCCGGCGGCCGCGAGTGGGTTCGGGGTCTACGTGAGGATGCCGGGTTTCTGACCGAGGTCGGCGAAGCAGCGTTTCACCTGCCTTCCGAGACCCCGAATACAGCCACTGAACCCACCTTTCCTGCTTTGACGAGCTACCACTCGCCCCTGCCGGCCGGTGAGGGCATAGCGGTCGCCGCCACCGGAGGCAGTGGTGCGATGGCGTCGGTGGTTGGCGTGGCCCGTGCGGTTGAAGAGGCTGGTCTGCATGTCTCCGTGTACTCGCTGTGCTCGGGCGCTGCCATGTTCGGCTTCCCACTTGCTGCGGGTTTCGATGCCGTCAGAGTCGCAGAGTTTGTGCTGGGACTGAGCCCGAGGGACTACATCGACGTGGACTGGCGTCGGATGTTGCTGCTGGCCCCGACATTGGGACGCGGTTTCGCCGGAATCCTCAAGGGCGATGCGATCGAAGATGCCTACCGCGATTTTCTCGGCGGAATGACATTGGGCGACATGCCCATTGCTGCGTATGCGCCGATCTGGAATGTCGAACACAATTCTCTGGAATACATCGGTCCCCGCACCCACCCGGACCTTTCCGTAGCTCGCGCCGTGCGCATGGCAGTCGCGTTGCCCCTGTTCATCCGCCCCGTCCCGTACGGCAACCTGCATTGGCAGGACGGCGGGATCGTCGATATCTTCCCGGTGCATCCGTTGCTGGACATCGAGAAGCCGACGCCGTTCACCCTGGCAGTCAACGGCTTCTACCCGCCCGATTTCCGGGGCGAGGACGCCACCGGTTGGCAGGACCGACGTGTCAGCATTCTCGACCTGGCCAGCCAGGTCGGGACCTGTCAGCAGATTCAACTCGCCCGGGAGAACCTTGCCCGGCTGCGGGCGGCCACCCACGTCGAGATGATCGAGCCGGTACCCCATCACGTCGTACGCGGCATCGGGTTCTATCGCCAGTTCTTCAGCACCCGGGACTGGGCCGACTTCATGCGGGCGGGGCGTCAGCACACCCGTCGGGTCTTGGCGGACGCCCATGTAGTGAGCGTTTGACCGACAGCTGCAAACAGAGATGACTGAGGGAAGATGGAGGTCTCACCCGGTGGATTCAGGTCGAGTGCGATCAAGACCCAGGGGCCGTTGCTCGATGGATCGTCGAGAGTTACTCGCCGACAATCGGTTTGCCTGCAGGCGTCTTCGGTGTGAATACCAGCTCTTCGTGGCGCGGGTTGGTTGATGGGGATACAGTTCGCTCGGCGAGGAGCGCAACTCGTAGGGCGGCTTCGCCGCGTTCGTCAGCCGATCCCCAGGAGGGCTGCCATGTCGATCACACCGAAGGCACCGACCCCGGCGCTGCCCGAGACACTGACCGCCACACAGGTCGCGGCGGCCACGCTTGATGAGGTCATGGGTTGGCTGGACAGTTCCGCGCTGGGGTTGTCCAGCACGGAGGTGTCGGCGCGGCTGGCGCGTTACGGTCCGAATGCCGTTCGGACCCATCAGGTCAACGCGCTCGCGGTGCTCGGGCGTCAGTTGCGCAACGCGGTGCTGATCTTGGTGGCGGGCACCGCCGTCGTCTCGTATTTCCTCGGGGACAGCCTGCAAGCGATCATCATCGGCATCATTCTGGCCGCCAGTATCGGTCTGGGCTTCGTCAACGAGTACCGCGCCGAGCGGGCCGCCGCCGCCCTGCACTCGGGGGTGCACCACACCGCAATCGCGTGCCGCGACGGCGCTTTCGCCGCCATCGATGTCACCCAACTCGTTCCCGGTGACGTGGTCCGGCTGTCGTTGGGCGAGGCCGTGCCTGCGGACCTGCGCTTGATCGAGGTGACCGGTCTGGAATGCAACGAGAGCATCCTGACCGGGGAATCGACAGGCTCGGAGAAGTCGCCCCAACCGGTGCCTGCCGATGCCGAGCTGGCCGAATCCACCGATCTGGCGTTCATGGGCACGATTGTCAGTGCTGGTGAGGGGATCGGGGTGGTGTATGCCACCGGCCGAAATGCCGAGTTCGGGCGTATCGCGGCCGGCCTGGGTGAGCGGCAGCCAGAGACCGACTTTCAGGTCGGCCTGCGCAAGTTCTCATATCTGCTGCTGCAAGTAGCGATCGCGCTGACGGTGCTGATCTTGGTCAGCAACCTGCTGCTGCGCAAACCGGTGATCGATTCGGTGCTGTTCTCGCTGGCGATCGCGGTCGGCATCACGCCGCAGTTGCTGCCCGCGGTGGTCAGCGCCAGCCTGGCGACCGGGTCACAACAATTGGCCAAAGCCAAGGTGCTGGTCAAACGCTTGGTGTGTATTGAAGACCTCGGCGACATCGATATCCTGATCACCGACAAGACCGGAACGCTGACCGAGGGCCGGATCAGCTTGGTCGACGCGGTCAGCCCCGCCGGTGCGCACAGCGACTCAGTCCTGCGTCTCGGGCTGCTGGCCACCGATGTCGACCCGGCGTCGGTCGGAGTCAGCGCGAATGCGTTGGACGCCGCCCTGTGGGAATCCACCAAGGCGAAGGACCTGGTGGGTGCCGGGGTACAACGTGTCGCGAGCGTGCCGTTCGACCACATCCGCCGCGCCACCTCGGTGCTGGTCGACGACAACGGGAAACGGATATTGGTCCTCAAGGGTGCGCCTGAACAGGTGCTGGCCCGATGCCAGATGACCCCGCAGGACACGCAGAACACCCTGGACGCGTTGTTCGCCGCCGGCCGCCGGGTGGTTGCGGTGGCCGCCAAACCGGCGGCCGAGCTGACCACGATCACCGCCGACGACGAGTCCGATCTGATGCTGGCCGGCTTCGTCGTCTTCGCCGACGAACCCAAAGCCGCCGCGCGCCAGTCGCTGACGCAGCTGGCCGCCCTGGGCATCGAGCTGAAGATCGCCACCGGTGACAACCCCCGCGTTGCTGAAAAGGTCTGCACGGACCTGGGTTTGGCGTCCAAGGGCACCATCACCGGTGCACAGCTGGAGGCCCTCGGCGTCGACGAGTTCACCGCCGCGGCGAAGAACAACACCATCTTCGCCCGCATCTCCCCGGAGCAGAAGGCGCAGCTGATCAGGTCGGCGCGGCAAGCCGGGCGATCGGTCGGCTTCCTCGGTGACGGTGTCAACGACGCGCTGGCCTTGCACGCCGCCGATGTGGGGATCTCGGTGGAAAGCGCCACCGACGTCGCCAAGGACGCCGCCGATGTGGTGCTGCTGGAAAAGGACCTCGGCGTGTTGGCCACCGGCGTGGCTGAGGGCCGGCGAATCTTTGCCAACACCATCAAGTACGTACTGATGGGCACGTCGAGCAATTTCGGCAACATGTTCAGCGCGGCCGCCGCCTCGGCGTTACTGCCATTCCTGCCGATGCTGCCCAGCCAGATCCTGCTGAACAATCTGCTCTACGACAGCTCACAGCTTGCGATCCCCACCGACCGCGTCGACGAGGACCAACTGCAGGCACCGTCACACTGGAACATCGCTTTCATCCGACGGTTCATGTTGATTTTCGGCCCGATCAGTTCGCTGTTCGACTTCCTGACCTTCGGTCTGATGTTGGGCGTGTTGCATGCCGGTGCCACCGAGTTCCGTACCGGCTGGTTCGTGGAATCGCTTGCCACCCAAACGTTGATCATTTTTGCCATCCGTACCCGAAGGGTGCCGTTCTTCCGCAGCCGAGCCAGCGTGCCGTTGACCATCACCAGTCTCACGGTGGTTGCTGTCGGCGTGTTGATCACGATTTCGCCCCTGGCTCGCCCTCTTGGCTTCACGGCGCTGCCGCTGCAGTTCTTCGGCGCGCTCGTCGGGTTCGTCGTCGCCTACCTGATCCTCGTCGAGTTCACCAAGAAGTGGTTTTACGCCGAGCAGATCCGCGAGGCCGGCCGGCCGGCACGCACCCGCGGCCGCGAACATCGCATTCATCGGCGTGCCGCGCGCTTCAGTCACGCCGGCGCCATCGCCCGACCGACCACACGGTGAAGCTTCTGATGAGCTGGGAACCATAGACGCCCCTGAAACATTGTGTCGAAGCATCGCGTCTAGCGCCTGGTGCATGTTCTTGCTGGAGATGTTGTACAACCCCTGATAGGGATTAACGATATCCACGACAGCAAATATCATGCTGCTCAGCGTCGCCGCAGATAGCACGATCATCGCCACCACCAGGGGGTCGGCTGGTGCGCGAAAGCCAAAACTTACGAATATCACCATAAGCCAAGCGACAAGCATTCTCAGAAAGGGAATCGGCAGCGAATTCTGCGGCGCCAAGAGGAGCGACCATCGAGCCCTGGCAAACTCTATGTACTGCTCGAAGCAGTCAGCTGCCAATCGCTCGTGCAGTGGATCGGACGGTTTTAATCGGATGATCGCGAACTCGATACGATTTAAAAGCTCACTCAATACCTGCTTTGCCTCATCCTTTGGCAATGTGCGCACGTCCGGATAGCTGACGCTGGCGGGGATGGTGTCCGCGCGCCACGAGTTGGCTATCCCAGCCGCGGTGAAACTCTGCAGTTGCCTGCGCAACGGTTCGGCTTCTGAGCCATAGTTGAGCAGCGATTGATCAAGTCGAACAAGCTGCCCGGCCAACATCGCCCAATGTTGCTGGGTGGCGTCGAGAAAGCTCTTTGTTGCATTTATCAGCAAACCAATAACGATCGCGGTTATCGTCACGAGGAACGAAATGATCAGATTCATAGAGTCGAGCGCGCCCGCGCCTGTAGAGGGCTCCAGCCACTGACGCTTGAGCAAGAAGGCCGCTGCTGTGCTACCGCAAAGCAAAGCGAACACGATCAGCGCCCGCGACAGGCTGGGCGTCGTCCCTTTATCAACGGTCCGGAAAGCTTTCACTGCCGGCATCGACACCACCCTGCCTCCAATTCGCAGGGCGCCTGTTGGCGAGGTAACGTTCGCCGACTTTCGGCATGGTCATGACGGCGTGCTGCGCGGAGCGGGGATCTCAAAGAGGTTCAGCGTCAGGCTCACCGTATGATAGATGCCGATGAGCATGGCAATGTCTGTCAATCCCTTTGCGCCAAAGTAGTTTTCGGCCTTCCGATACAGGGTTTCGTCCACCCGGTGAGCGGTTGACAGCTGCCGGGTGAGCTCCGCCGCGATCGCCTCGTCCTTACTGAGTTCCGCGGGTATTGCACCGCTGACCAGCACCCGGATGGCCTCTTCCGAGAGGCCGGCCGTGCGCGCGGCGGCAGTGTGCGCGTACATCTCGTACTCGGACTGCCACGCAGCGCCGACGGCGAGGATCACGACCTCGCGCACCCGCGCGCTCAACGACGTATGTTCGCGCTCCCCCAGCAGCAGCTGAGCAGCCGCCGAGGTCAGCTCCGGATTGAGCAGCGCCGGGTTGAACGGGCCGATGAATCGCCCGTCGTCGGTGGTGCTGCGGAAGCCGGTATCGTCAGCCCACGGCACCACGGTGGTCGTCATCTTTTCGAATAGTTCTCGTTGCGCGGCGCCGAAATCGGCTGGATCTGCCAGCGGCAGGCGTCCACCGAGGCGGTCGTTGTGTTCGGACATATCGAGGTTCTCCAATTCTGTTGCGGGGTTGCCGGTTTCGCGGCGGTCAAGCGCCGATGTGATCAGCGGTGTCGGCGGCGCTGTGGTAGTCCAGGTAAGTAGTCGCGGCGAACCTGGGCATCGCGTCGCACATCGCCTGGGTATTGCGGCCGGCTTGCATGACCGCGCGGTCCGGCCGCACGATGGCGGCGCTGGCGCGGCCGCCGTGCAGCCAACGGTCGAGTTCGCTGCCGACAGCGGTTTCGATGACAGCGGCTCCCCGGTTGCTGAGCTCCTCTCGCTGCGCATCGGTGAGCGACGACGACGTGATCAGCGTGAACCGGTTCCCGACAACCTCATCGAACCGCACGCCCTCAGCCAGAATCGGGTTGGGGCATAACGTTCCAGCGAGGCCGCCGGGGGTGCGGGACTTGATCACCAGTTCGGAACCGCGCAGCCCGGGCGCGATGCCGTCGGCTGCACTGACCCGGGTCCCCGGCATGCGCAGGCTCTGCATGCGCGGGAACACGACGTGGCGGATCAGATCGCCGACGCGCCCACCGCCGGTCATGGCTGCTCCCATCGACACGGCCATGAGAATCATGGTGGCTGCGTGGAGCTTTCGTTCCCGCTCGTAGGTGTCCAACACCCTGTCGGGCAGGGAGCCGTCGAGCACGCCGACCAGTTTCCAGGTCAGGTTCATCGCGTCGCGCAGGCCCGCAGCCATGCCTTGGCCGACGAACGGAGGGGTCAGATGTGCGGCGTCACCGAGGAGAAAGACATTGCGGTCGCGCCAGCGGCTGGCCACTTGCGCGCGGAAGGTGTAGGCGGTCACCCGCACCAGCGTCAACGCGTCGACCGATGTGTCTGCCAGCCAGGGCCTGATGAGCGGCTCGACGTCGGCCAGGCTCTGGAAGTCGGCCACCGTCTCACCGTCGACAAGCTGAAATTCCCAGCGGTAGCGTGTTTCTGAGACCCGCATGTACGTGCCGGCGCGCTGGGGGTTGCACAGCTGGTGGCAGCCCTCCCACTGGTTGAGGTCGGCATCGGTGTTGACGTCGATCACCAGCCAGTCCTGGGTGAACGGCAGCCCGTACATGTGCGCCCCGATGGCCGCGCGGGTCGGGCTGTTGGCGCCGTCGCAGCCGAGCAGGTAGCCGGCCTGCACGCTCTGCTCGCCGCCGCGCAGCCGATCCAGGAAGCTCACCCGTACCCGGCCGGGCTGAGGCTGGGTGACCGAGGTGACCTCCACATTGCCGCGCACGGTGACCTGCGGGTAGCGCTTGAGGTTGGCGCGCAACACCCCTTCCAGTTCGGGCTGGTCGAACATGTTCATCTGCGGGAAGCCGTTCGCGCTGGGCTCGATGCTGCGCGGGATTTCGGAAAGCACTCGCATGCTGGGGTCAATCAACCGAAGACCATGTGCCGGCCGGCGGTAGGCGGCGAACTCGTCGCCAATACCCAGCCGGGCCAGGATTCGGTACACCTCGTCGTCGGCATGTACCGCTCGCGGCAGTGGGTAGACGGTCTCATGTCGGTCCAGCACGAGACATTCAACGCCGTACTGCCCCAACAGGGTGGCGGCGGCGATGCCGGCGGGGCCGGCACCGACGATCACCACGGGAACGTATTCCGGCAGCGGCGTCGTGTCGCTGCGTTGCGCGGTCATTTGTACACCACCACATTGCGCTGGACACCGAGGTCGATGGCGCCGTCGTCGGTGGCAACGGTGGCCTCAACCACGTCACCGTCGTGCAGATACTTGGGGTTGTGCTCATACTGCGCGGTCAAGAACGCGCCCATGTCGATGTCGCCCTTCGGTGTAACGCCATGTGTGGTGAGCGCGGTACCCACCGGGGTTCCGGTCAGTAGGATGTCGCCGGCGTCCAGCTTCTGGAACTTCGAAAGCGCCTGCAGCGCTTGCACGGGCGGGAACATGATGTCGCCCTCGACGAGCATGTTCTGCCGAACCTCGCCGTTGACCGATAGCTGCAACCGCAGCTGGCCGAAGCGCTTGAGCTCATCGGCGTCGACCAGCACCAGGGCGGGGCCGACCGGCGTGAAGGTGGGGTACGACTTCGACTCGAAGAACTGCATTTTGGGCAGTTGCACGTCACGCGCCGAGACGTCGTTGGTGAGCACCAGACCGACCACGAAGTCGGCCAAGTTCGCCTCGGTGATCTCCGTGCCCACGGGCAGCTCGCGGCCGATGACGAGGCCGATCTCGAGTTCGTAGTCCAGAAGTTTCACATGCTCGGGCTTGACGATGTCGCCGAACGGCGCGGTGACAGATCCGGACGCCTTCCGGAAGAAGATCAGCGGCGTCTTGGCGGGGTCGCGGCCGACATCCTTGACGTGCGAGGCGTAGTTCGTGGCCTGAGCGACCACGCGGCACGGCGTGGTGATCGGGGACAGCAACGCAAGGCTCTGTACCGGGACGGTGTCGGTGCTTCGCGCGGCAGTGTCGATGGCCGCGCGGTCGGCCAGCAGCTCACGCGTGGTGGCGGCGTCGGTATCGACTCGGGCCGCCCCCGACGCGGTCTGCACCCACCACGCGTCGGCAGTGCGCAGGATCGAGATGGTCATAACAGGTCCTTCTTTCTTTCGTGGGTTGATGTGGTTGGTGCTTAGGAATTGGCGACGGCGAACAGCCCGCGCAGCGCGGCCAGGTCGAATTCGTTGTCGTGGCGCAGTGCATCGACCATCGCGGCAAGTTCACCGGCGGTCTGGCGCGCTGATCCGACGCCCAGGAAGTCCCTGCTGGGCGGGGGGCCCCACTGATACAGCCCGGATGCGGCCAACGGGGCCCAGCCGGGCTCCAGCGTGTTGTCGAACATGTCGCCGTCGGCGAAGTGCTCGACCAGGAAACCCTCCGGGTCGCGCCAGTAGTCGAAGATCTGGCTGCCCTGGATGTGTCGGCCGATGCCCCACGACCGGAAATACCCTTGCTCGCGCAGGTATTCGCCGCCGGCGGCGAGCGCGTCGAGGTCTGCGACCTGGTAAGCCGAATGGACGTAGCGGTTCACCGGACCCAGCGCCATCGCCAGGGTGTGATGATCGGCGGGCAGGGATCCGCGGTCGCAGCGGATGAAGCTCATGATCGGTCCGCGCTCGCGCTGGCCGGGGTAGAAGCAGAAGTCGCTGACGATCATGCCCAGCTTCTCGAGGTACCAGTTCAACGCCGCGATGTACTTCGGGGTCTGGACCACGATGTGGCCGAGTCGCTGCACCGTGGTCGGTACTCGCGGCGGACGCTGGGTGGAATTAGCCCGACGTACCTCGTGGCCGAAGTTGAACACGTGCGGGGCCTGCGGTGGCAGTGCCTCGAGCTGGTGGGTGCCCGACACCACCCGCACCGGTAGCCCGCTGGGGTCGACCAGGTCAACGGTCACCCCGCCCAGCGACTCGGGCAGTGGGCGAACGGTGGCACCGGTCGCATCGGCCAGCCGCACCAGATCGGATTGCTCGGCTGCCATGAAGGCCGGCCCGAGAAACTTCTCCCGCTGGCCGCGGCGGATCAGCACGCAGGGCGCGCCGGCGTCGCTGCCGCGCAGGTGCAGCTCGTCTTGTGTGCGCAGCGCGATGGAAAACCCGAATGACTGGGCAAAGGCCTCGGCTTGGATCAGGTCGGGCTTCTGGAACTCCAGCCAGGCGACGTCCTGCACTTTGATGGTCGGGTTGGCGCAGCGCCCCGGGTGTTCGCCCGGGTGGGCGCCCTGCTCGCTGTGCAGGTCGTTGTGGGCGCCGATGAGGTGGTCGGTCATTGGTCTTTCCTTCTCAGATGTGTTGGGGCGGACGGGAATTGACATGGGCGACTTTCGAGCCCCAGGAGATGACCTCCGGGCCGGCGTCCTCGTTGGGGATCTGGCATTCGATGAGAACCGGGCCACCCTTGTGGGCGCGGGCTTTCGCGATCGCGTCGGCGAGTTCGGCCGGTGTGGTGACGGTCAGCCCGAGCCCGTGGCCGTCGTCGGCGTTGAACACGTCGATCAGCCCGGCGTAATCCCAGTTTTTGTAGTAGTTGTAGGGGCCGTCATGGATGGCCGACTCGATCACGTATCCGCGGTTGTTGACCAGGTAGATCAGGATTTCTTGGCCGTGGCGGATCATGTTGGACACTTCCTGGGCGGTTAGCTGGAAGGAACCGTCGCCGATTGCCGCCACCAGGCGACGGTCGGGTTCCAATCCCAGTGAGTAGCCAAAGGCGGCGGGCACGGACCAGCCGATGGAGCCCCACTGCATTTCGATCTCGAACCGTGCGCCGCCGGGCAGCCGGGTGTACATGCCGTCCCACCATGAGGTACCGGTTTCCACCATCAGCGTGGTGTCTGCGTCGAGGTCGGCCTCGATCTGGCGCCACAGTTCGGCGCGGCTGAGTGGCGTGGTGACGTCGACCTCCACCGCCGGTAGCGCTGTGGGTGCCGCCCCTCTGAGGCGACGGTATTGCCGAAGGGTGGCGTCGTTGGCTTGCACCTTCTTCGCCAGATCCGACAGGAAGTCGGCCAGCGCGACACCGGTGTACTCGGCGCCGGCGAACCGCACGACTTGCGGCTCGGCGCTGATCATCCGTTGCTGGGCGGGCTGAGCGGTCCAGCCGACCGTGGTGTAGTCGGAGAACACCGGCCCTGCGGCCACGATCAAATCCGCCCAGTCGACAATCGCCTGGCACCCCGGGGTGCTCACCTCGCCCCAGTAGATGCCCGCGTACTGCGGGTGGTCCTCGGGGAAAAAGCCTTTGGCGTTGGGCATGACAGCCACGGCGCAGCCCAGGGCTTCGGCGAGTTCGCGGAAAGCGTCGACGGCGCCGTAGGAGCGTAGGTGCGCTCCGGCCAGCAGGATCGGTTTCTTGGCGTTCTCCAGAAGCAGGTCGGCCCGGTCGACGGCGGCGGTCAGTGCGCGCGGGTTGGTGGGCTGCCAGGACAGCATCGTGGAGGCCAGCAGAGTGTCGATCGGCGCCGGCTCGGGGCACGGCGCGGCCGACAGGTTGCAGGCGATCTCGATGTAGACCGGCTTGCGCTCGCGCAGCGCGGAGCTGATCGCCTGATCGATCAGGGTCGGCGCGTTGTCGGGGTGCAGGATGCGCACCGCTTCGCACGTCACCTGCCGACATACCTCGTACTGGTCGGAGAAGTCGTGCGTGCCCATCGTGTGGTGCATGATGTGGTTCGCGACCGGGTCATTGGTGTTGGGGCCCGATGACACGAAGATCACCGGCAGGCGTTCGGCGTAGGCGCCGGCCACACCGTTGAGCGCGGAGTACGCGCCCACGTTGTAGGTGGTGAACACGGCGCCGGCACCATTGACCCGCGCGTAGCCCTCCGCGGCATAGGCCGCGTTGAGCTCGTTGCAGCAGCCGATCTGCTCGAGGTTCTCATTGGTCAGCAGCTCGTCGAGCAGAACGAGGTTGTAGTCCCCGGGCACCATGAAGTAGTGCTTGAGTCCGATCTGCTCGAGCCGGGCCGCCAGGTACTTGCCCACGGTGAAGTCAGCCATGATTACTGTTCCTTGTTCTCTAGTCCGGGATCGATCAGGCCGGGGCGTCGATCGGGACGACGTTGATGAGCTTCTTGTTGACGAACTCCTCGATGCCCAGGTGGGCGAGTTCGTGGCCGTAGCCGGAGATTTTGACCCCGCCGAACGGCAGGTCGGCCTTGAGCCGGGCAGGGTGGTTGATGTTCACCATGCCGGTGTCGATGCGCTTGGCTACCTCGATCCCGCGGGTGACGTCGCTGGTGAAGACCGATCCGCCCAACCCGAAGCGTGAGTCATTGGCCAGCCGCACGGCTTCGTCCTCGCCGGTGACCCGGAAGAACAGCGCCACCGGCCCGAAGAACTCCTGGTAGTAGGCCGGGTTGTCTGGGGCGACGTCGGTCAGGATCGTCGGCTGCACGAATGCGCCGCTGGTGGGCACCGGCTCGCCGCATGGGATCGCCTTCGCCCCCGCTTCCACGGCGGTGTTGATCTGCGCGTACAGATCGTCGGCGGCCTGCTGGCTGGACATCGGGGCCAGCGTCGTCGCTCCGTCGAACGGATCGCCGGCCTTGAGCTCCGACATCGCGACCTGGAACTTCGCCAGGAACTCGTCGGCAATCTCGTCGACGACGATGATTCGTTTCGAGGCCACACAGCACTGACCGCCGTTGAACACGCGGCCGTGCAACGCCCATCCGACGGTCTTGTCCAGATTGCAGTCCGCCAGCGCGATGAAGGCATCCGACCCGCCCAGTTCCAGAGTGGACTTCTTGAGGTTCTTGCCCGCCCGGGCGGCTACGACCGCGCCGGCGCCTTCGCTCCCGGTCAACGCCACGCCGCGCACGCGCGGGTCGTCGATCAGCAGGTTGATCTGATCCTTGGTGGCGTAGACATTGGTGTAAGCACCCTGGGGTGCGCCGGCCTCCAGCAACAGTCTCTCGAAGGCGGCGGCCGCCTGCGGCACGTTGGAGGCATGCTTGATGATGACCACGTTGCCTGCCATCAGATTGGGTGCCGCCACCCGTGCCAGCTGGTAGTACGGGAAGTTCCAGGGCTGAACCCCAAGGATCACTCCCAGCGGTGCGCTGACCAGCATGGCGTTGTCATCAGTGCTGGCGGTGTCGAGGCGCTCGGGGGCCAGGAAAACCTCGGCGTTTGCGGCGTAGTAGTCCAAGATCTGTGCGCTGAGTTCGACTTCACCCAGAGCCTCGGCGTAGAGCTTGCCCATCTCCAGGGTGAGCAGTCGGGCGAACTCGTCGGACCGATCGCGGAAGATCATGGCTGCACGCTTGATCACCTCGGCGCGCTGCGCGAACGATGTCTGGCTCCACGACTCAAATGTCCTCTGCGCCCGCCCGAGAAGCTGCATGGTCTGCGCGTCGGTCAGCTCCTCGAAAGTCGCCACCACCTGGTTGTTGAACGGGTTGACGGTCTGATATCCCATCGTGTCTGTCCTTCGGTTCGTGGTGGCCCTCTGCCACCGGCCCTGCTGATGTCGCCTTCAACGGCTCGTAGACGATGGTGCTCACGAGGGCGGGAAAGAGCCGATATCACGTCAGAACCTGCTGGCGCGTGAGTGCCTGGATCTGCGAGGAGAACTGCTCGACCTGCCAGTTCGGTCTCCCTCCGAGGGCGCGATGCGTTGCCGCAACCGCTCAACCGCGGCCGTACATCTGGCTGGCCGGGCCGCAGGTCCGCATCGGCGTGCCTTCGAGCACCAGCCGCATCATCGGCGGTCACCGCATACGTGCGCCGAGCCCGCGGGATTCGGGGCAGGGAAACGCCGGCACGCAGGCCTTATCAGCTCGCGGATCGCTGACCGATTCAGTGATCACGCCCGGCGGGAATGAGCCGAAATCGGTGTTCAGCGGCGCAGCTGGTCCAGCAATGCGCGAGTGCTCGCGGCTGGCGCAATGCCCGCGCTGAACAGTGCCCGTTCACAGCGGGCGAAGGTACTGATGACCCCGTCGTAGTCGCCGACTGCGGCGCGGACGCGCATCAGCATGCGCCACATCGCTTCACGCAGCGGGTCAGCGGCCAGCGCGGCGACGGCAAGGCGGTAGGCGTCGTCGTAGCGATCGACGGAAAAGGCCGCCTCGGCGGCGGCAGCGCGCGCGTTGGTGGCCAGCTCGGCAAGCTGTTGGCGACGCTCGTCCACCCAGGCAGACCGGATGCCGGGCAAGTATTCGCCGTGCGTGAGCGGCTCCAGCGCGTGCTCGGTCGCCACGACGAGTGCACTGCCCCGCAGGCGCGCGGCAGCGGCCAGCTCGTGTTCCAGGCGAGCCGATTCACTGGCCAGGAGGACATCCGGGTCGAGGCCGACACGGCCCTCGTCGCTGACGTTGAGCGCGCCGGCGGGTAGCAGTCGGCGTACTCCGATGATCGTCTTGCGGAGGTAGGAGCGCGCGGACTCGTCGCCGCGACTGTCGAACAAGGCATCGAGCAGCTCGTCGCGGCCGGCCGGGACGCCGTTGCGTACAGCCAGAAGACTCAGTAGCTCATAGCACTTGAACAGCTTCGGCTGTACCTCTTGGCCGTCGAGACTGACTGCGGTGCGGCCGAATTCGATCAACTCGACCGCGGTTGGAAGAATGGTGCCGACCGTGACGCCCTGCGCGGCCAAGGCCCGCCCGATCCCGTGCCACGCCGAGTCGGCATGTGGTTCGGCGTCGATGCGCCGTGCCACCACCGCCGGAAAGTCGGCAAGTGCTTGCAGCAGCACGTGATTGGATCCGTGCGAGCGGGCAGCCTGCAGCGCGATGTCGGCGGCGCGATCGGCGGCGTCCTGGTTGCCGGCGCGCCACTCGGCCTCCGCCAGATACACCGCCGCCGTTGGCAACTCCAAGATCCGACGGCCGGCCTGCATGCCCGCGACCGCTACGCGCAGCGACGACAAGGCGCTGTGGTCATCACCTTGGATGAGCGCAGCCAGCCCTCGCCAAGTCTGGGCCAATTCGAAAACAAGTGCACAGTCGCGGGCGAGATCGCGGTCGATCTGATTCAGAAGCGCGGTCGCGCCCACGGCGTCGCGGTCGGCGCGCAGCAACAACTTTGCCGCGAGAACCTGATGCAACGCCGTCAGGATGGGCGACCCGTTGGTTTGGATGAACTTGTCTCCACGGGCAAGGGCGGCGCGGGCCTGATCGACCCGGCCGGCGTCCAGCAGTATGTCGGGTGCGATGACGGAGTCCACGACGCCGCCGAAAGAGCCCCGACGCGCGACTGCTTCGTACTCCTGCAGCGCCTCCGCGGTGCGTCCGGT
>JARLGS010000606.1 GCA_031292695.1 Mycobacterium sp. | reverse complement strand
GGCGGCGGTCGGCCGCGGCGTGCACGTCCACGTGCTGTGCGGCGGGCGGCACGGCATCAGCGACTGGGACATCCTGGACACCTTCGCCTCGTTGCGGACGTTGCGCCGGTTCGGGGCGAAGGTGCGCAAGCAGAAGAATCTGCGGGTACACGCCAAACTGGTCATCGTCGACGACCACCGCGCCCTCGTGGGGTCGATGAACATCGACCGCAGCGCCTTCGATCTGCGTCGGGAACTGGGCATCATGGTCGACGACGCGGTTGCGGTCGATCGGCTGGGCCAGGTGTTCGACGCCGACTGGGAAACCTCGCATCACTACGAGCCGCCGGATCCGCTCGATCCGTCGCAGCATCATGAGGACGACTTCCCGCACGACCCAGATCTGGTCCATGAATGAGCAGCTGGACCCGACGGCACAACGGGTCTCACTGTTGGAGCTGGTACTGACGTTCAACCACATCGCGCTGGCCTCGTTCGGTGGTGGGCTCTCGGCCTGGTCGCGCGAGGTGCTGGTGGTGGAGAAGGGCTGGCTCGGTGAGGCCGAATTCCTGTCGGCCACGACGATGTGCCGCATCCTGCCCGGCGCGAATCAGGTCAACATGGCGGTGTTCGCCGGCACCAAGATGCGGGGCTTCACCGGTGCCGCAGCCGCGGTGTTCGGCTTGTGCGCCATGCCGCTGGTCATCGTGCTGGTGTTGTCGTTCGCCTACTTCCGGTTCAAGGAGGTGCCCGCCGTCAAGGGCGTGCTGCACGGTGCCTCGGCCGCCGCGGTGGCGCTGACCCTGACGATGGTGATCAAGACCGGTCAGAAGTGCCTGACGGGCATCGTGCCGGTGCTGCTGTTCGCGGGCGCCTTCGTGCTCAACGGCGTGCTGCGCTTTCCGCTGCTCGGGACGCTGGCGATCCTGGCTCCGCTCAGCCTGATCTGGGCTTGGCCGCGCGGCAGCGCGGCGTGACGTCCAGCGAGAAGCCGGAGGCGCGTCGCGCATGAGGTCCAGCGAGAAGCCGGAGGCGCGTCGCGCATGAGGTCCAGCGAGAAGCCGGAGGCGGATCGCGCATGAGTACCGCGGCGCTTTCAACTTATCTGCAGCTCATCGGGCTGTTCGGCATGCTGTCGCTGCTGTCCATCGGCGGTGGCAACGTGGTCCTGCCGGATATGCATATGCATGCCGTCAACGGCCGGCACTGGCTCACCAACAGTCAGTTCGCCGACCTGTTCTCGATCTCCCAGACCGCGCCAGGGCCGAGCATCCTCATCGTCTCGATGGTCGGCTATGGCGCTGGTCTGAAGGCGGCCGGGATTCCCGGGGCGATCGTCGGCGGGGTCATCTCCATGGTCGCGATGGTGGTACCGGCGGCGAGCTTCGTCTACGTCGTCACGCTGTTCTGGCAGAAGGCCGAGCGCTCCAAGCTGCGCCGGGCCGTCGAGAAGGGTTTCGCGCCGCTGACCGTCGGTCTGATCCTGGCGACCTCGCTGGTGATGAGCCGCGCCGCGGACCATGACTGGCGGGCGTACACCGTCACGGCCGTCTGCACTGCGATCTTCCTGCACACCAAGACCAACCCACTGATCGTGGTTGCCGCGGCAGGGGTGGTCGGGTACCTCGGCTTCATTTGAGTCGGTGGCGGCGGCGCTCCGCCGCGCACCGGGATTGTCGGTACGGCGTGCGAGCATTGCACTTGTTGTGTCTGAATTAGCCCCGCCCCTGCGTTCGGCTCCGGCGATTGCGCCGGCGCCGCGCCGGCAGCGTGCGTCGGCGGACCTGTTGCGCCTGCTGCCCTACCTGGGGCCCTACCGCGGTCGCTGGGTCGCGATGGTGTCGACCGCGCTGGTCGGCCTGGGGGTCACCGTGGCAATCCCTCTGGTGACCAAGGCGGTCATCGACGGTCCGGTGCGGCACCAGGATCAGCACGGGCTGTGGGTGCTGGGCACCGCCGCTCTGGCGCTGGGTCTGGTAGAGGCGGTGTTGTGGTTCATCCGGCGCTGGCTCGGCGCCCGGGCGACCATGGGCGTGGAGGCCGACATCCGCAGGGACCTCTACGCCCGGCTGCAGATTCTGCCGATGTCGTTTCACCGGCGCTGGCAGTCGGGTCAGCTGCTGTCCCGGGTGATGAATGACCTTGGCACCATTCGGCAATTCCTGTCTTTCGGCCTGCTGTTTCTGGTGCTCAACACCATTCAGATCCTGGTGGTGACGGCCATCCTGCTGGCCATGTATTGGCCGTTGGGCGTGGTGGTGCTGGTGTCGGTGCTGCCGGTCGCGGTCACGATCTTCCGGTTCGAGCGTCAGTTCTCCCAGCTGTCGCGGCTGGCCCAGGACCAATCCGGCCATGTCGCAACGCATGTCGAGGAATCGGCGCTGGGGCTGCGGGTGATCAAATCGTTCGGCCGGGAGGACTACGTCTATCAGCGGTTCGATGAGCGTGCCACCGCCCTGTACGCCGCCGAGATCGGCAAGGTGGCGGTGTCGGCGCGGTTCTGGACGCTGCTCGAGGTCATCCCCAACGTCACGCTGATCGTGGTGCTCGGGTTCGGTGCCTATGCGGCCGGCCACGGTCTGATCACCATGGGCACGCTCGTCGCCTTCATCACCATGATGCTGTCGCTGGTCTGGCCGATCGCGTCACTGGGCTATCTGCTCTCGATGATGCAGGAGTCGATGACCGCCGCCGATCGCGTGGCCGAGATCTTCGATGCGCCAGTCGACATCACCAGCGGTCCGGTCACGACGGTGCCTCGCGGCGGGCATCTCGAGTTGCGTGACGTCGGTTTCCGGTTCCCCGACGCGGCGTCCGACGATTGGGCATTGCGGCACGTATCGGTGACGGTGGAGCCCGGCGAGACGCTGGCGCTGGTGGGCGCCACAGGATCTGGGAAATCGGTTCTGGCGGCCCTGTTCTCGCGGCTCTATGACGTCACCGAAGGCGCGATCCTGATCGACGGCCGCGACATCCGGGAGCTGTCGTTGCCAGCGCTGCGCTCGGCCGTGGCCACTGCGTTCGAGGATCCGACGTTGTTCTCCATGTCCGTCGCCGAGAATCTCACGCTCGGCCGTGGGGTGGACGATCCCGCCACGGACGCGCAGATTCGCGCGGCCATCGACATCGCCGCTGCGCAGTTCGTCCACGACCTGCCGTTCGGTCTGGACACCCGGATCGGTGAGCAGGGCATGAGCCTTTCCGGCGGTCAGCGGCAACGACTTTCGCTCGCCCGTGCCATCCTGGCCGCGCCGTCGCTCCTGGTGCTCGACGACACCCTGTCCGCGCTGGACATGCACACCGAGGCGGAGGTTACCGCCGCGCTGCGCCAGGTGCTGCGTTCGGTCACCGGAATCGTGGTGGCGCACCGGGCATCCACCGTGCTGTTGGCCGATCGCGTGGCGCTGCTGCAGAACGGCACCATCACCCGCATCGGCACGCACGCCGAATTGTTGGCCCGGGCCCCGGAATACCGCTACCTGCTGTCTGCCGACGACGAACTGGACGACGGCGCCGAACGCACCTGCGACTGGGAACAGGATGCGGACCGGGAGCGGCTCGAGCAGCTGTACTTGGAGCAGACCGATGAGTCCCAGGAGGTGCGGCGGCGATGAGCGCTTGCGCGAAGAGCAGACAACGCCGATGAGCACCGACGACTGGCGCGGTCGGACAGTCGACGCCGTCGAGGATCTGCCCATCGACGAAACCGTCTCGCGGCGCCGCGAGGCCCGCGCCCTGCTCGGTTCGCTGCTGAAGCCGTACCGGGTTGCCGTCATGGTCCTGGGGCTGGTCGTGGTGGTGGAAAACGCTGCGCGGCTGTCGGTTCCGCTGCTGGTGCAGCGGGGCATCGACCGGGCCATCCCGCCGATCCTGCACGGCGGGCCGGCCCGCGAACTGGTGCAGATCGTGCTGGCCCTGTGCGCTGTGGTGGTGCTGCAGGCGACCGTCCGGTTGATCTTCCTGAACCGCTCCGGCCGGATCGGCCAGAAGGTGCTGTTGGAACTGCGCCGCCGGGTCTACCGGCAGTTCCAACGGCTGGACGTCGCATTCCACGACCGCTACACCTCGGGCCGGGTGGTGAGCCGGTCCACCAATGACATCGAGGCCATCCAGACCATGCTGTCGACCGGCCTCGACAGCCTGATCACCGCGGTGCTCACGCTCGGTGGCACCGCGGTGCTACTGGTCACCCTCGATGTGCGCCTCGGGCTGATGTGCCTGGCAGCCTTCCCACTATTGGTGATGCTGACCGCCTGGTTCCGCCGCGAATCGGCCAAGACCTACCGCCTGGTCCGCGAACAGGCCGCGCTGGTGATCGTCCAGTTCGTCGAGACCATGACGGGCATCAAAGCGGTGCAGGCCTATCGGCGCGAGCCGCGCAACCAGGAGATCTTCGAGCGCGTCGTCGACGACTACCGGGTGATCAACGAGCGCACCATGACCCTGCTGGCGGTGTTCATGCCCGGGGTGAAGCTGATCGGCAACATCACCACCGCCGTGGTGCTGCTCTACGGCGGGTACCTGGTGTTGCACGGCCGGATGACGATCGGCACGTTGACGGCGTTCCTGTTGTATCTGCGGATGTTTTTCGAGCCGATGCAGGAGATTTCGCAGTTCTTCAACACCTTCCAGTCGGCCGCGGCGGCGCTCGAGAAGCTGGCCGGGGTGCTCGGCCAGCAGCCGGCGATCGCGGACCCGGCCGACCCCGTGACACTTGCAAAGGTGGACGGCGACATCGATTTTCGCGATGTCCGCTTCGGCTATGCGGCCGACCGCCCGGTGCTGCCGGAGCTGAATCTGACGGTGCCCGCGGGGCAGACGGTCGCTCTGGTCGGCGCGACGGGCGCCGGGAAGACCACGATCGCGAAACTGATCGCTCGGTTCTATGACCCGGTGGCCGGCTCCGTGACGCTCGACGGGACGGACCTGCGGTCCATCGCCCAGCGCGAGCTGCGCCGGCATGTCGTGATGGTGACGCAGGAGAACTTCATGTTCGCCGGCACCGTCGCCGAGAACATCAGGTTCGGCCGGCCCGATGCCACCGCCGCCGAAATCCGCGCCGCCGCAGTCGCGGTCGGTGCCGACCGGTTCATCGATGCCCTGCCGGACGGTTACGACACCGACGTCGCCAATAGAGGAGGCCGGCTGTCGGCGGGCCAGCGTCAACTGGTCGCGTTCGCCCGCGCGTTCCTGGCCGACCCCGCGGTGCTGATTCTCGATGAAGCGACGTCCTCGCTGGACATTCCCACCGAGCGGCTGGTCCAGCGGGCGCTGGCAACGGTATTGGCCGGGCGCACCGCGCTGGTGATCGCGCACCGCCTGTCCACGGTGCAATCCGCCGACCGGGTACTGGTCCTCGACGGCGGACGGATCGTCGAGGACGGTGCGCCCGATGATCTGGTTGCCGGTAATGGTCGGTATGCGGCGTTGCACCGGGCCTGGATCGATTCGCTGGCCTGAGCTGTTCAGGGGATCAGCCGCAGCCGGCGCGCCTTCGATACCGCCTCGTGCCGGGTGTGGGTGCCGAGTTTCGTTGCGGCGCTGCGCAGGTAGCTCTTGACCGTCTCGTGCTGTAGTGAGAGCCGCCCCGCGGCCTCGGCATTGGTGCAGCCCAGGGCGATCTGGGCGAGCACGTCGAGTTCGCGTGGACTGAGGGGGCTGGCCGGGGCCGGACCGCCGGCCATGGCTTCGGCCAGCCGGTCGGCGAGG
>JARLGS010000071.1 GCA_031292695.1 Mycobacterium sp. | reverse complement strand
TCGACCGGCAGCACCTCGGTGGGCTGGGCACCCGCCGGTGCTTCCGGCGCCTGCGGCGCGGACTCGGCGGACGGTGCAGCTTCCTCGTTGGCCGGACGGGCCCAGGGATCAGTCACCCCCGCGATTCTGCCTTACGCGGGATAGTGGTGCGGTTGCGCAGCACGGCGATGGACTCCCGGGCCCGGTCGACCGCGGCCAGATCGACGTCGACGACCAGCAGTTCCGGGTCGGTGCCGGCCTGCGCCACGAGGTCGCCGGTCGGGCCGGCCACCAGGCTGCCGCCGCTGCCGGTAGGCCCCTGGCGGGCCAGCTCGTCGCCCGGATACGGCTGATCGACCGCCGCCACCACACAGGTGGTGTCCAGGGCGCGGGCCCGGGCCAGCAGCGTCCACTGCTCCAGCTTGCCCGGACCTGAGGCCCACGATGCGTGCACGGTCAGCAGCTTGGCGCCGCGCTCGGCCAGTTCGAGGTGTAGTTCGGGGAAACGGATGTCGTAGCAGGTGGTCAGGCCTACGGGAACGGTGCCGTCGGGGCTGGGCACGTCGATCACCACAGGCTCGAAACCCGGTGCCACAGTGCGGGATTCGGCGAATCCAAAGGCGTCGTAGAGATGCATCTTGTGGTAGTGGGCGGCCACGCCGCGACCGGTGGCGATCAGGGTGTTGGTGACCCGGCCGTCGGCGTCGCCTTGGGCCGGACAGAACATCCCGGCCACCACGGTGATCCCCGATCGCGCCGCGATGGCCCGGACGCCATTGGCCCACGGGCCGTCGAGCGGTTGTGCCACCGGGGCCAGGGGCACCCCGAACCGGCACATCATCGCCTCGGGGAACAACACCAGGTCAGCGCCGGCCTCGGCGGCGCGCACGGTGTGGCCGGCCACCAGTTGCAGATTGGCGTCAGGGTCGGTGCCAGTGCCGATCTGGGCCAAAGCGATTCGCATGCGCCCAGGGTAGTTGCGGGTCAGGTCAGCGGGTGCAGACCAGACTCGGGTCCTTGGCCACCGCCATGTGGTGTACCGCGTCGTCGATTCGGGCCTCGGTCAACTCGTGGGCGTCGACGGCCTGCTGCAATCGGTCGAGCACCGCGGGCACTTCTTTGGTGGTGATCCACAGCGCGGTGTCGGCGCCCGCCTGCAGCGCCTTGAGCACCGCGTCCGGCACGCTGTAGCGCTCGGTGATCGCCGCCATGCTGGACAGGTCGTCGGTGAAGATGGGCCCGGTGAACGGCGGGGCACCGTAGTTTCCACTCCGCAGCAGGTCGTAGGCGGCCGTCGACAGGCTGGCCGGGTCGGTACCGGTGAGCTCGGGTACCTGCATGTGACCGATCATCACGCCGACCGGCGCCGCGGTGGTCAGCGTCCGGTAGGGGACCAGGTCCGAGGTCGCCAGCTCGCTCAGCGGCGGTGTGGTGACTCCGGTCTTGTGGGAGTCGCCGGAGGCGCGACCGTGGCCCGGGAAGTGTTTGAGCACCGGCAGCAGGCCGGCCTCGCGGAGGCCCTGCGCGTAGGCGCCGCCGTACCGGGTGACGACGTCCGGGTCGCTCCCGAACGACCGGTCACCGATGACAGTGTTGGCGGGGGCATCGGTGACGTCGACGACGGGCGCGAAGTCGATGGTGATGCCGAGGTCCTTCATTTTCCGGCCGCGGTCCCGGGCCAACGCCTGGACCTGTTCTGGAGGTATGCCCTGCCGGACCAGCTCACGCGCGGAAAGCTGTTCTCCGAGAATCGCTTTCAGTCGTTGGACCCGGCCGCCCTCCTCGTCGACGCTGACCGCCAGCGGAAGCAGCCGGGGCGTGGTCTGCAGCGCGTGCAGCGACCCGTCGCGCAGCATGTCCAGATCGGTCCAGCTGCCGATGAATATCCCGCCGACCTCCTGGTCGCGGACCACGGTCTGGGCGTCGTCGAGGTTCGTAACCCCGACCATCAGCAGCTGGGCCAGCTTCTGACGCAAGCTCAGGCCGTTCACCACGGTGTTCAGCCGGCACGGGGCCGCGGCCGGGGTGGCCGGAGGATAGTCCGGTACCGTCGGCAACTCGTGGATGGGCCGGGGCTTGCTCATGACGGCCGCGACGGCCAGGGCAACGACGATCACCGCCGCGGCCGCTGCCAGGACGAGTGGCGACCGCAGTCGGCTGCGGGGCGGATCGTTGCGGCTGTCCCTGTCCTTGTCGCGCTTGTCCATGCGCACCGACGGCATACCGCGAACCCTATTCGCTGCGTTGGCTTTGCGGTGGCGGTGTCCTCAACTGGGGCGGTGTCGTCAACTGGTTGGCGCAACCGCCGCCCACGGCACGGTCAGCACGCCGTCGCGCAATCGGCGACGGGGCGGCTCCAGCGGATAGCCTTCGTCGGCCAGCAGGTCGAGCATGGCGCGCCAGCGCACCCTGGGCCCGAACACCCCGTGGCCGGCCACGGTGGCCCAGGCGCGGTCTGCGGCCTGTAGCAGAGCGTGAATGGGTTGGCCCGGAACGTTATGGTGGATAAGCACTTTCGGCAGTCGCTCAGCCAAGTCGGAGGGTCGCTCGAGGTGCCGGGGGTCGCACGCCAGGGTCAGGCTCACCGGTCCGTCCGCGTTCAGCAGCACCCAGCAGCAGCGGCGTCCCAGCTCGTCGCAGGTGCCGTCTACCAATAGCCCGCCGGGCGCCAGCCGACCGGTCACCTCGGCCCAGGCGGCGGGTACGTCGGCGACGTCGTACTGCCGTAGCACATTGAATGCGCGCACCAAAACCGGTGTGAGACCGGCTAATTCGAAACCGCCGAGGCCGAATTCGACGGTGCTGCCGGCCAACTCGCGGGCCAGATTCACCCGCTCCGGGTGAATCTCCAGGCCGACTACCCGAACGTCCGCCCGCACCTTGCTCAACCGCGCGGCCAGTTCGACGGTCGTCACCGGCAGGGCGCCGTAACCCAAGTCGATCACCAGCGGGTCCTTGGCGGACTGCAACATCGCCCGGATCTGTGGCGAGTGCACCAGCCAGCGGTCGCTGCGCCGGAGGCGGTTGTGGCCGGTGGTGCCGCGCGTCGGCTGGCCGACCGGCGAATTCATGGCTCCGAGTCTAGGGTCAGCCGGGCCCGGTTCGGATTGCCGATGAGCGGCCGTGGTCATGAAACGTCGGGTCCACGCGCGCCCTCGGACTCCTCGCGTCCGGGGTCGTCAGCTTTGGCTGACAATGTCAACCGAAGCTGACAGCTCCAGATCGTAAGTGCCCCAACCAGAGCCGACGCGCCGGCCGAGCCGGGTCTAGTGCCTGGCTGAGATCCACTCGGTGGTGAATTCCTGTTCCAGCTCCACCAGATACTTCACGTGCTGGCCCATCAGCGATTCGAGCTTGCCGCCCACCAGCGGGATCCGGACCTCCACCGTCGCAGAGAAATTCAGCCGCGCGCCGCGTTCGTAGGGAGTCAGCACGCCGGTGCCGGTGATGATGACCGGGGCTCCCGGGATGCGGCCGCGAACGGTACCGATCGTCCGCCCGTCGACGACCGGTCCCCAGTGCTCCTCGCGCACCACGCTCAGATCACCGCGGTGGAACTGGGTGGCCACTGCGGGCAGCCCGGGGGCGCGCATGGTCTGGATGGTGGTGATGTCGGTACCACCCTGGCCGTCGTCGGCAATCGAGTCCAGGGTCGAGATATCCGCGCGGGCCTTGGCCAACCGGGCCAGCCAGTAGTCCTTGTCGCAGAAAGCCTGGTGCACCTGCGCCACAGAGCCGAGGTACTCGGCAACCATGTCGAAAGAACGGGGCATAGCCGCCCACGCTACCGTTAGCGGCCGTGGTCAGTTCGGATATCGGGGGCGCGGCAGTCGACTACGAGGTGCCGCTGGCACCCCTTACCTCGTTCCGCGTGGGACCGGTAGCGGCCCGCCTGATCACCTGTGACACCACCGCGAAGGTCATCGGTGCGCTCACTGCGCTGCGGGACCAACCAGGGCCGGTGCTGGTGCTGGCCGGCGGTTCGAATGTGCTGGTTGCTGATGATCTGGCCGATCTGACGGTCGTCTTGCTGGCGAACACCGAGATCATCGTCGAGGGCAACGTGGTGCGGGCCGAGGCCGGCGCGTTGTGGGACGACGTGGTCGTGACCTCGCTGGCGCACGGGTTGGGCGGCCTGGAATGCCTGTCCGGTATCCCGGGCTCGGCTGGGGCGACACCGGTGCAGAACGTCGGCGCCTACGGGGCCGAGGTGGCCGACACCATCAGTCGGGTCAGGCTGTATGACCGGGCCAGTGGCACCGACAGCTGGGTCGGCCCGGAGGAGCTGGAATTCGGATACCGGCACAGTGTGCTGAAGAACTCGGACTGCGCCATCGTGCTGGAGGTGGAGTTCACCCTGGATATCGACGGCCAGAGTGCGCCGGTGCGGTACGGCGAACTGTCGGCCCGGCTCGGCGTCGAGCCGGGCACCCGCGCCGACCCGGTCAGGGTCCGGGAGGCGGTGCTGGCGCTGCGGCGCGGCAAGGGCATGGTGGCCGACGAAGCCGATCACGACACCTGGAGCGCCGGTTCGTTCTTCACCAATCCGGTTGTCCCACATGAAGTCTTCGAACGAATCAGGGACTCTACAGACGGTCCGGTGCCGAACTACCCGGCCCCGAACGGGGTCAAGCTGGCGGCGGGCTGGCTCGTCGAACAGGCCGGCTTCGGCAAGGGCTATCCCGGTGCCGGGGCGCCGGCCCGCCTGTCGACCAAGCATGCGCTGGCCCTCACCAACCGGGGATTTGCTGGCAGCGCTGACGTTTTAGCCCTGGCCAGGGCGGTTCGGGACGGGGTCAAAACCGTATTCGGGATAGATCTCACACCGGAACCGTGCCTAATCGGTTGTTCGCTGTAGGTATCTTCAATACACGTGAGGATCAACCGGCGACAGACGCTTACCGCAATTGCGGTAGGTACTGCAGGCGTGCTCGCCGCGTGCTCCGAAAAAGCGGGCAGCCCGACCGCGGGCCCGCCCCAGGAGGCTGCCGCTCCCGTGGTCACCTATCGGCCGGCCAACGGCGCCACCGACGTGGTGCCGACCAGTGCGATCGGCGTCGACGTGACCGACGGGTGGTTCCAGAAGGCGACTTTGACCAACGCCGACGGCAAGGTCGCCGGGGGTGCGTTCAACAAGGACCGCACCTCCTTCAACATCACCGAACCGCTCGGCTACGGCGTCACCTACACCTGGGCCGGTTCGGTCGTCGGCCATGACGGCAAGGCTGTGCCGGTGGCCGCCACCTTCACCACGGTGAACCCCAGCAAGCAGGTCAACGGCCAGTTCCAGCTCGCCGACGGGCAGACCGTCGGGGTCGCGGCGCCGATCATCCTGCAGTTCGACGCCGCGGTCAGCGACAAAGTGTCCGTCGAGCGCAACGTGAAGGTCGTCACCGACCCCCCGGTCGAGGGCAGTTGGGCCTGGTTGCCCGACGAACGTGAGGGTTCGCGCATGCACTGGCGCACCCGCGAGTACTACCCGGCGGGCACCAAGGTCCACGTGACGGCCAAGTTGTACGGTGTGCCGTTTGGCGACGGCTCATTTGGCGCGCAGGACAGCACGTTGGACATCTCGATCGGTCGCCGTCAGGTGGTCGAGGCCGATGCCACCAGCCACCGCATCCAGGTGATCACCGACAGCGGTGTGCTGTTCGACTTCCCGTGCAGTTACGGCGAGGCCGACAAGCCGCGCAACATCACGCGCAGCGGCACCCACGTGGTCAGCGAGAAGTACGCCGACTTCTGGATGTCCAACCCGGCCGCCGGATACGACCACGTCCACGAACGGTGGGCCGTGCGCATCTCCAACAACGGCGAGTTCATCCACGCCAACCCCGCCAGCTCGGGCGCGCAGGGCAACACCAACGTCACCAACGGCTGCATCAACCTGTCGACCGACAATGCGCAGCAGTACTTCCAGTCCGCGATCTACGGTGACCCCGTCGAGGTGACGGGCACGTCGATCCAGCTGTCCTACGCTGACGGCGACATCTGGGACTGGGCGGTGGACTGGGACACCTGGGTGTCGATGTCGGCGCTGCCGCCGCCGAATCTGCCGCCGCCGGCCACGTCGATCCCGCAGAGCGCGCCGGCCACCCCGACCGATGCGCCGACGTACTCGGGTACACCGACCACCACGACCACGCCGCCGCCACAGGGGCCGGCCACGTCGTCTTCGACGCCATCGTCTTCGGTGACCACGTCCGCGGCGACCACGTCTTCGGCCCCGTCGACGTCCTCGACTACGACGCCCTCGACTACGACGCCCTCGACTACGACGGTCGGCGGTTGAACCGGCTGTAGGGCGCCTGGTCGCGTGGCCGCATGACGATCTGGTCCAGGTCGACGTGCGGTGGTCGGGAGGCCACGAAACCGATCACCTCGGCGACGTCTTCGGCGACCAACGGCGTGATGCCCTGGTACACCGCGTCGGCCCGTGACCGATCACCGTCGAACCGCACCAGAGAGAACTCGGTCTCCACGGCGCCGGGCGCAATCTCGGTGAGCCGCACCGGTTTTCCCAGCAGCTCGCCGCGCAGCGTGCGGTGCAGCGCGCCCTGGCCGTGCTTGGCCGCGATGTATCCGGCGCCGTTGTCGTAGGTCTCCAGCGCGGCGATCGAGGTGATCGTGACGATCAGGCCATCGCCGGATTCGATCAGCGCGGGCAACAGGGCGCGCGTGACTCGCAGGGTGCCCAGCACGTTCGTCTGCCACATCCAGTCCCAGTGCTCCAGGTCGGCCTCTGCGACAGGTGCCAGCCCCTTGGCGCCGCCGGCGTTGTTGACCAGGACGTGAACGGCGCCAATGGTGCTGACCTGGGCGGCGAGCGCGTCGACGGAGGCCTGATCAGTGACGTCCGTCACAATCGCGGTGCCGCCGAGCTCTGCTGCCAGGGCGCCGATCCGATCGGCTCGCCGCGCGGCGCAGACTACGTGAAAACCAAGGGCAGCAAGGGTTTTCGCGGTGGCGGCACCGATACCGGAGCTGGCGCCGGTGACCACGGCGACGCGGGCGGAGGGTTCATCAGCTGGCATGCGACCGACCTTAGTCGGCGTGCTAAGTTCCTCCTCGTGATCTCCAGTCAGGCATCCGGCGTCGCTGTGCGACGTGCGTGTTGTTGTCGCGCTTTCTGCCGCGCCTGACTCACGACACGGATCTCTCGTCCTAGCTGTCGACAGGTGTGGCCCCCGAGGACCCACCGCCCGACAACTTCCCTAGGACACCCAAAATGCCTGCTTCTGTTTCCACCGTCGCCACCCCTGCTGTCGCTTCCGGCGTTCGTTCTGCCGCACATACCAAGCGCACGCTGCTCGCCCGACACCACATCGTCGCGCCGTCGCTGCGGGTCGCCGACGCCGCCGCCGGTTCGGTATTCGGTGCCGCCCGGCTGCGCGGGCCCATCGCCCGTGACGTGATCGCACAGGCCACCGGCCTGAGCATCGCAACGGTGAACCGCCAGGTCACTGCGCTGCTGGATGCCGGGATGCTGCGTGAACGCGCTGATCTGGCCGTGGCCGGCGCGATCGGCCGCCCGCGGGTACCGGTCGAGGTCAACCACGAGCCGTTCCTGACCCTGGGCCTGCACATCGGGGCGCGCACCACGGCGATCGTCGCCACCGACCTGTTCGGCCGCACGCTGGACGTGGTGGAGACGCCGACTCCGCGCGGCGGTCAGAATGCCGCGCTGGCGGCGCTGGCCGGCAGCGCGCAGCGATACCTGAGCCGGTGGCACCGGCGCCGGCCGTTGTGGGTCGGAGTGGCCTCGGGCGGCATGGTGGACAGCGCCACCGGCCATGTGGACCACCCGCGGCTCGGTTGGGTGGACGCGCCCGTCGGTCCGGTGCTGGCGCAGACGCTGGGGCTCCCAGTGTCGCTGGCTTCGCACGTCGACGCGATGGCCGGCGCGGAGCTGTTGCTGGGCGCCCGGCGTTCGGCCGCGGCGACCGAGTCGTCGACCAGCCTGTACGTGTACGCCCGGGAGACCGTCGGCTATGCGCTGTCGATCGGCGGCAAGGTGCATTCGCCGGCCAGCGGCCCGGGCACCATCTCGGCATTGCCGGCCCAGTCGGAGTTGCTGGGTGGCACCGGCCGGCTGGAGTCCACGGTCAGCGACGAGGCAGTGCTGATCGCCGCCCGCAAGCAGCGGATCGTGCCGGTAGACGGTCCGTCGTCGACCATTTCTGCGGTGCTGCGCGCCTCGCGAGCCGGCAATGCCGCGGCCACCGCGCTGCTGGACGAGCGGGCCCGGGTGCTCGGCGCGGCAGTGGCCCTGTTGCGTGACCTGCTCAACCCCGATGACCTGGTCGTGGGTGGGCAGGCGTTCACCGAGTACCCGGAAGGGGTGCCGCTGGTCGAGCAGGCCTTCGCAGAGCGGACCGTGCTGGGTACCCGGGACATCCGGGTGACCACCTTCGGCAATCGGGTGCAGGAGGCCGGGGCCGGTGTGGTGTCCTTGGGCGGGCTGTACGCAGACCCGATCGGCGCCATGCGCCGGGCCCTGCGCGCCGCCTGATCCGTGCAGTTCGTGGTCGCTCGCGGGTGCTGAACCGGCGTCGAATGCCCAGCTAGGGCGACCGGACCGGCTGCCCTCGATGCGGCGGTGTAAGGATGGGGGGCGTGCGTGTCGCCGTCTTGTCGGTCCATACCTCACCGCTGGCCCAACCGGGCACCGGTGATGCCGGCGGTATGAACGTCTACGTCCTGCAGAGTGCGCTCGAGCTGGCCCGCCGCGGTGTGGAGGTGGAAATCTTCACCCGGGCCACCTCGTCGAGCGATGCGCCGGTGGTGCGGGTGGCGCCCGGCGTGTTGGTACGGAACGTGGTTGCCGGCCCGTTCGAGGGCCTCGACAAGTATGACCTGCCGACCCAGCTGTGTGCCTTCACCGCCGGGGTGTTGCGCGTCGAGGCCAATCACGAGCCGGGCTACTACGACATCGTCCACTCGCATTACTGGCTGTCCGGACAGGTGGGGTGGCTGGCGTCGGACCGGTGGGCGGTGCCGCTGGTGCACACCGCGCACACCCTGGCCGCGGTGAAGAACCTGTCGCTGGCCGAGGGCGACGCCCCGGAACCGGCCCTGCGTTCGGTCGGGGAGCAGCAGGTGGTGGACGTTGCTGATCGCCTAATTGTCAATACCGAAGACGAAGCGCGGCAGCTTGTTTCGCTGCATCATGCGGACCCTGGCCGCATCGACGTGGCGTATCCCGGTGTCGACCTGGAAACCTTCACCCCGGGTGACAAGGCGGCGGCCCGTGCCGCACTGGGGCTTTCGCTCGATGAGCAGGTCGTGGCCTTCATCGGCCGGATCCAGCCGCTGAAGGCGCCCGACGTACTGCTTCGTGCGGCAGCCAAACTGCCGGGCGTGCGCGTGCTGGTGGCCGGTGGTCCGTCAGGCAGTGGCCTGGCTGTGCCGGACGGATTGGTCACTCTGGCCGACGAATTGGGTATCACCGACCGCGTGACGTTTCTGCCGCCGCAGTCGCGCGAGCAGTTGGTCAATGTCTACCGGGCCGCGGATCTCGTTGCGGTGCCCAGTTATTCGGAATCCTTCGGCCTGGTTGCGGTCGAGGCGCAGGCGTGCGGGACCCCGGTCGTGGCCGCTGCCGTGGGTGGGCTGCCCGTGGCGGTGCGCGACGGCGTGAGCGGCGTGCTGGTCGACGGCCACGATCCCGGCGACTGGGCCAACGCCATCGGCGCGCTGTTGGAGGCCGGCCCGGAGTCGTTGCGCGAGGGCGCATTACGCCACGCGGCGACGTTCTCTTGGGCGCACACCGTCGACGCGCTGCTGGCCGGCTACACCCGCGCCATCGCCGACTACCGGGGCCGTCGGCCGCGGCGCGATGCCGCCGGCCGCCGGAGTCGCCGGTTCACCATGCGCCGAGGGGTGCGGGCATGACGTCTGCGGTTGCCGTGCAGCAGTTGATCGTCGATGCCCTGCGGGCGCACGAACTCGAGTTTTCCCATCACGACGGGGGCGCGGGCGGGCGGCCCGGGATCGTCGTGGCATTGCCGGGGGAGCGCCGGCTGACCACGAACACGCTGTTGAGCGTCGGCGAGCACGGCGTTCGGCTGGAGGCATTCGTCTGCCGCCAGCCGGACGAGAACTTCGAGGGCGTCTATAAGTACCTGCTGCGGCGTAATCGGCGGCTGTACGGGATGGCGTACACCCTGGATAATGTCGGCGACATCTACCTGGTGGGCCGGCTGTCGCTGGCCGCGGTGAGCGCCGAGGAGATCGACCGGCTGCTCGGCCAGGTGATCGAGGCCGTCGACTTCGATTTCAACACCCTGCTGGAGCTGGGCTTCCGCTCGTCGATCGAGAAGGAATGGCGCTGGCGGCTGGCCCGTGGTGAGTCGCTGAAGAACCTGCAGGCGTTCGAGCACCTGCGCCCCGAGTAGCCGTTCTCGGCCGCAGGGTGCGACGGCGACCACGAACCCGCACGTGAGAGGATCAGCCGATGGCGACCTTGATCCTGCTGCGTCACGGCGAAAGCCAGTGGAACGAGAAGAACCTGTTCACCGGTTGGGTCGATGTCGACCTCACCGACAAGGGCCGGGCTGAAGCTGTCCGCGGTGGCAAGCTGCTGGTGGAACACGGTCTGCTGCCGGACATGCTGTACACATCGCTGCTGCGCCGGGCCATCACCACCGCCAATCTGGCGCTGGACGCCGCCGACCGGCACTGGATTCCCGTGCAGCGGGACTGGCGGCTCAACGAACGGCACTACGGCGCGCTGCAGGGCCTGGACAAGGCCGAGACCCTGGCCAAGTACGGCGAAGAGCAGTTCATGTCGTGGCGGCGCAGCTACGACACGCCGCCGCCGCCGATCGAAGCCGGCAGCACCTACAGCCAGGACGGTGATCCGCGGTACGCCGGTATCGATGCCCCGCTGACCGAATGCCTAGCCGACGTCGTCAAGCGGCTCGTGCCGTACTTCGAGCAGACCATCGCGTTAGACCTGAAAGCCGGTAAGACGGTGCTGATCGCCGCGCACGGTAACTCCCTGCGCGCCCTGGTCAAGTACCTGGACGGAATGTCCGACGACGAGATCACCGGCCTGAACATCCCGACCGGCATCCCGCTGCGCTACGAGCTCGACGCCGAGCTGAAGCCGACGGTGCCCGGTGGCGAATACCTGGACCCGGAGGCCGCCGCCGCCGGCGCCGCCGCAGTTGCTGCGCAGGGCGCGCGGCAGCACTGAACCGCGGAAACAGTCGGTGAACTCCGGTTAACACCAGCCGAACACCTGGATTTGTGTGTGTGACTTGTCCCGTTCTGGCCGCACGCTGCTGGGATGACGTTCACCGGATGCGTAGGATTTGCGCGTGAGCTTGTCGTCCGTGCTGCCACTGGTGGCCGTCTCGGCGCTGCTCGCGTTGGCGCTGGGCATCGCGATCGGCTTGCGGTTGGCGCCGCGGCTGATCGAGCGTCGGGAGCGTCGTGCCGCAGAGCAGTCCGGCCTGACGGTGTCCGAGATGTTCGCCTACATCGTGTCCATGTCCCCGCTGGGCATGGCTGTCGTCGACACCTATCGCGACGTGGTCTACACCAATTCGCTGGCGCAGGAGCTCGGTCTGGTGCATGACCGGCTGCTCGACGACCGGGCTTGGGAGGCTGCGCAGCGGACGCTCGCCACCGGGGAAGATGTCGAGTTCGACCTGTCCCCGGCCAAGCGCTCCAACCCGGGCCGGTCCGGCCTGGCGGTGCGCGGATTGGCGCGTCAGCTGACCGAGGAAGACGGCCGGTTCGCAGTGGTCTACGTCAACGACCAGTCCGAACAGGCCCGGATGGAGGCCAGTCGGCGCGACTTCGTGGCCAATGTCAGCCATGAGCTCAAGACCCCGGTCGGGGCGATGGGTCTGCTGGCCGAGGCGCTGCTGGCGTCCGCCGATGACCCGACGATGGTGACCCGGTTCGCCCAGAAGATCGTGACGGAGTCGAATCGGCTGGCCAACATGGTCGGTGAACTGATCGAGCTGTCCCGGCTGCAGGGCGCCGAGCCGCTGCCGAACCTGGAAGCGGTGGACGTGGATTCGGTTGTGGCCGAAGTGGTTTCCCGGCACAAGGTGGCCGCGGACAACGCCGACATCGCGATCACCACGGACGCACCCCGCGGCTATCAGGTGCTGGGCAGTGAGACGCTGCTGTCGACCGCGTTGGCGAACCTGGTCTCCAACGCAATTTCCTACTCGCCCAAGGGTTCCCAGGTGTCGATCAGTCGCCGTCGCTGTGGCGACGACATCGAGATCGCGGTCACCGACCGCGGCATCGGGATCGAAAAAGCCGATCAGGAACGGGTTTTCGAACGATTCTTCCGCGTCGACAAGGCGCGGTCCCGGGCCACCGGCGGTACCGGGCTCGGGTTGGCCATCGTCAAACACGTGGCGGCCAACCACAACGGATCCATCCGGCTGTGGAGTCAGCCGGGTACCGGATCGACGTTCACGCTGTCGATTCCGGCCCATCTCGACTCGGACGACGTTGACGACGAGTCGGATATTCACTCAGTCCCATCACAAGGAGGGCGTCAGAACCAATGACCAGCGTGCTGATCGTGGAGGACGAGGAGTCCCTGGCTGATCCCTTGGCATTCCTGTTGCGCAAAGAGGGATTCGAAGCCACCGTCGTCACGGACGGGCCCTCGGCGTTGGCCGAGTTCGACCGTGCGGGTGCCGACATCGTGCTCCTGGACCTGATGCTGCCGGGCATGAGCGGCACCGATGTGTGCAAGCAGTTGCGCTCCCGGTCCGGCGTCCCGGTGATCATGGTGACCGCGCGGGACAGCGAGATCGACAAGGTGGTGGGGCTGGAGCTGGGCGCCGACGACTACGTCACCAAGCCCTACTCGGCCCGTGAGTTGATCGCCCGGATCCGCGCGGTACTGCGCCGGGGCGGCGAGTCCGACGACGCCAACGGGGTCGACGGGGTGCTCGAGGCCGGCCCGGTCCGGATGGATGTCGAGCGGCACATCGTGTCGGTGAACGGCGACGCCATCACCTTGCCGCTCAAGGAGTTCGATCTGCTCGAATACCTGATGCGCAACAGCGGACGGGTGCTCACCCGCGGCCAGTTGATCGACCGCGTGTGGGGTGCTGACTACGTCGGTGACACCAAGACCCTGGACGTGCATGTGAAGCGACTGCGGTCCAAGATCGAGGCCGACCCGGCCAACCCGGTGCACCTGGTCACCGTGCGCGGATTGGGCTACAAGCTGGAGGGTTGAGCGGCGTCGGGTGTGCCAAGTCCGATGCTGTTCAGGATCCGGCGCGCTGAGATCTCCCACGAGTAGCGCTGTGCATTGGCCAACCCGCGTTGCCTCAGCGAGTCGGCCAGGCCTTCCTCGGTTTCCAGCCGATCGAGTTGGGATAGCAGTGCCGGCATATCGTCTGGGTCGAAGTACAGCGCGGCATCCCCGGCGACCTCTGGAAGAGATGCCGCGTTCGATGTGACTACCGGACAGCCGAGCGACTGGGCTTCGAGCGGAGGGATGCCGAAACCTTCGTACTTCGACGGAAATATCAGTCCGCGCGCATTTCGGTACAGCCATGCGAGTTCGGCGTCGGAGAGCCTTCCGGCGACAATGGCTTTCGAAGACAGGGTCGAAGCCTGACTGAATACCTGTTGGTTGCCTGATGCGCCGACTACGACGATAGTGCGGCCGGACTCGGCGACGGCTTGCACTGGCACGGGCAGGTTTTTATGCACCGCAAGGGTTCCCACCGTCAAATAGAACGTCTCGTCCAGTGGCAGCTCCGGTTGCTGCGGTTCGACGGCCGTCAGTGCATTTGCGGCGCAACCGGCGACCACAAACTTGTCCGTATGAATGCCCAACACATCGTCCAATTCGCTTGCGCTGAAACGCGACACCGTGACCAGGCGACGGGCCCATCGCCCGAGCAGGTAGTACGAGACCAAGTAAAAGAGCACGAACGCCCTCCGGAATGTCTGCGGAAACCGGAATGGTGTTGCGTCGTGCATAGTGACGATCTGGTTTCGCTTCAGCAGCGGTGCTGGTCCGGCGAAATTCAGCAGCGGCCCGCCGACGGTAGCAAAGGGCAGGTAGACCTGCTCGAATATCACTCCAGTGGTGCGCGACTGCCTGACCTCGACGCCCGGAACATGCAGCCAGTCGGGCACTTCGGCGTCGGCAGGCACGTGCACCACCAGATCGATGATGCCGTCGGCGATTATTGCCCGCACGATTTCTGTGGCATATCGCTGGGTGCCGGTTAGCTTCTGCGCCAACCATTTCCCGTTTACGTGCACCCGCCGCATGATTGTCATCCCCGCAGCGGTCCGTACAGGGCGCACAGTGCCGTGCGCTGTTCCGCGTCACAATTCGCGGCCAGAGCGGCGGCGGTCTGTTGGCGGA
>JARLGS010000605.1 GCA_031292695.1 Mycobacterium sp. | reverse complement strand
GTGCCTGTCCCGCTGACCGTCTGGCTCCCAGCGGGAGGGGTGTCAGCCAGGCCGTCGGTCTGATCGGTCGCCGTCACCGTGTAGGTGATGGTCCCCCCACCCGGAGGCGCGGACGCCGGGCTGAAGTCGACCACCGCCTGGATCTTGCCGCCCACGCAGCTCATGGAGACCTCGGACGGGTCGCCGGTCTCACCCGGTGCGAACGACGTGGCGTAGTAGCCGTAGAGGTCGAAGACCGCGTCCACCGAGTTCTGGTAGTTGAACAGCTGCAGGCTGTCGTCGGGCACCCCGGTGCCGGTGGAGAACAGACCACCGTTGGAGATGATCGACCCAGCGACCCAGTTGAGGTCCGAGGCGTTCGGCTCAGCCGTCACCGTGTTGGCCGGGTACACCGTCAGGTACGACGGGCCGGTGGCGTCGGTGATGGTCACGTTGCCGTCGACCGCCACGAAGCTCGGCGGGGCGTAGTGCGTGTCCGTCGGGTCGGGGTTCGACGGCCCGTAGTGATCGGGCAGGATCGTGACGGTGCGGATGGAGCCGGCACCGAGCGTCTGCCCGTGGTCCTCGTAGGGTGCAGTCGCCCGGGTGTCAGCGACACGCTGCGGGGTGATCAACGGGAAGTAGAAGGCCCCGTAGCAGGTGGAGGCCACCGGCGACGCACAGTAGGTGTCCGGGCCCGAGTCGTTGAACAGCGACGCAGAAGAGTCGAAGTACCCGTCGAGGTCGACGACCACGTTGGTGTTGCCGGCCCAGTTGAAGATCGACACCTGACCGTTGGCGCCGACAGGCACGATCACCCGGTTCGGGAGAACGGTGCCGGCGGGGATGTTCAGGTTGGACGTCTGGGGCATCGGATTGCCGGTACCCCAGACCGTCAGATACGTGTTCTGCGTCGGGTTGACCGCGGTCACGTTCAGCACGACGGCGACCGTGTCGACCGGCAGCACGCCACCGGGCAGGAACGGCTCATCACCGGCGAAGAAGTTCTGCTGGCTTTGCGGGCCGAGAGTCTGGTTCTGGCCCTGGTACCCAGACGCCGTGCGGGTGTCGAAGACACGCTGCGGGGAGAGCGGGTAGTACAGACCACAGTCGGTGAAGAGGTCCGAGGGGTTGGTCCGGTTGCACTCCGTGTTCGCGTACTCGTGGGTGTAGTACCCCTGCACGTCGACGATGACGTCGGTCGAGCCCTGGTAGTTCAGGATCGTGATCTCACCGTTGTAGCCGGTACCACCGGTGTCACGCCCCGTGGCGATCGTCGCCTCGTTGGCGATGGTCTGCCCCGCGACGAAGTTGACCGTCGAGGTGGCCGGGAACGTCT
>JARLGS010000604.1 GCA_031292695.1 Mycobacterium sp. | reverse complement strand
GCGTCGCGAGCACATTCGGACGATCATCGAGCCGCGGCTGCTCAACGTGGTTCGGATGCACCTGGGCAGCCAGGTCGATGCGTTGCGACCCTACCCGTGGCAGCCTAAACAGAATGCATTCGCCAAAGACGGTGCCGACCTGGGCATTCCAGCGCGGGTGTTCCCGCAATGGTTGCGCTGCACCGGATGTGACTACCTGGGCCCGCTACCGCGGTTCAGCTACACCAACACCCACCCGTTCCGCCCCGACCTGGCACAGTTCACCCACAAGAGCTGCCCCGGCCGCGGCGCTCAGCGGGGTGGGGCAACGTCCGGACGCCGCGAGAGCCCGGCGGTTCCGGCCCAGCATCTACTGACGTGCACCAACGGGCACCTCGATGAGTTCCCGTACGAACTGTGGGTGCACCGAGGCCGGCCCTGCCCGAAAGCGGAACGGCCCGACCTGAAGACGCGTGATGCCAACCTCGGTAAGAGCGTTGGGTCGATGATCGCCTGTGCGTCCTGTGGGGCGACTCGCGGTATGGCCGAGGCGCAGGGGTCGGTGGGGCGCGACAAGCTGCCGCAGACCTGCCGTGGACGCCACCCGCACCTGAACGCCTTCGACAAGGAATGTGGTGCGCGCCCGGCGTTGATCATGATGGGTGCGTCGAACCTGTGGTTCGCCTCCACCCAGTCGATCATCGTGATGCCCCGAACCGACGCGGAAAAGGCTGAAGCCCTTGGTGATCGGTTACGCGTCGAACTCGGCGTCGAGCAGGTCAAGCAGTTCGCCGGCCAACTGGACGTGATTCGCGCGCTGGCTGGTGCCCGCAACATGGACATGACCGGGGTATCTGACGACGCGCTTCTTGCCGCGATCGCCGATGTGCTGGTGCCGCCAGAATCCGAGGAGCAGCGCAAGCAGAAACTCGACACCTGGGATCCGGTCGAGCTGCTGATCCCTGAATGGCAATACCTGCAGAAGCCAGCGCTGTTCCCCACCCAGAAGAACACCAGCGGGCTGATGGTGACCGACATGCCTCGCGGTCCACTGCTACCCACCAACATCAGCCGTGTAGTCGCGGTCAATCAGATGAAGAAAGTCAACGCGTTCCTCGGCTTTACCAGACTTGATGAGATGGACCGCGTCAACGACCTACCCGGCCGTCTGGTCAAACTCACCCGCAACGGCCGGCCGACCTGGGTGCCGGCCACCGAAGATCGCGGCGAGGGAATCTTTCTGCAACTGCGCCTTGATGAGGTGGAAGTTTGGGAGAACGGCATCCGCAACACTCCGCTGTGGGCCGCGCACGAGGCGGCACACCTGCGTAACTTTCGTAACCGATTTTCCGAAACAGCCAAGGCTGTCGAGCCCGAGACGCGACTGCCTGCTCCTCGATACTGGCTGCTGCATACCCTGTCGCACATCCTGATTCGTGAGATGGCGATGTCGTGTGGCTACGGTGCCGCCAGCTTGAGCGAACGGATTTACGGTTGGCCTGCCTCCGCGCACCGCGAGGGCGCCGCCG
>JARLGS010000070.1 GCA_031292695.1 Mycobacterium sp. | reverse complement strand
GAGCTTCTCGGTGCCGTCGTAGTCGCCCTCGCCGAACTTCGTGTGCCGGACCGTTCCGTTCGCGTCGATCAGGTATTCGGCCGGCCAATACAGGTTCTGGTAGCCGTTCCACGTCGCGTAGTCGTTGTCGAGCGCGATGGGGTAGGTGATGTTCAGTGCGGCGGCCCCACTGGCGACGTTGCCGGCGACTCGTTCGAAGGCGTACTCCGGGGTGTGCACGCCGATGACGACAAACCCACTGTTCCCACTGTCGCGGTAGCGGTTGTACCAATCGACGACGTGCGGGATGGCGCGCTGACAGTTGATGCACGAGTACGCCCAGAAGTCGATCAGGACCACCTTGCCGCGCAGCGAGGCCAGGTCGACCGGTGGAGTGTTGAGCCACTGGGTTATCCCGGTGATGGCCGGGGCCGGGCCGCACTGCTGTAACTGGTCGGCGCCGTCGGTGCAGTCGGCCAGTTGGCCTTTGGGCCCCGGGTGCAGCTGTTGGCGGAGTTGGTTGGCCCCGATCCGCTTCTGCATCGCCACCGTGTAGTCGGGAACGGCGCGCTGCAGCATCGCCGGCAGGTTGAACACCAGCGCCACGGCCAGCACGATCATCGCCACTCCGCCGGCGATCTGGATCGCGCGTTGCCGGCGGCGGAATGCCGCGACGCGTTCGGCGACGCGGCGTCCGGCCAGCGCGAAGATCAGCAGCGGAATCGCGGTGCCGACCGCGAACGTCGCGGTCAGGACAAGGATCGGCACGCCGATCGACGCGGTCCCGCCGGCGACCACGATGGCGGCCAGCACTGGTCCCGCACACGGCACGTATAGCGCGCCCAATGTCAGTCCGAGCCCGAAACCGCTTCTGCCGGAGCCTGTTTGACGCGGCTGCAGGCGGGCGAACGGTCGCTCGATCAGGTGCTGCAGTGGCGGGAGGATCAATCCCAGACCGATGAGGGTGAGCACCACCAGAGCGGCCCAGCGGATCGCGTCCTGCGGCAGGCGCAGCGCCGACAGCAGGGCCGAACCGGCCAGCGTCACCAGGCTGAAGCTGCAGACCAGGCCGGCGATCACCAGGTATGGGCGGGCGGCTGGGGCGCTATCCCGGTCGCTGCCCAGGCCGGAGAAGAACACCACCGGAAGCACCGGCAGGATGCATGGCGAGATGCCGGTGATCAGGCCCCCGAGGAATCCGATCAGTGCGATTGTCTGCATACCCGGACGGGCTAGTCGCTATACGCAAGCGAACGGTCCGGCGGATGCGGTTCGACGGGCTGGGCGGGGATCCGCGGCGGTCGCGACCGCACCCTCATCGGCCACCAGAACCAGCGTCCGAGCAGGGCGGCGATGGCCGGCGTCATGAATGCGCGCACGATGAGGGTGTCGAACAGCAGACCCAGCCCGATGGTGGTGCCGACCTGGCCGACCATCCGCACGTCGCTGACGACCATGGACGCCATCGTGAACGCGAATACCAGCCCCGCGTTGGTGACCACCTTGCCGGTGCCGCCCATCGAGCGGATGATGCCGGTGTTCAGGCCGGCGTGTATCTCCTGTTTGAACCGCGAGACCAATAGCAGGTTGTAGTCGGAACCGACGGCCAGCAGCACGATGACCGACATCGCCAGCACCAGCCAGTGCAAGGGGAAACCGAGAATGTGCTGCCAGAACAGCACCGAGAGTCCGAAGGAAGAGCCCAGGGAGAGCGCCACGGTGCCCACGATGACCGCGGCGGCCACGAAGGCCCGGGTGATGATCAGCATGATGATGAAGATGAGGCACAGCGAGGAGATGCCCGCGATCACCAGGTCCCATTTGGCGCCATCGGCGATGTCCTTGAACACGGCCCCCGTGCCGGAGAGGTAGATCTTGGCGTCCTCCAGTGGGGTCCCCTTGAGCGATTCCTCGGCCGCCGTCTGGATCTTGTCGATGCTGGCGATCCCGGCGGCCGACGCCGGATCTCCGCGGTGCAGGATGATGAACCGTGCGGCGTGCCCGTCGGGGGACAGGAAGCTGTTCATGGCGCGCTTGAATTCGGCGTTCTTGAAGACTTGGGGTGGCAGGTAGAACGAATCGTCGTTCTTGGAGGCGTCGAAGGCGTGACCCATGGCCATCGCGTCGTCGCTCATCTCGTCCATCTGGTCGAAGATCCCGGACATGGTGCTGTGCATGCTCAGGATCATCGTGCGCATGTTCACCATGGTCTCGATCATGATCGGGAACTGCGCGACCATCTGCGGCATCAGCCGGTCGAGCTCTTTGATGTCACCGACCAGGGTGTCCAGCTTCTCGTCGATCTGGTCGATGCCGTCGATCGCGTCGAAGATCGACCGCAGCGACCAGCACATCGGGATGTCGAAACAGTGCTTCTCCCAATAGAAATAGCTGCGGACCGGCCGCCAGAAGTCGTCGAAGTTCGAGATCTCGTCGCGCAGCTGGTTGGTGATCTGCTGCATCTCCTCGGTGTCGCCGACCATCTTGTGCGTGACCCCGACGAGTTGCGTCATCAGCTCGTACATCCGCTGCATCGTGGCGATCGTCTTGGTCATCTCATCGGCCTGCTTGAGCAAGTCGTTCATCTGGTTGCGTTGGTATTTCATGCTCTGCATCTGGCCGGCGTTCTGCAGGCTCATCTGGAACGGGATCGACGTGTGGTCCATCGGCGTCCCGTCGGGCCGGGTGATCGCCTGCACCCGGGAGATCCCCGGGACCCGGAACAGGCCCTTGGCGAGTTTGTCCAAAACCAGGAAGTCGGTCGGATTGCGCATGTCGTGATCCGACTCGATCATCAGGATCTCCGGCTTCATCCGGGCCTGGGAGAAGTGGCGGTCCGCGGCCGCGAATCCCTGATTGGCGGGAATGAAGGCGGGCAGGTACTGCCGGTCGTTGTAGTTGGCCTGATAGCCGGGCAGGGTCAGCAGGCCGACCAGGGCGACGGCCAGCGTGACGGCCAGAATCGGCAGCGGCCAGCGCACCACCGCTGTGCCGACCCGCCGCCAGCCACGCACCTTGAGCACCCGTTTGGGGTCGAACAGGCCGAACCGGCTGCCGACGGTGAGCACGGCCGGCCCCAGCGTGAGCGCGACCGCCACCGCGGCCAGCATCCCCACCGCACACGGGACGCCGAGGGTCTGGAAGTACGTCATCCGCGCGAAGCTCAGGCAAAACGTTGCCCCGGCGATCGTCAAACCCGAGCCCAGGATGACGTGCGCCGTCCCCCGGTACATGGTGTAGAAGGCCGTTTCTTTGTCCTCGCCGGCCTGGCGGGCCTCCTGGTAGCGGCCGATGATGAAGATCCCGTAGTCGGTGCCGGCCGCGATCGCCAAAGAGGTGAGCAGGCTGACCGCGAACGTGGTCAGCCCGATCAGCCCGCTGTGCCCGAGCACCGCGACCGCGCCGCGCGCGGCGGTGACTTCGAAACCGACGGTGAGCAGCAGCACGATCACGGTGAGCACCGAACGGTAGACGAAGAGCAACACCAGCAAGATCACCACGAGCGTGGTGGCGGTGATCTTGACCAAGGACCTGTCACCGCTGCGGTGCAGGTCAGCGGCCATCGCCGACACCCCGGTGACGTAGACCTTGACCCCGGGCGGCGCCGGGGTGCTGTCCACGATCTTGCGAACGGCCAGGACGGATTCGTTGGCGAGCGGCTCGCCTTGATTGCCGGCGAGGTTCAACTGGACCGTCACGGCCTTGCCGTCGTTGCTCTGCGCGCCGGCCGCCGTGAGAGGATCGCCCCAGAAGTCCTGGACGCTCAGCACGTGCGTCTTGTCCGCGCGCAACTTGCGGATCAACACGTCGTAGAACCGGTGGGCGTCGTCGCCGAGGGGCTGATCATCCTCCAGCACGATCATCGCCGAACTGTCGGTCTCGCCTTCGTTGAAGGCGTGGCCAATGCGCTTCATTGCGACAAACGAGGGCGCGTCCTTGGGGCTCAGCGACACCGACCGCTCGTTGCCGACCACCTCCAGCGAGGGGACGAACACACTCAGGACGACCGCGACGGCCACCCAGAAGAAAATGATCGGCACCGCAAAGCGGTGGATCATCCGCGCGATCAGTGGCCGCTCGGCTTGGGTGGCGGCGTCGTGGGCCAGACGGGTGCTCACGCGGATTTCACTATGCAGAAGGTGTACGCGTTGACCTCGTTGGAAACCCTCTCGGCCTTGACCACGTCGTCCACCGTGATGCGGCACCCGATGCTGTCGCTATTGCCTTGTGCCACAAGGTTTCCCATCACCGCCGCCTTGTCGGTGGTGATGTGCAGCGCCCAGGGCAACTGCGCCCCGTCCACCCGTTTCGGATCAGCGTTGACGTCGAAATAGCTGATGTCGGCGACCGTTCCGGGCGGCCCGAACACCTCGTAGGTGATCCGTTTGGGGTTGAACGGCTTGGGGTTTTGCAGGTTGCTATCGGCGTACGATTCGCGCTTCTGCGAGCCGAAGTAGCCGTGGACCCGATCCACGAGGAATCCCCCGACGGCGACCACCGCCAGGATCAACAGCGGAATCCAATACCGCGACAGAAACCTGAAAATCGGTATCCCTTTCACCCCGCCGGCGGACTATCCGTCGTCCGCTCGAACATGTTCAGCTACGAAAGAGCGTCCGCTCCGCCTTGTCGCGCTCAGGCCAGCTCGAAGGCGGCGCCTTCCCATCGAGGATAACCAAGCCTAACCTAAGTGCACTTCGCGGGGTTGGTGCCTGGCGGGAACTGTTGACTCCATTCCCCTCGCGCAGAGAAGTGTAACGCATATCACGTGCGTAACAGTAGTTTCGCCGACGAATTATCCCATCGCAAATCACAACCCGTGCGTTATACAAATCACACTCTGTGCGTTACGCTCGCCCGGTGGCGCAACTCACGTTTCAACGCGCCCGCACGAAGGAGAACAAGCGCCAACGTGCGGAGGCGCTCGTCGAAGCCGCGCGCTCCCTGGCGCTGGAGACAGGCGTCGCGTCGGTCACCCTGACCGCAGTCGCCACGCGCGCCGGCATCCACTACTCCGCGGTGCGCCGCTACTTCACCTCGCACAAAGAGGTCCTGCTGCACCTCGCGGCCGAAGGTTGGGTGCGTTGGTCGACGACGGTGTGTGCGGAACTCGCCGAGCCGGCGCCCATGTCGCCCGCGCGGGTCGCCGAGACGCTGGCCAACGGGCTGGCGGCCGACACGCTGTTTTGCGACCTGCTCGCCAACCTCCACCTGCACCTCGAGCACGAGGTGGCCGTCGAGAGGGTGGTGGACATCAGGCGGACCATTTCCGCCGCCGCGGTCGCGATCGCCGACGCGGTCGAGCGTGCGCTGCCCGCGCTGGGCCGGTCGGGCGCCTTCGACGTCGTGATCGCCGCCTACTCGTTGGCGGCCGCGTTCTGGCACATCGCCAATCCGCCGGAGCGGCTCACCGACGCCTACGCCGACGAGCCGGACGCCCTGCCACCCGAGTGGAACATCGATTTCGCGTCGGCCCTCACCCGAGTGCTGACGGCAACCTGCGTGGGCCTCGTATCCGGATCGTCGTGAACAGTAAAGGAGACCCTTGCGCCGTGGCTTGGCGGACTGCAGCTGCTGACAAGGATGCCGACTCAGATGGGCGCGCGGAATCTGAGCAAACCGCGCGGTCTTCCGCCGGGGCGTCTAACGTACTTAGCGCACCAAAGCAATCGGCGGGATCGCAACGGCGGTCGTCGCTTTCGCCCGAGGGCGGGTTGCGGCGACGACGGTCGGACAGGCGGACGGACGCCCGGTCAGCGAAAGGGCGGGGGATGGTCAGGATTCCGGTCGCCGCGGTGGCGAGGAAGTTCTGGATCGTCGTGGTCATCGTGGCCGTGGTCGCGGTCGCGGGATTCTGCGTCTATCGGCTTCGCGGCAACTTCGGTGTCCACGACAACCGCCCGATCACCAGCGGCATGGCCGATGACATCAAGCCGTTCAACCCCAAGCACGTGGTCTACGAGGTTTACGGCGCGCCCGGGACGACCGCGAACATCAACTACCTGGACATCAACGCCCAGCCGCGGCGGGTGGACAACGCGCCCCTGCCGTGGACGCTCTCGGTCGTCACGACGCTTCCGTCGGTGAGCGTCAACGTTGTGGCGCAGGCCGACACCGACCAGATCGGCTGCCGGATCATCGTGAACGACGTGGTCAAAGACGAAAGGTCCGAGACCGGGGTGAACGCCCAAACCTTCTGCATAGTGAAGTCCGCATGACCGACAACCAAGCCGTCGGGCTCCCGCACATGCCGATCTTCGCGCGCTCCGTCCACAAGCTTGCCGTGCCCATCCTGCTGTTCTGGATAGGACTTGTCGTCGTCTTGAGCGTCTTCGTCCCGCCGTTGGACAAGGTAGCCAAGCAGCACCAGGTGTCGATGAGCCCGCAAGATGCGCCGTCGCTGCACGCGATGAAGCGCGTCGGCAAGGTGTTCAACGAGTTCAACAGCGACAGCGCGACCATGATCGTGCTGGAAGGTGACAAACCGCTGGGCGATGACGCCCACCATTTCTACGACCAGATCATCCAGAAGCTCGAGCAGGACAAAAAGCATGTCCAGCACGTCCAGGACTTCTGGGGGGATCCGCTGACGGCCGCCGGTTCGCAAAGCTCCGACGGCAAGGCCGCCTACGTTCAGGTGTATCTCGCGGGTAACCAGGGCGAGAGCCTGGCCAGCGAGTCCGTCGCGGCGGTCCGCAAGATCGTGGACGGTGTCCCCGCGCCGCCGGGCGTCAAGGCGTACGTGACGGGCGCGGCGGCGTTGATCGCCGATCAGTCCTCGGCCGGCGACAAGAGCGTCAAAAAGGTCACGATGATCACCTTCGTGGTGATCATCGTGATGTTGCTCGTCGTCTACCGCTCGATAGTCACCGTTATCGCCACCATGTTCATGGTCGTCATCGAGTTGATGTCGGCCCGGGGGATTATCGCTTTCCTGGCCCATAACAACGTCATGGGACTTTCGACTTTCGCCGTGAACATCCTGGTGTTGCTGGCTATCGCGGCCGGGACCGACTATGCGATTTTTATTTTCGGTCGATATCAAGAGGCGCGCACACTGGGCGAGGATCGTGAAAGAGCCTTCTACACCATGTTCCACGGCACGGCGCACGTGGTGCTGGGCTCTGGCCTGACCATTGCCGGTGCGATGTATTGCCTGAGCTTTACCCGGCTTCCGTATTTCCAGTCGCTGGGGATCCCCTGCGCCGTCGGTATGCTCATCGCCGTCGCTGCCGCGCTCACCCTTGGACCGGCGGTGCTTACCGTCGGCAGCTTCTTCAAGCTGTTCGATCCCAAGCGCAAGATGAGGACTCGGGGATGGCGACGCGTGGGCACCGCCATCGTCCGCTGGCCCGGACCGATTCTCGCGGTGTCGGTCGCAATCGCTCTCATCGGACTGCTCGCCCTGCCCGGCTACAAGACGAATTACGACAACCGGCTCTACCTGCCGCCGGGCACCCCGGCCAACATCGGATACGCCGCCGCGGAAAGGCATTTCCCGACGTCCCGGATGAATCCGGAGTTGTTGATGCTCGAGACCGATCATGACATGCGGAATCCGGCGGACATGTTGGTGATCGACAGAATCGCCAAGGGCGTCTTCCACATTCCCGGTATCGCGCGGGTGCAGGCGATCACCAGGCCACTCGGAAAGCCGATCGAACACACGTCGATTCCGTTCCAGATCAGCATGCAGAACACGACGCAGGTCGAAAACCAGCAGTACATGCACCAACGCATGAAGGACATGCTCAAGCAGGCCGACGCCATGCAGGAGTCCGTCGACACCATGCAGCGCATGTACAACATCACGTCGAAGATGGCCGCTGTCACGCACCACATGGACGGCCTCACGCATGAAATGTTGGACGTGACAGACACATTGCGCGACAACATCGCCAATTTCGATGACTTCTTCCGTCCGATCCGCAGCTTCTTCTACTGGGAGAAGCACTGCTTCGACATTCCCGCCTGCTGGGCGTTGAGATCCATTTTCGACGCGCTCGACGGCTTGGATCAGATCACCGAAAAGTTCACGTACCTTACGGGCGACATATCCCAGCTGGACGCGTTGTTGCCGCAGATGCTGGCGCAGATGCCGCCGATGATCGCGACCATGCAGACCATGAAGCAGATGATGCTGACCATGCACAGCTCGATGTCGTCGCTGTACGACCAGATGGACGTGATGAGCCAGAACTCGACCGCCATGGGTCAGGCTTTCGACGCGGCCAAGAACGACGACTCGTTCTACATACCGCCGGAGGTCTTCGACAACCCGGATTTCAAGCGGGGCTTGAAGATGTTCCTGTCGCCCGACGGTCACGCGGTCCGTTTCATCATTTCTCATGAGGGCGATCCGGCCAGCCCCGAAGGGATTTCGCACGTCGAGCCGATCAGGAACGCGGCGAAGGAGGCGATCAAGGGGACCCCGTTGGAGGGCGCCAAGATCTACCTGGCCGGCACCGCCGCGGTCTACAAGGACATGGCCGAGGGGTCCAAGTGGGACCTGATGATCGCGGGAATAGCCGCCGCCAGCCTCATCTTGATCATCATGCTGATCATCACCCGAAGCCTGGTCGCCGCGATCGTCATCGTGGGCACGGTGCTGATTTCGTTGGGTGCGTCGTTCGGACTCTCGGTGCTGATGTGGCAGGACATCATCGGCTTCAAGTTGCACTGGATGGTGCTGGCGATGTCCATCATCTTGATGTTGGCCGTCGGATCGGACTACAACCTGCTGCTGGTGTCCCGTTTCAAGGAGGAGATCGGTGCCGGACTGAAAACCGGGATCATCCGATCGATGGCCGGCACCGGCAGCGTGGTGACGTCTGCGGGCCTGGTGTTCGCCGCCACCATGGCGTCCTTCATCTTCAGCGATTTGAAGGTCACCGGGCAGGTCGGTACCACCATCGGCCTTGGTCTGTTGTTCGACACCCTGATCGTGCGTTCGTTCATGATGCCATCCATCGCAGCACTGATGGGACGCTGGTTCTGGTGGCCGCAGCGCGTGCGGACGCGCCCCGCCAGCCAGCTGCTCCGGCCGTACGGGCCCCGTCCGCTGGTTCGCGCCCTGCTGCTGCCCAAGGAGAATGGCGGGACACATCGCAACGGTGAATCGGCCGACTCAGCGGACACCGATCGGTTTCGGGCCAGCACCCCGCACTACTGACGGCCAGTCAGGCATAGCATCCCGCGGTAGGACGCGAGAAGCGGTCGAATTCATGCCTGACGGTGAGCCCAACGTCGCGGGTTGCGCGTGAAGGCTTGACCGTAAACCCTTGCGGCGCAGCCAACTACCGTTCCAGATGGAACAGTGCCACGATCACCGGCTGAAAACCGCAATGCCCGATCGTCCTTAGGGGTGATT
>JARLGS010000603.1 GCA_031292695.1 Mycobacterium sp. | reverse complement strand
CCGAAGGCGGGCAACACCGTCGGGTGACTGGGGATCAGGTAGATCTTGCCAGCGAGGCTGACCGGACGCTGGTCGAACTCCAGCTCGGGACGCTCGCCGCCCGACAGCCGCAACTTGACGGTGAGCGGTTGCGAACGCTCCGACAGGTTGCCCGCCCGGTCCCTGATCCGGTAGGTCACCGGCCAGTCGGCATCAGGCCCCAGCGAGACGAGGAAGGCGCGGGGAAAGTCGATGACCAGGGTCTTGAGCTCCATGACCAGCATGCCCGGCCCTTCGATATCGCCCCAGAAGGTCGTGACCTGGTCACCGAGCGCGAAGCCGTTGTAACTGGCGATGGTGCCTGGCAGCACATTGCCCAGTTGGCTCAGTTCCGCCGAAGTCAGGCCGTCGCTGATCTGCACCGGAAAGGCCATGGCCGCCAGCAACGGCTGGCCGGGTTGTTCGCGGTCGACCTCGATCAGGCTGGGGAACGAGTCGGTCCAGGTCTGGCTGACGGTGCTGTACGCCCGGTACCTGAGTTCATGCCGGCCGTGGGTGAGCGCCGCGACGGGAATATCCAGGCTCAGGGTATCGCCGGGATGGTCGCCGGGGGCAATGAACATCGGGCTGCCGAGCAGTTCCGTATCCCAGAGCAATTGATAGGTCTCATCCGTGGCGGGGTTGGCCCAGACCGGGAAGGTCACCGGGACGGGGGCGTCGAGGGCGCTGACCGGCAACAGTCCCTGGCCATCGTCGAGGGCCGCCTCGACCCTCGGCTTTTCCAGTTCCCGGGCATCGGCGGGCAGGCCGCGGGCTTTTTTGCAGGCGCTGACCCGCGCAGGCCCGATGCCCAGGCCGCTGGCCTCATAAACCAGGCCCAGGCCGGCGGTGATCTTGATATAGGGGCGATCCGGCTCGACCACGTCCAGGGTCATATCCAGTACCGCATGCACCAGTCCCAGCGCGCTTTTGGTGGTCGAGGACCAGGTTTTCGGCTTGAGCGGCGACTGCAACGGCCAGCGCTTGCCGTAGGCCGTGCGGATGCTGATCAGTTCGTCCAGCGACGGAACGTCCAGGCCTTTTTGTCGGGCCTTGCGCAGGGTCTCTTCGCTGCTGCCTTCGCCCAGGTTGTAGCACTGGACCACGCCACTGACACTGAGCGGGTAGCTTTTGCGCTGCCCGGCGTGGTCGCTGACACGGATCGTGGTCTGGCCATTGCCGCGTACGCTGACCTTGCCATGGCTGTCGACCACGGCGATCCGCGGGTTGTCGCTGCTGTAGTGATAGCCGGGCACACCGCCGCTGGCCGCGCGCCGGAGGGTCGTGCCGGGGCCGAAGAGCGGCAGCACTTGCGGGTGGCAGGGGATCAGGTAGATCTTGCCGGGCAGGCTGACGGGGCTGCTGTCGAAGAGCAGTTCCGGCGCTCGTTTGCGAGCCCTGACCGTCAATGACAGCCGGGGGAATGTCAAGGCGCTCGATTCGTCGCTGCTGCCGTCGAAGGCGACCTTGAACGTGAAGGTCAGGCCGCTCAGGTCCCTCAGTTGATCGAGCTGCGCCCGTGGTAGCAGGCCTTCGACAAGATCGGCGACAGTGCTGACTTCCTCCGCGTTCCAGAGTGTGAAGCTGAACGGGCGGCCGTCATCCCGGGTTCCCTCGATCCGCAGCCAGATCCGCTGTCCGACCTGGATGTGCGGCCACTTCCTGACTTCGATGTGGGCCGCGCCGGCAAAGGTGTTGAGGTCCAGCAGGAGATTGTCCGCTGCCTCGCGGACGAAGGGTGGCTGCAGTTGTTCGTGGGCGATGGGCAAGATGTCCAGCGGCAGGACCTTCGAGGGCGCCGCGATACCTTGGCGGGTGACGCTATAGCCCACCTCGACACGCTTGCCGATATTGGCGCTGACGGCTGTCACGGGAACGGCAAAGTCGACGCTGCCCTCGGCGCTGCCGGGCTTGGCTTCGAGCGTCGGGCTGCCGTTGCCGGGCGTGCCGCGCCAGTAGGCCTGGATACTGTCGCGAGGCTCCATGGCATAGCTCACCCGGATCGTCGCGCCAGCGAGTGCTTCGAGGGGGAACAGCACGCTGTCATGGGCTTCCAGTACCTCGGGGCGCGGCAGATCCAGGGGGCTGGCGCTGACCGGCAGCAACAGCGGCTGGGAAATGATCGGCT
>JARLGS010000069.1 GCA_031292695.1 Mycobacterium sp. | reverse complement strand
CCCGCCATCTCGCTCGGCGTGATCGAGCACGACGCCACTCCGCTCGCATTCGTCATCGCCGCAGGGCAGGGCACCGTGTTGTCGGACAACTTGAAGGTCACCTGCTCGTTGGCGATGGGCTTGGGCGAGACGGTGGTGGTGAGCGTCGCCTGCACGGTGGTGGCATCAGCAAAATCGGTCTGCCCCGCCGTGACCGTGAGCGTCGTCGGGCTGTAGACCATGGCCGACGAGGCAACGGTCGACGAGCCGTACTCCTGGCCGCTGCTGGAGCTGGCCGAGATACCGGCACTGCCCGGGCTCTGCTGGTTCACCGAGGGGATGGTGCAACTCGCCGCGCCGCTGGCAATTGTCGTCGCCGTGCAGCTCTGCAGAGAGCTCCCCGAGCCCAGCGTAAAGGTCACCGTCTGGCCCGAGACGTCGGTCCCCGAGGACGTCTGAGTGACGACGCCCGACAGTGTGGCCGACTGCCCGTTAGTCACCGACGCGGTGCCGGTATAGGACAGCGTCGTCGGCGCCGGGGTCACGCTGATGGTGCTCGAGGACGCTGTCGGCAGCAACTGGGGCATCAAGCCCGAGTCCCCCGAGAACGACGCGCTCACGGAATAGCTGCCCGCCGGCTCGTTCGGGATCACGGTGCACGAGGCCACGCCGCTGGCGTTGGTGGTCGCGGTGCACGTCTGCGTGGTGTCGTTGTTCAGCTCGAACGTGACCTGCTCGCCCGACACCGGCGCGTTGTTGTTGTATGTGTTGACCAGCGTGGCCGACACGGTCGAGGGGGTGTTGTAGACCAGAGGAGGAGTGGTGGAGTTGATCGTCAGCTGGGTCCCTTCGGGGAGGTTGACGGTCGAACCATTACTGACCGGGCTGTAGTACTGGTCGCCGGCGAAACTGGCGAGGACGGGAATCGTCCCGGGCAACTGTCCCACCGGGGTGATGGTGCAGCTCGCGTTCCCCGCGCTGTCGGTGGTGCCGGTGCAGCTCTGCTGGTTGCCAACCGGCCCGAGCGTCAGCAACACCGTCCGGCTGCCCAACGGGACGGTGTCGGTCTCCGCTGGCAATCCGGGTCCTACGCCACGCGTGAGGTTGGCCGACATCGTGAACGGCGTGCCGTTCACGGCGATGGACGGCCCCGTGTAGGTGATGGCCGTCTCCTCGGGGTTGACCACGAAGTTGGCCGAGCCGCTTGAGGACATGAGCTGGAGCGGTGGGTTGGGGAGGGGTGGGTTGGAGTCGCCGCCGAAGTTGGCGCTCAAGAGGTAGGTTCCCGCCTTCTCGCTCGGCGTAATTTGGCAATACGCCACTCCATTGGCATCGGTCATCGCCTGGGGACAGGGCGTCGTGCCGTCGGACAGCGCGAAGGTCACCGGCTCATTGGCGATGGGATTAGTGGGGTTGGTGGGGAGGGCGTCGGTGAGCGTCGCGGACACCGTGGTGGTATCGGCAAAGTCGCTCTGCCCGGCCGCGACCGTGAGCGTCGTCGGCTCCGTGACAGTGAACCCCGGAACGGGCGGTGTCTGAGTAGGCATGTTGTAGGGGCTACCGCCATAGGACGCGGTGACCGAGACGTCCGAGGTCGTTTGGCTGATGGGGGGGGAGGTGCACGGCGGGGTGTTGATTGTGCAGCTGAAGGTCTGTGCAGTCGGACCCGAGCCGACGGTGTAAACGACTGTCCCGGAGAGCACCGGGGTGTTCGTAGTGGTGTCGATCACGGTGGCGGACGGCGAGAAGGTCTGTCCGTTGACCGCTGTGGTGGGACCGGTGTAGGTCACACTGGTCTGATCAGCGGTCACCGGGAAGCTGCCCTCGTTGGCGGCCGTAACGCTGGTTGTCGACCCAGACGAGCCGCCTGAGCTGGAGGTGTATTGCGCCACGAGGGTGTAGCTCGACCCCGACGGCTCACCCGGGGTGATAGCGCACATCGCCAACCCGCTGTTGTCCGGGGTGGCGGTGCACGACTCGGCGTTCTCCAAGGTGAAGGTCACCGACCCAGTCGCAATCGGCGTGCCCGAAGTGTCAGTCACGACGGCCGAGACCTGAGTGGGCACACCGGTCACGAGGGTGCCAGAGACCGTGGGTGGGCTGACTTCGGGCGTCGGCGGCGGGGCCACCGTATTGTTCGCGACCTCGAGCTGGTTGTCGATCGAGAGGCCGAAGAGGTTGCCCGAGGTGCCGGCCTTAATGCCGTCGATCGTATTCAAGACGGTGCCCGTGGCGATGTCGACCTGGTAGATGTTGCCTGTGTTCTGATCGCCCGTCCAGAACGACGTGCCGCTGGGGTCGACGCTCACCGAGAAGAGCTTGTAGTCGCAGCCGTCGCCCAGGGATGAGCACGGGTAGGTCCTGATGACGTTGCCGTTGGGGTCGAACAAGACGACGTCCGCAGCGTCGGCGACCAGCACGTCCCCGATATATCCCGGGGTACCGAGGATCTTGACCGCGTACGCGTTGGTCGGCACCGTGTGCGTACCGGTGGAGTCGGTCACCTCCTGCGAGAGCGGCAACGGTGTCTTGTTGAAGATGGGACCCTGTTGACCCGTGGAGATGTCGTAGGTGAAGACCTCCGTGCCCTCACTGGTGTAGTAGATCGTGTGCTGGTCGCTAGACATGTCGATGGAGTCTGGGCCGCCCGAGGTCTCGATCTGAATCGGGTCGGCGGGGGCCGTGCCGATGTCGGGAAGGCGCGTCCAGTCGGCCGGCGCGGTCGCATCCGCGGCCGTACCGGGGGTCGGGGCGAACTCGGCGATCTTGGCCGTCAGCTGCTGCCCGACGAACATGTCGCCGTTGCCGTCGAAGGCAATCGAAATCGGGTTGGCCAGGCCCGGGAATGTATGGATCTGCGTCCCGTCCGGGGAGAACTCGCTCACCTGGCTGTTGGAGTCGCCGAGGGTGTCGTCGTCAGTCACATAGAAGTCAGTGTTCCCGTTGGTGCTCTTGTTGGAGTCGAACGCGCTGCCGACCGTGAGGAATCCACTGGAGTAGTAGTCAGGGTTCGCGTTGGCGACGTCATTGCTGCTGTCGGTGAGCGCGCTAAGATACAGGCCCGTATTCGGGTCGTATGTGTAGACCTGCGAACCGCCCACCGAGGCGAAGAGTTGGCCTGACGTGAACCCAGTGTCAGCGCCGGCCGGCTTGGCGCTCCGGCTGACCACGAATCCGACAGAGGCGATGAGGATCAGGGCTGCCATGAATGCGGCCGCACGGCGCTGGATTGTGGGTACGACGGTCGTGCCGCCGTCCATCGTCGTCGGCGCCACCGCGCCGCGCTGCGCACTCGAGTTTCGGGCTCCCGACAGTCTCATGTGTCCCCCTCGGTACCTGGCCATGGCTTCCGGACGCCATCGCCTCCAACTGCACCGACCTGCGTCGGCGCAGTTGCACTCTGAGCCTGGGTTGGCAACGCGGAAAGGTAAAAAAGGACCAGATATACGACTCAGCGGCGCCAATTGGGCGCGCATTGTGAGTGGCCAATGCGATGGCGTTGCAGGCACGGATCGTGGGTTTCACGACGCCCGCCGCGCTGGAGTCGTGTCCCGAGAGCTGACCGCGCACAAATCCCAGCGCTCCCTGGTGTTAACACCCCGCGCCAGGGTGTTAACACCGGTCTTCGAAGTTTGCCGACCGAGGAAGAGGACTACTGCCCGGTGGCCGCGGTCACGACGGCACGAGCGCCTTCCAGGTCACCGGAATGCACGAGCGCCGGCAGCGGACCTTCGAGCAATTCCGTCCAGTCCACTGAGTCGCTGGGAGATCCCGCCGCGCGGAGGCGCCTGCGAGCCTCGCCGAGCAGTTGCGCCAAAGTGCCGAGATCCTCCCCCCACCCGTCGGCGATGCGGTCGCGGACCCATGAGGCGAGCGCCGGGCTGAGACCGGCCGTCGATACGGACACGGTGACAGCGCCGTCGCGGTGCACCGCCGGGAGGATGAAGGAGCAGTGGG
>JARLGS010000602.1 GCA_031292695.1 Mycobacterium sp. | reverse complement strand
GCGCCTCCGTATCGCCCGATGGGGGTGCGGACCGCATCGACGATCCACGCGTCACGGAGCGAGCGGCCGAGGTCTCGGGTCACGGCTGGATTCTAGGCCGTTGGCGGGACGGGAGCACGTGCCCACCACGAACGGCGCGCCGGCTCGGCGCGGTCAGGTGGTTACGAGATCAGCGCCTCGCTCATGGCGACGTGTACGTGAACGTTGCGGCGTTGCTCGTCCCGCCAGGGTTCGTCACCGTGATGCTGACGGGTCCCGCCGACCCCACGGACGGCATGACCGCAGTCATCTGCGTGTCCGACAGCACGGTGTAGCTGGAAGCCCCCGTGACCGCGAAGACCGTGCTGAAGTACTGGCCGGTCAGGGTGACCGTTGTGCTGTGGGACAGCGAGCCGGTCGCCGGGCTGACCGAGCTGACAATCGGGGGCGGCACTGGGAGCTGGACGAGGTGAGCACCGCTCGCAAGCGATGAGGCCACGGCCTGAAACACCGCTGAGAGGTTGGGATTGACGTTCTGCTGCTTCGGAACGCAGTAGAAGTGCTCGACCTGGCCGGCTGGCGCGGGCGTGTTGTACGGGTTCGTGGTGCAGGCGTTGTCGGCCGCATAGGAACTCGCGGCACTCACCAGGAGGTCCCGCGCTGTCCTGCCCTTGAACGTGCCCGAACTGTCGGGGCACTGCACGTTGTTGCTGCCATCAAGGCCGAAGCCGATGGTGAATATCGTGATCCCGCCAGCGTGAGGCTGCGCGTTGGTGACCGCTCCCAGCGCCGCGTTGTGGGTGTCGTTCTTCGCGCTGGTCGCCGCGGTGTTCGCCTGTTCGCAGTAGTTGCCCGGGTCGGTCGCGTTCGTGGGCGCCGTCGAAGCGTTCGGCTGGCCGTCCGTCTCGAGGATGATCCCCCACGAGTGGGCCGGATTGCCGTACATGTCGAGTTCGTACTGGGCCATGTACAAGGGGTCGGCGAGGTCCGTGCCGGTGCTCGAGTTCGTGTAGCAGTTGTTCGCAGCCGTGATCAGGCTGTAGTCGGAGGCGACGACCTGGCCCGGCGCCGCAGACGTGCTGGACTGGGAGACGCCGGCGCCGCTCAGGCCGACGGGAATCCAGCGGTGGAGGTCAGCGCTGCCCGCCGTGCCGATCGGGCTGTCCGGTGTTGTCGTGCAACCGCCCGAGTTCTTGCTCGGCCCGAGCATGCCGAACGCCATATACTCGGTCGATGGCGTGTAGAGCGTCACGACCGAGCTGGCGGCCGTCCTGGCGTTATCGGTGTCGTAGCCGCTCATGCTGCTCGTGCGATCCACGACGAGCACGACATCGACGGGCGCGGAGGCTTGCGGCGAGTTGGCCGCGTATACGACGGGGTTGCCGCCCGCGGCACCTCCACCGTTGACCGTCCCGCTGTTCACCCCGCTCACCCCAACGGGCAGGCCGAAGACCCGGCCGAACGTGTACGGCTGCGTGTCGGTCGCGGTGACCCCGATCATGTTGCAGCTCGCGGTTGCCGACGGAGTGCACGGCGCGAAGCAGGTCGCCGTGCTGCACGTCCAGGAGCTGGAGCCCGTCGTGAAGCCGGGGCAGTCGTCTGCGACGTCACCGGTGTTCGGCGAATAGACGCCACCTGACGGT
>JARLGS010000601.1 GCA_031292695.1 Mycobacterium sp. | reverse complement strand
CGGGCGGGCCGCCTGGTGCGCCGGCGAGAAGCCCCTTGAACGTCTAAGCTCTGCTCATCTCTGGCGTCGAATTCGTGTTTAGTCAGTCGCCGGATGTCGCCCAGAAACCAATAGAGTTACCGTCCGGTACCTCCACAGCTCGCCCCGTCGGCGCGTGGTTGCAACTGCTTGACCACGCTCGGAACGACGATGGGCCTTACCGTCCCAGGCTGGTGTCGAAGTCGAATGCCGGTCCGGGCCCACGACCCCAACGCCGTTGCGGGACACGAGGCCGAGTCAAACTCGCTATCCGCTTGATCCTGAACCCGCGCCTCCACCGGCACCGAATCCTGGGAACCCCGACGTGGTGCCGGCCGCGGTGGCGGCCACCGATGTGGCGGACACCGTCCCGTCGCTTGCCTTCGAACCCTGGACCACCACGGTGTCACCCACCTGAAGCGCCCCGAGGCTGGACTTGGCGTTGCGGCTCACCGTGGCCGAGGGGCCCACGGTCACCTTCACCAGGTTGCCGCTCGAGTTCGTGACATAGAGAGTGGAACCACTGACCGAGGTGACTGTGCCGGTGGTGGCACCGCCGAGGGCCCCTGCTCCGCCGAGCCCAGAAATGCCGCTGGCCCCTCCGCCCCGCAGGGCGGCGAACGGTGAGGTTGCCGACGAGGTCGCGGTCGAGCCATGGCTGCGCTGGAGTGCCGCTCCACCCCAAAGTCCCCCCGCGGCAATGAGTATCGCCAGGAGCAACACCGTGGGGACCGGCATCCGTATCCCTTTACGCGGACCCCGCACCGGCCACTCTTCATCGTCGTCCCCGAGCGTTCCGCCTGACTCCCCTGGAGAACCTGACATCGCCACATCGCGAGGCGATCTAGTGACAGGCACTTCCTCGGTAACGGGTTCGACCCCAGTTACAGACATTGCACTCCTCGTGATGTCGGTCTCAGACATGTCGTGGCCTTCCGGTCTTACTCGTAGCGCAGGGCGTCGATGGGCCGAAGCGATGCGGCGCGATTGGCGGGGTAGAAGCCAAAGAACACGCCGACGGCGATCGCAACTCCGAACGCGAGCGCGATCGAGGAAGGGGCCACCACGGGTTGGACGCCGTCGATCTTGAAGCGAGCACCGATTAGACCGATACCCACTCCCACCGCGCCTCCGAGGAGTGAGATCAAGACGGCCTCGATGAGGAATTGGGACAGGATGGCCAGTTTCGGAGCACCGATGGCCTTTCGAATCCCGATTTCGCGAGTCCGCTCAGTGACACTCACCAGCATGATGTTCATGACACCGATACCTCCGACCAGAAGGGAGATCGCCGCCACAGCTCCCAGCAACACGGTCAGCGTGCTCGTGGTCGACGTGGCGGTGGAGAGCAAGCTCGCTTGGTTCAGGACCTGAAACGGAAGGTTGGCCACCGTGGTGTCGTTCTGGGCGGCGAGGATGTTCTCCACCTCGTTCTGCGCCAGGGTAAGGGTCGACGAGGACTTTCCTTGGACCAGGAGCTCCGTGAAGGACTGGGATTCGCCGGTGAGCTGATCCTGCACCGCCGTATACGGAGCGATGGCCACCGCGTCCTGGTTCTGCCCGGCAGTGCTCCCTTTCGAAGCAAGCACGCCCACCACGAGGAAGTTCGACGAGCCCAGCGTGATCTGCTTGCCGATGGGGTTGGACCCCGTGGCGAAGAGATTGCTGGCCACAGATGAGCCGATGTCGACCACCTGCGCATGGCGCGATACATCGGTGCTCGAGATGGCCCTCCCCGATGCGACGGTGTAATCGCTGGCGGTGAGATACGAAGGGGTCGAACCGGTGACGGTCGTGGAGTAGGTGGCGCTCTGATATGTGGCGGTGATCGACGTGGAAAGAACGGGTGAGACCGAGGCGACATCCGGGGCGTTATTTGGGTCAGAGATCTTCTTGACGTCGGCAATGGTCAAGCTCGCAGCGCGAGATTGGGTGCCGGTCGAGGAAACGCCGCGGCCGAATCGTCCCGTGTTGAACACGGTCAATGTGTTGGTCCCAAGAGCAGCGATGCGCTGCTCGACCGCTCGGGTCGAGCCCGTTCCGACGGCCACCAGAATGATGACGGCGGAGACCCCGATGAGCACGCCCAGCATGGTCAGCAACGAACGCAGCTTGTTGGAGGTGACACCACCGAGGGCCATTCGCAACACGTCACGCTGATTCATCTGAACACTCCTTGACCGGCTGCGGCATGGGCCACATGCGTGCTGTGGGCACCGGACGCATCCCGACGGTGGTCGTCGACGATCTGTCCGTCTCGAAGCTTGACGATGCGCTGCGCGTAAGCGGCGATGTCATCCTCATGAGTGATTAGCACCACCGTGCGCCCCTGCGCATGCAGCGAAGCGAACACCGACATCACGTCGATGCTCGACTCGGTATCGAGGTTCCCAGTGGGCTCATCCGCCAGGATCAGCGCCGGGTTGGTCACAATGGCGCGCGCCACTGCAGCGCGTTGCTGTTGGCCGCCGGACATCTCACTCGGGACATGGTGCGCACGCTCACCCAGTCCCACCGATTGAAGCGCTTGGACAGCCCGAGCCCGCCGTTGCTTGGGGTGCACGCCGGCATAGGTAAGAGGAAGCTCGACGTTGGCGGCGGCCGACATCCGCGGCAACAGGTTGAAACTCTGAAACACAAAGCCGATCTTGCGGTTCCGAATCCGCGCCAGATCGTCGTCTTCAAGGGTGCGAACATCGACGCCATCGAGCCAATAGTGGCCCCGGGTCGGGACGTCGAGGCAACCCACGATGTTCATGAGCGTCGACTTTCCCGACCCTGATGTGCCCATGATGGCCACAAAGTCGCCTTGCACGATCTCGAGCGAGATACGCCGCAGCGCGTGGACGTCGGTATCACCCATTCGGTAGTCCTTGACCACGTTGCGCATGGCGATGACGGGGTGCTCGATTCTCACGCGGCCACCAACGTGCGCCTCAGCGACTGAGGGCATCACGGGATCCCGGCTCCACCACCCGGGAAGCCACCACCACCCGGGAAGCCACCACCAGATGTGCTGCTACCGGTCGTGCTCGACGCTGACACCGAGGCCACGGGCTCGACCACGACCTCACCCACGCTCACTCCGCTCAAAATCTGGGTGGTCGAGTCGCCCACCAGGCCCGTCGTGACGGTGGTAACCGTCTGTTTGCCGTTAGCGAGGACTGTGACGGTGGAGATGGGCCCTGTGGTGGTGATGGCCGCACTTGGCACTTCCAATGTGTTGCTGGCGGTCTGGACGACAACGCTCATGTCTGCAGTCATCCCGACCTTTACGTTTGAGGGCGGGCTCTGCAAGGCGATGGTCACGTCGTAGGTCACCACATTACTCGTTACAGTCGACGTCGGGGAGACGGCGACGACCGTCCCCGCCACCGTGGTGTTGGGCAATGCAGGAAGAGTGGCCGAGGCAGTCTCGCCGAAAGCCATCTTCGAGATGTTGGCTTCCGCGAACCCGGCCACAACCTCGAGAGTGCCGATGTCCTGAATGGTGACAAAGGCAGAGGAACTCGACGATCCGGTAGAGCCAGTGGACGACGTGCCCGTGGACCCGGTCGCGCCAGAGCCGGTCGCGCCCGTTGAGCTCGATCCGGTGGCGCCCGAACCGGTAGTGGCGGTAGAGCCCGACGTCGTCGACCCTGTGGAGGACGACCCAGTGCCGCTCGAGGACGATCCACTTCCGGTGACGGTGTCGCCGACAACGTCATTCACCGAGGTCACGATCCCGTTCACTGGTGCGGTGAGGACCGTGTCATTCACGGCCTTCTGATCGGCAGTGAAGGTGTTCTGGTCCTGGGTGACCTGAGCCTGGTCTTGGGCGATCGTCGAGGAGGTCACAGCTTGGCCGGCGGACGTGGCCGCCACGGTGTACTGCTGAGCCGTGACGGTGGCCTTGTCCTTGGTGACCGTTTGCTGGTCTGAGGCGATGTTCTGCT
>JARLGS010000600.1 GCA_031292695.1 Mycobacterium sp. | reverse complement strand
GATTCGGGATTCCGACGGCGCGGGCTTCCAGCGGGAGAGTCGCAACTTTCACTTCGCGCTGGTCCGGCCGGCCGGCATGCACCGACTGCTGCACATTCTTGAGATGGTCTGGAACATGATCGAACCCGTGCAGGCGATGCAGCACGTCACGCCGGGCGAACGGGCGCGGCTGAACGACGACCATGAAGTGATGCTCGACGCATTCCTGGCCCGGGATACCGAACGGCTGTGCGCCGCCGCCCAGCGGCACGCCGGCAGCGTGGACGACGCAATCGTGACTCTGCCCACCGACACCGGGTTGTTCCTCCACGACGGCGAGTGATTCGCGCACCCATCACCCGGCGGTTATGGACCGCAGCCGGCTGATCGCCTCGTCGAGGGTGTCGTCGCGTTTGCAGAAGGCGAAGCGGACCAAGTGATTCCAGCCGGCGGTGTCGGTCGATTCCGGATCCAGAAACGCCGACATCGGGATGGCGGCGACGCCGACCTGCTCGGGCAGTTGCGCGCAGAAGGCGGTGCTGTCGTCGTAGCCCAATGGTCGGGGGTCGGCGCACAGAAAGTAGGTGCCGAAGCTGTCATGCACGTCGAATCCGATGTCGGTCAGCGCACCGGCCAGGCGGTCGCGTTTACCGCGGTAGGACGTGCGCAATGCCGCCACCCAGGCATCTTCGTGGTCCAGAGCGTGCGCCACGGCCGGCTGGAACGGGGCGCCGCCGACGTAGGTCAGGTACTGCTTGGCGGCGCGGACCCCGGCGATCAGGTCCGCGGGCCCACAAGCCCAGCCGATTTTCCAGCCGGTGCAATTGAACATCTTGGCGGCGCTGGAGATGGTGACGGTGCGCTCGGCCATGCCGGGGTAGCCGGCCAGTGGGTGATGCCGGAGGCCGGCTGCGTCTCCGTAGGTGAGCTGCTCATAGACCTCGTCGGTGATCACCAGCAGGTCGTGCTCGATGGCGAGCCTGGCGATGGCCGCCAATTCGTCGTGGGTGGCGACCATGCCGGTTGGGTTGTGCGGCGAGTTGATGATCAGTGCGCGGGTCTGGGGCGTGATCGCCGCGCGGAGCCGGTCGAGGTCGATGGCGAAACCGTGGTTGTCGGCCACCAGCGGGACGATGACCCGCCGGCAGCCGGCCATCGCGATCACCGGCGAATAGGAGTCGTAAAACGGTGCAATGATTACGATTTCGGCGCCCGGTTCGACCAGCCCGAGGACCGCCGAGGCAATGGCCTCGGTGGCGCCGACGGTGACCAGCACCTCGGTGTCGGGGTCGTACTCGATGCCGTAATGCCGTTTGCGCTGGGCGGCGATGGCCTGCCGCAAGGGCGCGATGCCGGGGCCCGGCGGGTACTGGTTGACGCCGTCGGCGATGGCTTGCTGGGCGACCTGCAGCATGCCGGCCGGGCCGTCCTCGTCCGGAAAACCCTGCCCGAGATTGACGGCGCCGACCCGCGAGGCCAGCGCCGACATCTCGGCGAAGATGGTGGAGGCGTAGGGCCGCAGGCGGGCGACCATCTTCGATGGTGTCACCCCGGGATTGTCGCAGAACCCCTGGCGAGGTCGGCCGCACGCTGATGCCGCTCCTGCCGCGCGATGACCGCGAAGTAGAACGCCAGCGCGAAGGCGCAACTGGTGAACAGGCTGCTGACGAAGAACAGCCACGGCTGCCGGATACCGCGCCGCAAGCCGTCGGCGATGGTGAACAACGGCAGCAGGATCACGTTGACGATGGTGTAGTCCTGGCCGGCCGAGGACGCCGCCGGGTTGACGAACATCAGGCGGATGTAGTCCGACCAGCTGCCCGGGCCGACGAGCGGATTGCCGCCCGGCGGCTGGTATTCCATGACGAACTTGGTGTTGAAGTAGTAGCCCAGCGCTATCGAGGCGATGCCGACGACGTAGTAGGCCAGCTCGAGTGCGGAGAACCGCGGACCGGTCGCGGGGCGGGCGAAGATCGCCCGGTTGGCCCGGACGATGACCGCGACGGTGATCAGCCCGAGGACGGCGTGCACGATGAGCGAGACCATGCTCGCGGAGTCTGCTCGCCGCCAAATGTTTTGTCAATCATGACAAAACTGCCTGGGGTACGGTACTGGCATGCCCCGGCCGCCGCAGACAGTCCGCAGTGAGCGCACTCGCGAGGCATTGCAGCAGGCGGCGCTGGTGCGGTTCCTGGCGCAGGGGGTGGAGGGCACCACCGCTGAGGAGATCGCCACCGGCGCCGGGGTATCGCTACGCACGTTCTACCGGCATTTCACGTCCAAGCACGAGCTGTTGTTCGCGGACTACGACGCAGGCCTGCACTGGTTCCGGACGGCGCTGGCGGGGCGCTCGGCAGAGGAACCGGTGTTGACGTCGGTACAGGCCGCGATCTTCGCCTTTCCATACGACTTCGGCGCGGTCACCAAAATTGCCGCGCTGCGTAAACAGGAACTCGACGCCGATCGGATCGTCAGCCACATCCGGCAGGTCGAGGCCGACTTCGCCGATGCGATCGCCGAGCACCTCACGCGGCGGGGTGCCGGCGCCGGAGCGGAAGACCGCCTGCGCATTGCGGTGACCTCGCGAACCATCGCCGCCGCGGTGTTCGGAGCCATGGAGGTGTGGATGCTGGGCGCCGAGCGGTCGCTGGCCGACCTGGCGCGGATGAGCCACCAGGCGCTGGATCAGTTGGCGGCCGGACCGGTCTGAGCCTCGCCGCGCAATGTTTTGTCACTATTGACACAACTGGTCCGACGGTGCGAGTCTGCCGACATGGCGCAATACGACGCGATCGTGGTTGGTGCTGGGCACAACGGACTGGCCTCGGCGGTGATCTTGCAGAAAGCGGGTCTGCGCACCCTGTGTCTGGACGCCAAGCTCTACTCCGGCGGCATGGCCTCGACCGTCGAGCTGTTCGACGGCTACAAGTTCGAGATCGCGGGCTCCGAACAGTTCCCGACCGCGCTCAAGGTCAGTGAGGAACTCGGCTTGGACCAGGTGCCCAGTGTCGAGCAGGAGGTGATGTCGGTCAACTTGCGCGGCGTCGGCGACGAGCCGTTCATCTTCTACGCCGATCCGATGAAACTGCTCACTCATGTGAACGACGTGCACGGGGCCGAGGCGCTGGGCGGCATGGCCGGGTTGATGGCGTGGAGTCAGGCCCCGGCCCGGGCTCTGGGCCGGTTCGACGCCGGCCTGCCGCCCAAGACCTACGACGAGATGTATGCCTGTGCCACAAACGAATTCGAGCGCTCGGCGATCACTGACATGCTCTTCGGTTCGGTCACCGACGTGCTGGACCGGCACCTGCCGGACAAGGAGAAGCACGGCGCCATGCGCGGCATGATGTCGGTTCTGGCATGCAACTCGACCTACCGCGGACCCGCCACGCCGGGCAGCGCCGCCGCACTGGCGTTCGGGCTCGCCGTGCCCACCGAGAACGCGTCGCTGATGCGCAAAATCAAGGGCGGCATCGGGGCGCTGGCCCGGCATCTGGAGGACACCTTCGTCGCGCACGGCGGCGAGGTCCGGCTGCGCAGCGCGGTCGCGGCCATCACCGTCGCGGACGGCAAGGTCACCGGCGTCCGGCTGGAGGACGGCACGGAAATCGCTGCACCGGTGGTGGTTTCGGCCATTGCGCCGTCGGCGACGGTGGAGAATCTGGTCGGCCCGGCGCTGCCCGAGGAGATCCGGTCCCGCTACACGCGGGTCGACCACCGGGGCAGTTACCTGCAGATGCATTTCGCCCTCGACGGCGTGCCTGAGTTCGACGCACCCTACGAAATGCTCAACAACCCCGAATTGCAGTCCACCATCGGCATTTTCAGTACACCCGAGGAACTGCAGGAGCAGTGGGAAGGTGCGCGCCGGGGAGTGGTACCCGCTGATCCGTCGATCGCCTGGCAGATCCCGTCCATCCGGGATCCGGAGCTGGCGCCGCCCGGCAAGCACGCGTCGTCGGCGTTCGCACTGTGGTTCCCGGTCGAGGGTTCGGGCGACTACGGCGCACAGAAACGGGAGATGGGGCAGCGGGTCATCGACAAGATCACCCGCCTGGCGCCCAATTTCGAGAAGCTGATCCTGCGGCACACCACCTTCACCCCGCGGCACATGGACCGGATGTTCGGGGCGCCGGGCGGCGACTTCTGCCACGGCCTGATCCACCCCGAACAGATGGGGCCGAACCGGCCGGGGCCGCGCGGCTTCATCGATCAGCCACTGCCGGTCGAAGGGCTGTATCTCGGCAGCGCCGGCTGCCACGGCGGCCCCGCGGTCAACTTCATCCCGGGCTACAACGCCGCCCACGCCGTGCTGTCCCGATAGCGCGAGCGGCCGTGTTTGCCCACAACACGCCGACGATCGGTGGCAGTTTGGGGCCGCTCGCGGCTGACGCGGGCCCGACGGGGGTCCGGGATAGCACCGACCCCGGTCCGCCGTTAGCCGATCCAGGCTTCTAGTCTCCTCAAACATCAAGCAGTGTTGCCTGAGGAGGCCCTATGACCAGCGCCGAACGGATCACCGAGCCCGCTGAGTGCTCTGCGCCCGAAACCGCCACGTACACCGGCCCGGAATGGATGGGCAAGGCCAACTGGCATTCGGTCGTCGAGACCTACCTGCTCACGGCAATGAAGCCGCTGCTGTTCGTGCTCACCAAGCTCATGCTGGCGATCAACAGGCGGTTTCCGCAGGTCCTGCTGAACCGCGCCTACGACGGTTCTGAGCGTTTCATGGGGTGGATGCCTGCCGTGAGCGGATCGCGCACTGAAAAGGTCGAGCTGCCGAACTGTCCGGCGGAATGGGTCTGGCACGAGCGCGCTGCCGCAGCCGACGGTCCCGTCGTCATCTACTTCCACGGATCGGCGTTCATCGCACTGGGCATCAACAGCCACCGGCCCCTGGTCAGTCACATTGCCCGGGACAGTGGGGCGCGGGCCCTGAGCGTCGCGTACCGGCTGTGCCCCCGCAACGTCGTCGAGGATGCCGTCGACGACGGCGTCGATGCCTACCGGTACGTGCTGGCGCAGGGCGTACAGCCGGCGAACATCGTGCTGGCCGGAGATTCGGCCGGTGGCTTCATCGCGGCCATGACCGCGGTCGCGGTGCGCGAGCTGGGTCTGACGCCGCCCGCGGGCTGCGTGCTGCTCTCAGCCGCCACTGACAGCGACATGTCACCGAAATACGAAGCCGCCCAAAGTGTTCCCGATGCGACGTTCCCGGTGGACTTCCTGCGGATGATCAGTGAGGTCTTCCTGCTGCGCAACGGGGCGCGGGGCCCGATTCCCTCTCCGGTGGATGCCGACCTGCGGGAGCTGGGCCCGTTCCTGCTGCAAGTGGGTTCGGAGGAGGCGCTGCGGCCGGATTCGGAACTGATGGCCGAGCGGCTTGCCGATGCCGGAGTGCCGGTGCGGCTGCAGATCTTCGACCGTGCCGTC
>JARLGS010000599.1 GCA_031292695.1 Mycobacterium sp. | reverse complement strand
GGTGCCGACGTCGTTGGCACTGTCCTCCACCAGCAGCTCGACCGGGCGGCCGAGGATGCCGCCCTTCTTGTTCACCACCTCGACGGCGTATTTCGCGCCCTCGACCTCGGAGGCGGCGAGGGCGGAGAGGATGCCGGTGAGAGGGTTGACGAACCCGATGCGGACGGGGGTTTCGCCGCGCGCGCCGATGAGGGGCGGTGCGCTCAACAAGCCGGCTGCGACGGAGGTCTTGATCAGCGTGCGCCGGCCGAGGCCGGACGGAATCCTGGTCTGCATCGTGGACGTCTCCCGTTGCGGGTCATTGCGCCCGCTGGCTTCCCTGTGGCCCGTCATGGTGACCGGCGCTATCATCATATCTGTGCGCGGGAGGTTTCGTCGAGCATAGGTTTGCTGGCCGATTCCGGTTCGGCCAAGCCTTGCGTCGATGTTTCCTGTAACGGACTGAAACGCGTTGACGAATGTCTTGGACTCTGACGATATCGCGCCCCTTACGGATCCAAATGGACGTGCATATGGTATATGGCAGCGTTGGTCCCCAACCGCGGACGTCGATCGTGCTGCGGGCGATAGTGGGCCGCGGGCGGTGGCGTCCAACCGGCCGCGCAGCGGGTCCGATCCGCTGAACGGCGCATTGCCTCGCGAACCGGGGCACATCATGACACGCAGGCGGGTACTGCTGGTGTTCGACGAACACTATGCCAGTAACGGGCACGTCGTGTTCGCCGCCGTGCAGCATCTGCTGCGCCAGTCGCTAGGGGATTTCGAGTATCGCGTGGTCTGCCGGGGCCGCTACCGCGGGCCTGCCTTCGGTCATGCCTCCAAGGTGCGCGTGGTGGGCCATCCGGTGGCACCGGTGGGCCAGGAGAGGCGACTGCTCGACCGGGTGCGCCGCAAGCTCGCCCGCTTCCGGATCTTCGAGGCAGCCGATCGCTGGATCTCGAATGTCGACGCGGCGGACCGGCCCGTGCTGCGCGCGCTGTTCGATGCCGATTCGCTGCATGCCGTGATCGTCTTCACCGTCGATCCGGCCTACGGCCTGGCGGTGGCGCGGCTGACCCACGTCTATGCCACGACGCAGATCCCTCATATCGTCGTCGTGACGTCGGAGGCGACGGTTGCCCCCGGCGTGGTCCAGGACCTGCGCTGGCTCAACGCCCGCATCCTGCGCGACGGTCACGCCGTCCTCGGCCGCTCGGTCGTGCCGCGGCGCATCGACGAACCGCCGGTGCTGGCGAAGCCTGCGTCCTTCGGTGTGGCGGGGGTGACCGACCTGCTGGCCGTCGCCGCGATGTTCGATGCCAGCCTGCCACTGGCGTTTCTGGATCCCGGCCTCTACCCGTCGCACGGACTGCAAGCCTATAGCTCGGTCGACTGGCGCGATTGGATCGATCCGTCGCTGGCCTATCCGCGCCGCGTGCGCGACGTCGTGCTGTTCGTCCGGCCGGACTGGATGGTGTGCGGCAGCGGCACGACGTTCGAAAGCCTGGCGCGGTGGTTCCGGCGCAACGACGCCCTGCTGATCGATGTCGGCGTGTGGCCGTACTCCGTGCCGTTCGAGCCGGCCGAGGTGAACGAGAAGCTGATCGAACAACAGACCCATCTGGGGTCCGCGCTGTATTTCTCAGTCCGGGAAAGCAACAGCGTCCCGCACATCCTGTCGCAGATCAAGCACCTGCTGCGCTGGCTGCCGTCCTCGATCGTCACCCAGGTGCTGCTGTTCAACACGCGCGCGGCCAAGCCTCGGCTGCTGACGCAGGCGATCCGCCACGCGAAGATCAGCCACATCTATGTCAACCACTACTTCACCTACCTGTTCGCGGAAGACCTCATTGCCGGGCGGAAGTTCTTCCTCGACACCCACGACATCCAGGCGGTGAATTTCGTCCACAACGGATCGCGCAACCTCTTCACGCGCCGGGGCGACAGGTTCGAGCGGCTGTTGGCGGATGAGATGCGGGTGGCGATGCTGGCGGAGCGGCTGTGCTTCGTGAGCCTTGAGGAGATGCAGCTCGCCGCGCGGTTCATGCCGCAGGAGAAGCTCGACTTCATCATCGCGCTGCCGGACGTCAAGCCGTGCCGGCGGCGGCCGATGAACCGGACGCCGCGTCTGCTGGTGGTGGCGAGCAACAACGGCGCGAACCAGCGCAACCTCGCCTGGATGCTCGACCAGGTGCTGCCGAACCTGCGTGCGTTGGTCTATGAACGGGTACCCAACATGGTGCCGGTTCCGATGCCGGAGATCCATATCTGCGGCAGCATTTCCGCGGCGTTGGCGCCCTCGGACTCGCCGTTCGTCAAGATCCACGGCATCGTGCCGGACCTGTGCGAGCACTACGACCAGGCCGATATCGTGTTGCTGCCGGTGATCACCGGCGGGGGCGTGGCCATCAAGACGGTGGAGGCACTGCTGTACGAACGCCCGATCGTGGCGACCCGGCATGCCATGCGGGGGTTGCCCGACAAGATCGCCGATACGGTGGGATTCGAGAACGATCCCGGTGCGTTTGCGCGCCAGATCGTCGGCTTGTTGCGGTCCCAGCGGATGCGCGAATTCCAGACCGAACGGGTGCGACGGGCGGCGCAGTTGCTGCGGGAAGAGGGCTTCTACGATCGCTTGTCCAAAGCGATGGACGCGGTCCGCCTGTAGCGCCGGGGACCGGGGCCGTCAGCCCGGGGCGTCGGATTCGCCGAACAGCTTGGCGTCCAAGCGGAGGTCCGACAGCGTATCGCCGGGCGGGTGGTCCGAGAGGTGGAACGCACGGCGAGTGGAGATGCGCCGCCGGTTGAAGTGCTGTTCCCACCAGTTGTCCCCGAGCGGGTCGAACACCGGGGCATCGGTGCGCCGGAAGACGGCGGCGGTCGCCGCCAGGCCTTCGAGGTGCCACATGGCGTCTTCGGCCAGCACGTCGGCCAACCGTCCGATCGTGGGGATGTTGCAATCGTCCACGATCAGCAGGCCGCCGGGCTCGATATGCGGATAGAAGAAGTAATACTCCAGCTCCGGCATCGGCCAGCCATGCGGCCCGTCCAGCATCACCAGATCGTAGCGGCGCGTGTGGAGGTAGGGCGGCAGGGTCCGTTGGGTGGGACCGTACACCAGCTCCAGCCGATCGAGCTGGGTGACCGGGCAGCGGCGGAAGAACTCCACCGACGAACTGTCGCCCTCGTCGCGGTCATCGAGGCAGAACACCGTGTGATGATCGGAAACATTCGAGAACAGGATGGTGCTCTTGCCGCAGCCCGTCTCGGCCGAGGCGCGGATGCGGCCGGGCAGCATGCGCTCGATGAGGCGGAGCACTTCGGTGGGGAATGCGCCGGCGCTGTGGTTGCGTGCGGCCTCGTCCCAGGCTTCGTAGGCATCCATGATCGGGGAGGTGGATCGCAGGGGGAGGGCCATCGCCGAACTCATCCTCAGTTCAAGAGCAGCCCGATGCGGCGATACGCGTCCAGCTTTGTCCGGTGCAGGAAGAAGCCGCCGACCCGGGTGGAGGGTTCGTCGGACAGCACGACTCCCTCATCGCGGAAGTCGGCATAGGCATAGTCGCGGGCGACCAGCTGGCTGACGACCTCGGGCACCCGGTTGGCCCCTTCGATCATCAGCATCGGGCGATGGCGGTCAAGGGTGGCGCCGGCGCCGGCCAGAACGTCGGCTTCGTAGCCTTCGACATCGATCTTGATCGCGCTGATCCGGTCGAGCGGAACGGCGAAGCGATTCCGCGCCAGGACATCGTCCAGCTTGCTGATCGGCCAGAGTGTCTCGGAGAATTGCAGGCGTGGCAGTGGGATGTTGGGCAGGTAGTTCATCATGTAGCTGAGCAGGTTTTCCGGGATCGCCCAGTCCGTTTCGCTCTCGATGGCGGCCGAGGACAGGCCGCTGATGCCGGTGCCTTCGACGACCGGCATGGTGAACGGGATCCTGGTTTCGGCATTCCCGAGGCCGGTGATGAGGTAGTCGAACTGGCCGGGTCGCAGGGCCTTGATCTGCTCGAGGCAGACCGAGTGCCACTGATTCGGTTCGAACGACAGGATCCGCGAGCGTGACCCGGCGGCCCACATCGTGGCGGCGGAGTAGCCGAAATTGGCGCCGATATCGAGGACCGTGTCGTCGTTCGCATCGAAGAAGCGAAACATCGCGAATTCCGGTTCGGTCAGGTCCGGGCGCTCCAGCATGCCGGGGACCCAGACCGGATCGCAATCGATGGTCACTGCGTCGATTGGGATGGCGATATCGGGGGTCCGCTCACCCTTGATGAAATAGCGCGCGATGACGTTGCCGATTCGTTGGCGGCATGCGGCTTCCTTGCGAACCGTGGCCAGTTCGGCCCTGAGCGACTCCAGACGTTCGTGATCGATGATCGGGATGTACTCCGGTGGGAGCGCGCGGGAGGAAGGCGCGCGCCAGATCGCCCTGATTCGGTGCGCCAGTCTCCGATATGGTTGCATCGTCCTGTCCGTTTGCCGGCAACAGGGCGTTCAGGCCGCACGCGATGAGATGGCACCCGAATGGGGCGAGTCTATAGCGCGGGTGCGGACGCCCGAAAACAAGAAACCTCGCCCGAGGGTTCGGGCGAGGTTTCGATTGGGGGGCGGGCGGCTATCAGCCGTAGTTGATATGGTCGCCGCTGATGCTGCTGAGGTTGACGAAGGTGATCTTCGTGTTGTCCGACAGCGTCAGCGTGGTGCTGCCACTGGCCGTTGCAATCGACGACTTGGTGGAGTCGTAGCCGATCAGGTTGACCGTGTCGTTGCTGGTCAGGTCGGTGATGAAGTCGGTCTTGCCGGTCGTGTACTTCGACAGGAAGTAGTAGGTGTTGCCACCTGTGCCGCCCGTGAAAGTGTCTGCCCCGCCGCCGGCCACGAAGGTATCGGCGCCGCTGCCGGAGATGATCCGGTCGTTGGCGGAGGACACCGTGTTGGCGAACAGAAGGTTGCCGGCTGTCGTGCCGCTGGCGTTCAGTGTTTCGTTGCCGGCGCCTGCGGCGTATTCCAGTGCGCCGGCGCCGCTGTAGGCCACGGTGTGGCCGGAGGAGCCGAACAGCGTCGCGCTTCCAGTGCTACTGACGGTGTCATTGCCGTTGCTCGCGACCACGACGCCGCCGGTGCCGCCGACGACGCTGGCGTTGCCGGAGCCGCTGACCACGGTTGCGGTGCTGGATCCGCCGACGAAGGTGAGCGCGCCGCTGCCGCCGAACGCCCAGAGGCCCTTGCTGCCGGTTCCGGCCGTGATGGTGGTCGGGCTGCTCAGGCCGGAGACGGTGTCGTTTGTCCCCATGTCAAGGACGTTCAGCGGGGCGCCGTTGTTGACGCCGCCGAAGACCAGGGCGTTGCTGCCGGTCAGTGTGATGTTCGACGGGCTGGAGCCGGTCGAGATCGTATCGTTGCTGCCGCTGTCGAGCTCGGTCAACGAGCCGGGGGTGGAGGTGAAGCCGCCGAACACGAGGGCGTTGCTGCCGGAGGTCGTCAGCGTGGTGTTCGCGTTGCCGGACGACACGGTTGCCTGCGCGCCGCTGACCGACATGGTCAGACTGCCGGTGGTGCTGCCGAAGTCGCCGAACAGCAGGCTCTGCGCACCAGAGGCCTGCACGGTCGTGGCGCCGCCTTCGGACACCACGGTGTCCTGGCCGGTCGACAACACCAGGCCGGTGCCACCGCTGAAGATCAGGTTGGAACCGCCGCCGCCGGCCGCCGTGCCGGTGCCCGACACGTTGATGGTGTCGCTGCCCGTGCCGGACGACACCAGATAGGTGGCGCCGGGGGTCGAGGTGACGACCAGCGTGTTGTCGCCGCCCGTCGCGGCGATCGTGCTGGTGCCCGAAACGAAGAACGTGGCACCGGTGTCGCCCGAGAGATACTGGGTGCCAGAGCCCGACCCCTGCACGGTGATCGGGGTCGTGGTGTTGTTCACCACATAGTTGTAGCCGGAGGGGACCGACACGTTGGCCGATGAGGAACCGGT
>JARLGS010000068.1 GCA_031292695.1 Mycobacterium sp. | reverse complement strand
TCATCCACTCCTGGGTCAGAAGCGCGCCGGTGAAGGCGATGGCCGGTGTCGTCGCCGGGTTCGTCTTCGGCGGAACCGTGGTCGTGGTGGTCGACGTCGTCGGCGTGGTCGCTGCCGGAGCAGTCACCGGCGCCGCCGTCACGGTCGTGCTGACCGTGTTGGTCGGGCACGTCGTCACCGTTGCGACCTGGGGGATGTCGGTCGTGACGACGGGGGTCCCGCAGCTCGGACCGCTCCACGAGGCCGTGTTGGTGATGGTGCCCGTGGCGTCTGAGGCGTTGGCGGTCACCGAGTAAATGAGCGTGTAGGACGCCCCCGGAGCCACCCCGGCGGGGATGGTCCAGGTGATCGTGCCGGTGCTCCCGACCGCCACGGTGCAGGTGGGAGGCCCACCAGTGGCGCACGCAGGCGAACCCGAGACCAGCGTGGTGCCGGTCGGAGCCGTGTCGGTGACCACGATCGGATCGGTCGTGGTCGCCGTGCCGTTGTTCTTCACCGTGAGCGTGTACACGATCGGGGTGGTCGAGCCGGCGGTGACGCCACCGTCCGGGCTGGCCGCCTTGACGACGCTCACGCTGGTCACCGTCAGCGACAGGCTGGAGGCGTCCGTGACCGGAGGCAGCTCGTTCGGCGGGTCGCCGACGACCGTGACGGTGTCAGCCAGCGAACCGTTGGTCAGGTCGGCCTGCGTCACCGTGTAGTCGGCGGTGCACGTGTCGGTCGCCGCCGGCGCCAAGGTGATGGACCCGGGAGTACCCGTCGTGCAGGTGATCGGTCCGAGGCTCGAGTCGAGCGACGGGGACGCCTGTGCGTCCGTGACGTCCACGTTGCTGAGCGTCACGTTGCCGGTGTTCGTCACCGTGAAGGTGTAGGTCACGACCTGGCCGACGGCGCTCACCGTGGTGACGTTCGCCGTCTTGACCACCGAGATGCTGGGCGACTGGGCCGCCGTGATGGTGACCTCGTTCGAATCGGCAGTGGTCGATCCGCCCAGCGACTCCGGGTTGGTGCCGGTCGTCTTGGACGTGTCGCTGATGGAACCGTTGTCGAGGTCCGCCTGCGTCACCGTGTAGGTCCCGGTGAAGGTTGCCACCTGTCCCGGGAACAGCGTCGTCGACGTGCTCGAGGTGCACGAAGCCGACGGGGAGGTCAGGCCGGTGCAGCTGGGTCCGGAGGTGAGCGCTCCCGCCGGGGAGATCGGCAGGTCGGTCACGTTCACACCCGTCAGTGTCACGTTCCCGCTGTTGGTCACCGTGAACGTGTACGGGACGACAGTCCCCACCGTCGAGACCGAGGTCGTCGTGCTCGACTTGACGATCTCAAGGCCCGGGTTCTGGGTCGTCGGCACGGTGACCTCGTTGGAGTCGGCCGTGGTCGTCCCCCCCAGGGGTGCCGGGTTGGTGCCGGTGGTCTTGGACGTGTCGTTGATCGTGCCGTTGTCGAGGTCTGCCAGCGTCACCTTGTAGGTGCCGGTGAAGGTCGCGACCTGGCCGGGGGCCAGCGTCGTCGACGAGCTGGTGGTGCAGCTGGACGACGGGTTGGTGAGCCCCGTGCAGGTCGGCCCGGTGGTCAGGGCGCCAGCCGGGGAGATCGGCAGGTCGGTGACGCCGACGCTGGTCAGGGTCACGTTCCCGCTGTTGGTCACCGTGAAGGTGTAGGGGATGACTGTCCCCACGCTCGAGACCGAGAGCGTGGTCGTCGACTTGACGATGCTGAGCTTCGGACTCTGAACGACCGGCACCGACACCTCGTTGGAGTCAGCCGTGGTCGTCCCGCCCAGGGGCGCCGGGTTGGTGCCGGTCGTCTTGGACGTGTCGTTGATGGAGCCGTTGTCGAGGTCGGCCTGTGTCGCCTTGTAGGTGGCGCTGAAGGTTGCCACCTGGCCCGGGGCCAGGGTCGTCGACGCGCTCGAGGTGCACGAAGCCGACGGGGAGGTCAGGCCGGTGCAGATTGGCCCGGAGGTGAGCGCTCCCGCCGGGGAGATCGGCAGGTCGGTCACGCCGACGCCGGTCAGCGTCACGATGCCCTCGTTCGTCACGGTGAAGCTGTAGTTGACGGTGTCGCCGACATTGCCCACCGAGGTCGTGGTGGTCGACTTGACGATCTTCAGCTGTGGGCTCTGGGTGGCAGGCACCGTGACCTCATTCGACATCGCCGTGGTGGAGCCTCCACCGGGCTTCGTGCCGCTGGTCGAGGACTTGTCGTTGATCGAGCCGTTGTTGAGGTCGGCCAGCGTCGTCGAGTACGAGGCAGTGAAGGTCGCGACCTGTCCAGGGGCCAGCGTCGTGGACGAGCTGGTGGTGCACGCGGCCGACGGGTTGGTCAGCCCGGTGCAGGTCGGACTGGTGGTGAGGCCGGCCGGGGAGATCGGCAGGTCGGTGACACCCACGCCGGTCAGGGTCACGTTGCCCTCGTTGGTCACCGTAAAGCTGTAGTTGACGGTGTCACCGACATGGGCGACCGAGGTCGTGGTGGTCGCCTTGGTGATGACGAGCTTCGGCTGCTGGTTGACCGGCACGCTGACCTCGTTGGAGTCAGCCGTGGTCGTTCCGGTCAGGGGCGACGGGTTGGTCCCGGTGGCCTTGGACGTATCGTTGATCGACCCGTTGTTGAGGTCGGACAGCGTCACGTTGTAGGTGGCGGTAAAGGTCGCGATCTGCCCGGGGGCGAGCGTCGTCGACGAGCTGGTGGTGCAGCTGGACGACGGGTTGGTGAGCCCCGTGCAGGTCGGCCCGGTGGTAAGTGCGCCGGCCGGTGAGATCGGCAGGTCGGTCACCCCCACACTGGTCAAGGGCACGTTGCCCGTGTTGGTGACGACGTACTTGTAGTTGATCGTGTCACCGACGTTCGTGACCGAGGTGGTCGTGCTCGACTTGACGATCGTCAGTTTGGGCGCAAAGGCCTGGACGTAGAAGACGCCCGCACCCGCGCCGCCGCTCGGCACGGTGACCGACTCGGTGGCCGAGCTGCCCGATCCGTTGGGCGTCGAACTGCCGCCGCAGACCACCAACAGGTAGCCCGCGGGAGCCGTGGCCGTCATCGTGTAGCTGCCGGCCTTGACGTTCATCGGCGCGAGCGGGTTGGCCTGCGTCGTGACCGTCTGGGGACCGGTCGCGCCCAGGGTCCCACCCGGCACCTCCGTGGTGCTGCCGCAGAGGTAGATGTCACCTGCGATCGTCTGGGTGATGGGCGTCACATAGAAGTAACCCGTCCCGGTCCCGGCGGACGGCACCGTGACCGATTCGGTGGCCGACGTGCCACCTCCGTTTGGTGTCGAGGTGCCATGACACGTGACGAGCTTGTAGCCCGTGGGAGGAGCGGCGGTCATGGTGTAACCGCCGGCGAGTACCGGAACCGGCGGGGAGATCGGGTTGCTCTGCGTCGTCACCGTCTGGGGGCCGGTCGCGCCGAGGGTCCCACCGGACACCTCGGTGGACGTCTGGTTGCCACCGTTGTCGCACAAGTAGATGTGCCCGGCGATCTTCCCCATGGGTGCTGAGCAGTTGAGCTGAGAGAAGCTATAGGTCCCCGTGTCCACGAGGTACGGCTTCCCCACGTTCACCGGGTAACCGTCTGACCAGTTGCTGTGGATCGTGAGGGTATCGGTGCTGCCGATGGACGTCACCTCGGCAGCGGTAAGAGTCTGGGTCAGAACCTTTGACCCGTTCGGACCGATGCTGTAGCTGGTGGCGTCCAACGTCGCGAGACCGCCGTCGACCGACGCAACGGTGCCGGTCTCGGACACGCCGTAGTCGTTCGCGATCGTCCACTTGACTGTGACGCCGCTGCCGAGCGGGCTGTTGCACGATGGGCTGGGAGTGACGGAGTTGTCGTGAGCAGACGCCGTGGTCGCGAACGCGACAAGTCCAGCGATGGCCAGCGCCGATGCCAGCCCGCCTTTGATGACACTGCGCAGATGACCGTGCCCACGGTCCACTCGGCGCTCGCTACGACGTGACGCGTTCCTCTTCAGCCAAGCGGGTCGCATAAGCCGCCTATCCCTTCGTTTCGCCAATCGCCAATGTCGCTCATCTCGGGGTTGTGCCGATTTCCGGCGCTGCCCCGGTGGCCGTGACCACATGAACTCTGCGGACGTCTGCCGTCCTCAATTAGCAAGGTAACCCGGAGGGGTGATTACCCGTTAGGGCTGATCGGCTCGTATCGGGCAGGGCTGTTCGGCCCTAATTCTCGAGGAGCTCCTTTGTTTGCACAACGCACCGACAACCGCCGCGATCTGCTGTCCAAATCACGCGCAACCGTTTCCTCGAGCGTCGGGTTTGACGCGCTCTGGCCGCGCTGAGTTCGGCGATAAAGGAATCGAAAGGGCCACTGGCTCCCTTCTCGGGTGGCTCCCTTCTCGGGCATCTCCTTCTGGGCGGGTCTTGCGCCGTCCAGAAGGAGATCCCTGCCTCCCGAGTGTCCCCTTCCTCCTACCGGAGCGATCTACTTCTTCGGCGCTGCGTGCTTCGGCGTGCGGCGGCGCGTGCGGGCGATCACCATGAAGGTCGCGCCCAAAGCCAGGGCTGCCAGGCCGGCCAGCCACTCCTCGGACAAGAGCGCGCCCGTGAAGGCGATCGGCGGTGTCGTGCTGACCGCCGTCTTCGGTGGCGCCGTGGTCGTGGTCGTCGTGGTGACTGCCGGTGTGGTGACCGGCGCGGCCGACACAGGCGTGCTCGTGGTATTTGTCGGACACGTCGTGGTAGTCGCCCTCGCAATGTCGGTCGTCACCGGGGCCACCGGTGTCCCGCAGCTCGGGCCGCTCCAGGTGGCGGAGTTCGTAATGGTGCCCGTCGCGTCCGATGCGTTGGCCGTCACCGAGAAGGTGAGCGTGTAGGACGCACCTGGTGCCACCCCGGCCGGGATGGTCCAGGTGATCGTGCCGGTGCTGCCCACGGCGACGCTGCAGTCGGGCGGTCCACCGGTTGCGCACTTGGGCGATCCCGACACCAACGTCGTACCCGTCGGCGCCGCGTCCGTCACCGTAACCGGCGCGGTCGTCGTCGACGTTCCGGTGTTCGACACGGTCAGCGTGTACACAATCGGGGTCGTCGAGCCGGCCACGACTCCGGCACTCGGGCTCGTCGATTTGACGACGCTGATGCGCGTGACGTCGACGGTGGCCGTTCCGCCGCCAGTCACCGGCGTCTGCGAGTTCGGCGGGGTGCCCGAGGCTGTAGCCGTGTCCTTGATCGTGCCGTTGTCGAGGTCGGCCTGGGTCACCGTATAGGTGGCGGTGAAGGTGGCCGACTGGCCGGGGGCCAGCGACGACGCCGTCGAGCCGGAGCAGGTGCCTGTCGGGTTGGCCAGGGACACACAGGTCGGCCCGCTGGTGAGCGGACCAGCCGGCGAGACCGCGTTGTCGGTAACGCCCACGTTGGTGATGGTCACGTTGCCCACGTTGGTGACGACGAACTGATAGGAAATCGTGTCGCCCACGTTGGTCACCGACGTGGTCGTGCTGGACTTGACGCTGGTGAGGAGCGGGTTCTGCGTCGCCGTGACCGTGACCTCGTTGGAGGTGGCCGTCGTCGTGCCGCCCAGTGATGCGGGGTTGGTCCCCGTCGCCGAGGATTTGTCGTTGATCGAGCCGTTGTTGAGGTCGGCCTGGGTCACCGAGTAGCTGGCGGTGAAGTGGGCCACCTGCCCCGGGGCCAGCGTGGTCGACGAGCTCGAGGTGCAGCTGGCCGTCGGGCTGGTCAGCCCGGTGCAGACCGGGCTCGTGGTCAGGCCGGCCGGCGAGATCGGCAGGTCCGTCACGCCCACAGCGGTCAGCGTCACGTTGCCGGTGTTGGTCACCGTGAAGGTGTAGGG